>JBJMGQ010000449.1:0-27888 GCA_045807845.1 Pyrinomonadaceae bacterium | reverse complement strand
GTCGAGGTGCGCGACCAGCTTCCGCCGTCGTTCCACTACGCCGAAGGCACGGGGCTCGTCGAGAACCCGCCCGCGCCCGCGCGCAGCGTCGAGCCCGAGACGGCCGACGGCGGCCTGCTCATCTTCCATCTCGGCCGCATTGATGCGGGCGCGCGCGTCGCGCTCGTCTACCGCGCGCGCGTCGGCGCCAACGCCCCCGAGGGCGAACAGTTCAATACGGCCTCCGCGGCGGGGACGCTCTCGAACGGAGAGCGTGTGTCCACCCCCCCGGCACGCGCCTCCGTGCGCGTCCGCCGCGGTCTCTTCTCCTCGCAGCAGGTCATACTCGGCCGCGTCTATTCGGATGCGAACTTGAACGGCCAGTTCGACCGTGAAGAGCGCGGCGTCCCCGGCGTGCGTCTCTATCTGAACAACGGCCAGTCGGTCATCACGGACTCCGAGGGGCTCTACAACTTCCCCGTCGTCAACGAGGGCGCGCAGGTGCTCTCGCTCGACCCCGTGACGCTCCCGCCCGGCTACACACTGGTCGAGACGGGCCGCCGCGACGAACGAAGCTGGACGCGTCTGCTTCGCACGCCTCTCGGCGGCGGCGCACTGCTACGACAGAACTACGGACTGCGCGCGCCCGACGCTGCGTCCTCTGTGTCCTCTCTTAATTCTGCGTTAAAGAACAGTCTCACTCCGAACGCCTCCTCGAACTCGAAGACGCCGCTCTCCGGCTCGCTCTTCGGCGCGAGCGAGTCGAAGAACTCGACCGAAGCGACACCGGTCGCGCCGCGCGCGTCGGGCACGTACGAGATGACGACCGAGGAGACGCTTGAGCCGGTCGCGCCCGGTGAAGTGCGCGTGCTCTCTCCGAAGCCTGACGAAGCGGTGACGGGCGCTGCGCTTGAGATTGAAGCGCGCACCAATGCCGCTTGGACGGTCTCGGTCGAGGTCGGCGGGCAGCGCGTCCCCGACTCGAAGATCGGCGAGAAGCGCATCGACCGCAGGAACGACCTTGCGACTTTCTCGTTCGTCGGCCTCGGCGTCCAGCCCGGCCCGAACCGCATCCGCGTCACGGCCGTCGGCCCCGAAGGACAGTCGGGCAAGACCGTCGAGCTGACCGCGTACGGCCGCGGCCCCGCGAAGCGTCTTGAGATTGTGACCGACAAGGCGGAACTCTCCGCCGGTGGTCGCGACTCGACCACGGTGCGCGTGCGCGCCTTCGACCAGTGGGGACACCCCGCGGCCGACGGCTCGGTTGCGCTCGCCGTCTCTGCGGGGCGCCTGATGCGTGTCGATGAAGTTGCTGCTGACGGAAGTCGCAACGGGAAGGCGGTCGAGCGTGCGGCCGAGGCCGCGCTCAAGCAGAACGACAGGCTCAACCAGTCCGGCTCTCTGAACCAGTCGCAGCCCGACGTGCAGACTCAAGATGTCGAGTCGCCGAGTGAGCAGATCGTCCCGCTCGTCGGCGGCGAGGGTCGCGCCGTGCTCGTCGCGGAGAACGCGCCCGGCTCGGCCGCGATTCACGCGACGACCGGCTCGGTCGAGGCAGAGCAGCATGTTCGCATCACGCCGGAAGTGCGCCCCGCCATCCTCGTCGGCTTAGGCGAGATGACCTTCGGCGCGGCGGCGCCCGAACTCTCCGGCGCCGAGTCGAACGCCTCTGTGCGTAGCCGTCTCGCCTTCTTCTATCGCGGGCAGTTCCTCGGCTCGAACCTTCTGACGCTCGCCTACGACAGCAACCGGCCCATCAACCGCACGGCCGGTCGCGACCGTCTCTTCCAGTTCGACCCGCTCGACCGCGCCTACCCGCTCTTCGGCGACTCCTCGACGCGCTTCGAGGACGCGCAGACCAACTCGAAGCTCTACGCGCGGCTCGACCACGGCCGCTCCTACTTCCTCTTCGGCGACTTCGAGTCGGAGAACCGCAACGCGGGGCTCGCCTCGTACACGCGCAAGCTGACGGGCGTCAAAGTTCATCTTGAGAACTCGAAGGGCGACTACCTCTCTCTGACGGGCGCGCGCCCCGACACGGCCTTTGCGCGCGACGTGTTCCCCGGCGGCGCTTTGGGCTTCGCGCGCCTGTCGCACGCGGAGATTCTGCCCGGCTCCGAGACGCTCGTCATCGAAGTGCGCGACCGTCGCAACCCGGAGACTATCTTGTCGCGCGAGTCGCTCATCCGCTCGGTCGATTACAACCTCGACGCCGCGACGGGCGAGGTCTTCTTCCTGCGTCCCATCTCCACTTTCGATTTCTCTTTCAACCTCGTGCAGGTCGTCGCGACCTACGAGTACGCGGCCGAAGGGATGTCGCAGGCCGTCTACACGGCGCGCGCTTATAAGAACTTTGAAGGGTTGGGGCTCAAGGTCGGGCTCTCGCTCGTTGACCAGCGGCAGGGCGACTTCGGCTCGTTCGTCTTGGGAGGCGTGGACGCCGAGAAGAGTCTGTGGCACGGCGGGCATCTGCGCGCCGAGTGGGCGACCTCGCGCGGGCGCGCCGTCACGGGCGGCAACGTCTTCTTCGGCAACACCCTCGACGACCGCCACGACGGCAACGCCTATCGCGTCGAAGTCGAGCAGCCGCTCGCGTGGCGCGAGACGACCGTGCGCGCCTCGTTCGCGCGCGCCGACGAGGGCTTCCTCAATCCGTTCGGCCAGACCGTCACCCCGGGCTCGCAGCGCGCCGACGCTTCAATCGACATGCGCGTCTCGAAGACGGCGCGCGCGCAGTTCTCCTTCACCGACGAGCGCAACCAGACGGCGAACGTGGACAACAGCCGCCAGACCGCCTCGCTCATGTGGACGCAGCAGTTCGGCGAGCGCCTGCGCGCGCAGTTCTCTTACGACTTCCGCCACTTGAAGGACGAGATTTCGGGGCGCGAGACCGACTCGAATCTCGTCACCGTCGGCGCCGAGTACAAGGCGACCGACAAGCTTCAGCTCTCCGCGAAGCGCGAGCAGAATCTCGGCGAAGCCGACCCGACCTATCCCGACCAGACGACGCTCGCGGCGACCTATCAGTGGAACCAGTACACGAAACTCTTCTTCACGCAGCGCATGTCTTCGGCGCCCATCACGCCCATCGGCGACGTGACGGGGACGGGCTTCGCCGCGACGGGCGCGCGCAACGAGACGGCCATCGGCGTCGAGACGAAGCTCGGCCGCGTCGGCAACCTCAACACGCGTTATCAACTTGAGAACGGCATCAACGGCACAGACAGCTTCGCCGTCATCGGCCTTCAGAACCGTCTGCCCGTCAACAAGAAGATCGCGCTCGACCTCGGCTACGAGCGCGGCTTCCACATCGCGGGCACGGGCGAGAGCTTCAACGCCGCGCATCTCGGCTTCGCTTGGCAGCCAATCGAAGGCTTCCGCACGACGGGTCGCTACGAGATGCGCGACCGCGGCGGCATGGGCTCCGTGCTGACGCTCGGCGCGGCCGGGCGGCTCGGCGACAACGTCACCTCACTCGGGCGCTTCCAGCTCTCGCGCACGAACTTCGCGGGGCGCGAGGGCTCTGCGATGGCCGCGACGGGCGCGCTCGCGTGGCGCCCTCTGCACAGGGACTCGGTCGGCCTTCTCTTCAGCTATACTCGGCGCGACCTCTCGCAGCAGAACGGCGCGGGGCAGGGCGAGACGCGCGACCGCTCCGACACGCTCTCGACCGACGGTTACTATCAGGCGTCGCGCAACGTCGAGCTTTACAGCCGCTTCGCTCTGAAGTTCGGCGACACAAGCTCCTTCGGGCTCGCGCGCGTCTCGACGCTCACATACATGACGCAGGGTCGCGCCGTCTACCGGCTGGGCCGTTACGTTGACGTGGCGGGCGAGGGTCGCTGGCTGGCGCAGCCCGCTTCGGGGACGGCGCGCGCGTCGTTCGGCTCCGAGCTGGGCTTCTGGGTGATGCCCGACCTGCGGCTCGGCGGCGGCTACAACTGGACGGGCGCGTCCGAGCCCGGTGCGACGGGGCTCAACGCCGCGCGCCGCGGCTTCTACTTCACTATCTCTTCGAAGCTCTCGAACCTCTTCGATCTCTTCGGCACGAGCAAGTCGGGGCTCAGCGGCGAGAAGAGTCACGACGAAGAGTAAGAAGAATAGACTCGAACCCCCGCCTCCACACGCATGAACAGACGGCCCGCGAACATGAGACTCCTCTGCACGGCGCAACGCTTACGCGACGCGGCGCCGAGGGGCTTCTCTGCGCGCGTGCTCTTCCTCCTGCTCGTGCTCCTCGCGCTCGCGCCCGCCGTTGCGGCGCAGACCTCGGTCTACCACATCCGCGGCAACGCCAGCGCGGGCAGCAACAACATCTGGGCCGTCAACCCGGCGACGGGCGTCGAGACGCTCGTCTACACGGGCTACCCCGGCGGCAACGCCGCCACGCTCGCGCAGCGCCCCACCGACGGGATGCTCTTCTACGTCATCAACGACCCGTCGGGGCAGAACGGCGCGGTCTATCGCTACAACCCCGCCACGCCCGCGGTCGCACCCGTGCTGCTCGGCAACATCGGCCCTTCGACCTCGGGCGGGAACGTCCTGAGCGGCTTTCGCATGGCCTTCAACTCTGCGGGCACGCTCTACTACATGTCGGGCGGCGGCGGCGCGGACAACGACACGCTCTACACCGTCAATCAGGCGACGGGTCGGGCCACGGCCGTCGCCACCATCACGGGGACGGGCAGCGGCGGCGACATGGCCTTCTCGGGCGCGACGCTCTACATCATGAACCAGAACCGCCAGCTCTATTCGGCCACGGTGGCGGGCGGCGCGGCGACCTCCATCGGTACGGTCACTTTCCCCGGCGGCGCCACCCCCGGCACCATCGGCCTCGGCGTGGACGGAAGCCGCATTCTCATCACGACTTCGACCACCGCGGCGAACATGTATGCCGTCACGCTCCCCTCGCTCTCGGCCTCGCTCGTCGGCGCTTTGAGCGGCGGCACGACCGCGACCGGCGACCTCTCGACAACCGTTATCACCGCCCCCTCCATCACGGTCACCAAGACGGACGGCGTCACGAACACGTACCAAGGGGCGAGCCTCACCTACACGGTCGTCGTCACCAACAGCGGGACTTACACCGTTACCGCCTCAGTCGCCGACACGATCCCTGCGGGGCTGACCGGCGCGACGTGGACGTGTGTGGCCTCTGCGGGCTCGTCCTGCGCCGCCGCTTCGGGCAGCGGCAACATCAGCACGAGCGCGACGCTCGCAGCCGGAGACACGGCCACCTACACCATCAGCGCCACGGTCACGGCCTCCTCCGGCACCATCGCCAACACGGTCACGGCCAACCCGCCCGCTTGGATAACCGACGCGTCGCCCGCGAACAACACGGCCACCGACACCGACACGGTCGTCGCCGCCGCCGACCTCTCGATTACGAAGACCACCGCCAGCACCTTCACCGTCGGCTCAAACGCCGTCTACACGCTCACGGCCACCAACAGCGGGCCGCAGTCGGCCGCGGGCACCATCACCGTCAGCGACACGCTGCCCGCGGGGCTCTCCTACGTCTCGGCGACGGGCACGGGCTGGACTTGCTCGAACGCAAGCGGGACGGTGACCTGCACGCGCGCGGGGCCTGTGACGACGGGGACGACGCTGCCCGCCATCACACTCACCGTCGCGGTCGGCGCGGCAGCGGCGCCCTCCGTCACCAACACGGCGACCGTCGCGTCGAACACGACCCTCGACCCCGACGCGACGGACAACAGCAGCAGCGTGACGAAACCCGTGACCGTCCCCACCGATCTCACCATCGCTAAGACACACACCGGCAACTTCACGCAGGGGCAGAGCGGCACCTACTCGATTACCGTCACCAACTCGGGCGGCGTCGCTTCGAGCGGCACCGTCACCGTCACAGACACTTTGCCCGCAGGGCTCACGCCGGGGACTGCGACGGGCACGGGCTGGACTTGCAACACCGCGGGTCAGACCGTCACCTGCACGCGCGCCGACGCTTTGAACGGCGGCGCGAGTTATCCCGCCATCAGCGTGACCATCACCGTCGCCTCGAACTCTGCTTCGAGTCTGACCAACACGGCCTCCGTCTCCGGCGGCAACGACAGCAACGCGGGCAACAACAGTTCAAGCGACCCGACGACCATTAGCGGCGTGCCCGACGTGACCATCGCCAAGAGTCACACCGGCAACTTCGCACAGGGTCAGGCCGGGGCCACCTACACGCTGACGGTGTCGAACGCGGGCGGCGCGGCCACGTCGGGGACGGTCACCGTCACCGACACTCTGCCCGCGAGTCTGAGCTACGTCTCGGCGACGGGCACGGGCTGGACGTGCGGCGCCGCGGGCCAGACCGTCACCTGTACGCGCGCGACGGCGCTCGCGCCCGCCGCCAGCTACCCGGTCATCACCGTGACCGTCAACGTCTCGACCACGGCGCCGACGAGCGTGACGAACACAGGCTCGGTCTCCGGCGGCGGACAGACGAACACCGCGAACGACTCTGCGAGCGACCCGACCAACATCAACGGCGTCGCCGATCTCACTGTCGCCAAGACGCACTCGGGCAACTTCACGCGCGGGGCGACCGGCTCCTACAGCCTCAACGTCAGCAACGCGGGCGGCGCGGCGACGAGCGGCACCGTCACCGTCACCGACACGCTCCCCGCGGGGCTCACACCTTCGACGCAGAGCGGCACGGGCTGGACGTGCGGCGCCGCGGGCCAGACCATCACCTGCACGCGCTCGGACGCGCTCGCGGCCGGCGCGAGCTACCCAGCGATTACGCTCGTCGTCAACGTCCTGCAAACCGCGGGGGCGAGCTTGACGAACACGGCCGCGGTCTCGGGCGGTGGACAGACGAACACCGCGAACGACTCCGCGAGCGACCCGACGACGGTTGTCTCAAGCTCCGACCTCAGTCTGTCGAAGACCGTCAACAACCCGAATCCAATTCAGGGCCAGAACGTCACCTTCACTCTCACACTCACGAACTCGGGGCCGAGCAACGCGACGAACGTCGTCGTAACCGACCTGCTGCCCGCGGGGCTCACCTTCGTCTCGGCGACGCCGAGCACGGGCACATACACAAGTGGGACGGGCGCGTGGGCCGTGGCGAGTCTGACGAGCGGCACGAGCGCCACGCTTCAGATTGTTGCGCTCGTCAGCAGCGCGGGGACGATCACCAACACGGCCGAGGTCACCGCTTCGGATCAGCCCGACCCCGACTCGACGCCCAACAACGGCAACCCCGCCGAAGACGACCGCGCCAGCGCAAGCATCGGCGCGGCGGCCCCGCCCAGCATCGGGCTGACAAAGTCGGTCACGCCCTCCGGCACGCAGGTGCCCGGCACGGTCATCACTTACACCGTGGCCTTCACGAACACCGGGGGCTCTCCGGCGACCAACTTTGTCCTCACCGACCCCAACCCGGCCACCACCCTGAAGATTAACGACTACACGGACTTTAAGATCGGCTCGGTCGTCAACAGTCTCGGCACGACGGGATTGACCGCCACGGTCGCCTACTCGAACGACAACGGCGCGACGTGGACATACACGCCCGTCTCGGGCGCAGGCGGCGCCGCGGTGGGTTACGACCGCACCGTCACACACGTCCGCTGGACGTTCACCGGCAGCCTCAGCCAGACCTCGCCCAACAACTCCGGCAGCGTCTCCTTCGGCGTGCGGATAAGATAAGAGTAGACAGTAGCCAGTAGGCAGTAGCCAGTAGTTTTCAGGCGGTGCGTCAGCTTGATTGCTGAATCGCACCGCCTGTTCTCTTCTACTGCCTACTGCCTACTGCCTACTACTACTGCTACTGTCTACTCCCCTGTGCTAGAGTTGTAGCCCTACCGATGACGGACGATAAACTTATTCATGTGAGCGACGAAGTGCGCGCGGCGCTCGACGAGGGGCGCGCGGTGGTGGCGCTCGAATCGACGGTCATCTCGCACGGGCTGCCACGGCCGCAGAACCTTGAGACGGCGCGGCGCTTGGAGCAGACCGTGCGCGAGGGCGGCGCGGTGCCTGCGACGGTGGCCGTGCTCGGCGGGCGCCTGTGCGTGGGGCTCGAAGAGGCGCAGCTCGCGCGTCTGGCCGAGGGCGAGGGCGTGCGCAAGGTGAGCCGGCGCGACCTTTCGCTCGTGGTCGCGCGCGGTGAGGACGGCGCAACGACCGTCGCCGGCACGCTCTGGATTGCGAGCCGCGCTGGTGTAAAGGTCTTCGCTACGGGCGGCATCGGCGGCGTGCATCGCGGACAGCTTCCAGACATCTCGGCCGACCTGCCGGAGCTTGCGTGCACGCCGATGACCGTCGTCTGCTCGGGCGCGAAGTCCGTGCTCGATCTGCCCGCGACGCGCGAGTGGTTGGAGACGTACGGCGTCTGCGTCGTCGGCTACGGCTGTGACGAGATGCCGGCCTTCTACACGCGGCGCAGCGGGCTCCCGGTGGACGCGCGCGCAGACTCTCCCGAGGAGGTCGCGCGGGTGGCGCACGCGCGCGACGCACTCGGGCTCGAAACAGCGCTCGTCGTCACCGTGCCCGTCCCCGAAGGCTTCGAGGTTGACGAGCATGTGATGGAAGAGTCACTCTCCGAGGCGCTCTCGGTCGCGGCCGCGCGCGGCGTGACGGGTCGCGAGCTGACGCCCTTCCTGCTCGCGCACATGAGCTGGCGCTCGGGCGGCGCCACCCTTCGCGCCAACGTTGCGCTCTTAGAGCACAACGCCCGCGTCGCGGCCGAAATCGCCGTCGCGCTGGAATCATTTTGAGAACTTCAGGACGGCCCGCGTCGTTCTCACTGCTGGAATAGTCGGCGGGCACTGGAAAAATCATAAAAGTGGCGGCGGCGCGTGGGGGCACGCGACGGCCGCCGGAAGGCGGATAATGAAGGGCAGAATTTTCGTCGTCGTCTTACTCCTCGCCGCCGCGGCCTTCGCGGGGCGCTGGGTGAACAGGAGAGTAGGCATGAATCCGAACGATGCCCGTCGCGAGGAGACGCGACAGACCTTCAGGCTCGACCCCGGCGCGCGCGTCGAGGTGGGCATTATCAACGGCTCGGTCACGGTGCAGACGGCCGACACAGACACGGCCGAAGTCCACATCGTCCGCACCGCCGCCAGCTCCGACGAACTCGAAGAGACGCGCGTCAACGTCGAAGCGTCAACGTCCCTGCTGAGCGTACGCGGCGCAGGCGGGGGCGGCGCCCACAGCCTCTGGCGTCGCATCTGGTACGGCGGCGAGGGCAACGCGCGGCAGGAGGTGACGCTCGTCCTGCCTCGTCGCGTCGAGCTTTCGGCCGAGAACGTCAACGGGGCGGTGCAGGTCGGCGAGGTCGAAGGCCCGGTCGAAGTCTCGCACGTGAATGGCCGCGTGGAGGTCGCGCGGAGTGCGGGTCGCACCGAGGTCAGCCACGTCAACGGCAATGTGAAGTTCGGCATCTCGCGTCTCGGCGAAGAGGGGATGACGGTCGCGCACGTCAACGGCAACGTCGAGATTCGACTGAGTCAACTCATCAACGCCGACATTGAGGCGGAGCATCAGAACGGCTCGCTGACCTTGAACGTCCCCAACGTCACGATGCAGGAGCGCACGAACCATTCCTACGCGCGCGCTCGCTTCGGCACGGGCGGCGTGCCCGTCCAGATAAGCCACGTCAACGGCAACGTGCGCTTCGAGTCGGACGCCGGCACGACGACGAACACGACCGTCTCCATGTCCGACACCGCGGGAGCCGCCCCGCCCGCGCCCCCCGCACCACCGGCGCCCCCCGCGCCGCCCGCTCCGTAAATCTCTGAGCCCGCAGCCTGACCTGAAAAGCCAGTCCAAGACAACGGCCCGCGTCGAGAAGTTCGACGCGGGCCGTTGTGTTTGTGTGTGAACCGGCATAAAACAGAGGCCACACTTCAAACGGAAAAGGAAGAGACCGATGGTGGGCGAAGACGAGCGACTGTGGGAGGTGGATGACCAGCGCGGGCGGCTGGAGGAGTTGTCGGCGCGTGCGGGGGCTTCGAAGGAGTCGCCGCTCAGGCGCGACGTGCGCTCGCTCGGGCGTCTGCTGGGCGCGGTGCTGAAGGAGCAGGCGGGTGAGGCGCTGTTCGACACGGTCGAGGAGCTGCGCAGCCTCACGTCAGCGCGGCGTGAGTCGTCTGACAAGGCCGAGCGCCAGAAGTTGATGGCAAGCGCCGAGTCGGTCGTCGGCCGCGCGTCGGTCGAAGAGGCGTATCGCCTGACGAAGGCGTTCGCCATCTACTTCGAGCTGACCAATCTCGCCGAGACGAACCACCGCAAGCGCCGGCGTCGTGCGGCCGAGGTCTCGGGTGCGCAGCCGCAGGCGGGGACTTTCCCCGGTACGCTCCGCCGCGTGCGCGACGCGGGTGCGTCCGCCGATGAGGCCATTGATCTGTTGTCCCGCGTCGAGGTCGTGCCGGTCTTCACCGCGCACCCGACCGAGGTCGCGCGCCGCACGGTGCTCTTCAAGCGCGCGCGCATCTCGGCAGAGCTTGAGCGTCTGGACGAGCTGCCGCTCTCGGACAGGCGCGCGCGCGAGGCGGCCGAACGCATCGCCGCAGAAATAACCGCGCTGTGGCAGACCGACGAGGTGCGACGGCGGCAGCCGACCGTGCGCGACGAGATCAAGATGGGGCTCGACTACTACCCGGCGTCGCTCGTTAAGACCGTGCCCGAAGTCTACGAAGAGATGGCCGACGCCTTCCGCGAGACGTACGGGCGCGAGCTTGAGGCGCGCGAGCTGCCGCGAGTCATGCGCTTCGGCTCGTGGATTGGGGGCGACCGCGACGGCAACCCGTACGTCACTCCCGGCTGCACGCGCGACGCGCTGCGGATGGCGCGCGAGACGGTGCTCGACATCTATCTCGCTTCGGTGGGCGAGCTGCACGAGCGTCTGAGTAGCTCGACCAAACAGGCGCGCGTCTCCTCTGAATTGATTAAGGCGCTCGAAGAGTATGAGCGCGCGTTGCCGCCGTCGCGACCTGAGTCAAAGCCGCACGCGGCCGAAGAGGTCTACAGGCGTTTTCTGTGGCTCGTCCTGCGCCGCCTGCGCGCGGCGCGTGGTGGTGAGGGCGCGGACGACTGTTCTGCGGCGGATGCTTACGCGGACGCGGCGGCGTTCGCGGCCGACCTGCGCCTGTTGCGCGCGAGCCTCGCGGAGGGCGGGGCGCGCAGGCTCGCGCGACAGTTGGTTGACCCGCTCGTGCGGCAGGTCGAGACGTTCGGCTTTCACCTGCACACGCTCGACGTGCGCCAGCACGCGCGCGTCCACGCACATGCCGTCGAGGAGCTTGCGCGCGGCGCGTCGATTGTCGATGAGCATGACAGTGTTGAGAACGTCGGCCTGTCGCAAGTTCCAGAAGCGCCTTCGACTGAGACGGCGGCGATGCTCGACGCTCTGCGCGCGGTCGCAGCGCTCAAGCGCGAGTTCCCGCCGCAGTCAATCCGCAGTCACGTCATCAGCGGCGCGCGCGGCACGGCCGACGTGCTGCGGCTGGTGTGGCTCGCCGAAAGTTGCGGCGTGCGCGTCGCGGCCGAGGCCGAGCGCTGCGATCCCGGCCTGATGCCCGTCCCGCTCTTCGAGTCCATCGAAGACCTGCGCAACTGCCCCCGCGTGTGCCGTGCGCTGTGGAGTTCCAGAGAGTATGAGCCGTACCTCGACTCCTGGAACCGGGAGCAGGAGGTGATGCTCGGCTACTCGGACTCGAACAAAGACGGCGGGATGTTGACGAGCACTTGGGAGCTTTTCAAGGCGCACCGCGCGCTGCACAACGTCGCGCGTGAGTGCGGCGTGCGCTTGCAGCTCTTCCACGGGCGCGGCGGCACCGTCGGGCGCGGCGGAGGGCCGACGCACCACGCCATCGTCGCGCAGCCCGCGGGCGCGTTCGAGGGCTCGCTCAAGATCACGGAGCAGGGCGAGGTGCTCAACTGGAAGTACGCCGAGCCGGTGCTGGCCGAGCGGAACCTTGAGCTGATGGTCGCCGCTTCGCTCGAAGCGTTGGCGCGGCCCGGGGGTGCGGCGTGGCGCGACGAGTGGGAGGAGGCGCTCGAATGGATGTCGGGCGTGGCCTTCGAGCTCTACCGCGCGCGCGTCGCGGAGAATCCGGACGTGGTGCCTTACTTTGAAGAGGCGACGCCGGTGCTCGAATTCGATCTGGCGAAGATTGGCTCGCGTCCCGCGCGGCGGTCTTCGCAGACGCGTGGCTTAGCGGACTTGCGCGCCATCCCGTGGGTCTTCGGTTGGATGCAGAGCCGGCACGTGCTGCCCGCGTGGTTCGGCGTCGGCCACGCGCTCGAAAGATTTTTGGAGGAGCGCGAGGGCGGAGCCGAGTTGTTGCAAGAGATGATGCGCGACCTGCCTCTGTTTATGAATCTCGTGGGCGACGTGGAGACGGGGATGGCGAAGGCCGACCTCTCCATCGCGCGCAGGTACGCGGGGCTGGTCGAAGACGAGGCGTTGCGCGAGCGTGTCTTTGGGATGATCGCCGACGAGTTCGAGCGCACGCGCCGCGTCGTCCTGCGCTTGAGCGGGCAGACGCGCCTGTTAGAGCGCAACCCCGTGCTCGCGGGCTCCATCGCGCTGCGCAACCCTTACGTTGACCCGATGAGCCTCGTCCAGATTGAGCTGTTGCGCCGCAAGCGCGCGGGTCTGGAGTCTGAAGAACTCGACTACGCGCTCGCCGCCACGATGAACGGCATCTCGGCGGGATTGAGGAACACGGGTTGAGTCAGTCCGGCTCTGTGCCGGATGCCATACGGCGTGCGGACTATCTGTAACCGGCCGCGGCGTTCGCGCGCTGGGCCGCGTTGGAGGCCAGGAGCGGGGAGATGATGAGCGCGAGGATGAAGCAGAGCGGGCCGGTGATGAAACCGATGAAGACGAAGCAGAGCAGGAGGTTGATGAACTGCACGAACCAGTAGCCGAACATGAAGAGCAGTCCCACCCCGATGTTGCCCGCGTAGAGGTGCCCGATGCCGAAGGTCTGTAAGAAGAGGCCGGGGAGGACTTCCAGCAGCACGGCCACGGCCGTAGCCTTGGGCGGCGACTGGTAGTGGTGGACTACGTGCTGAACGTGCTGCGGCTGGTAAGGGTGGGAGGGCTGCTGCGGCTGCTGATACGGCCGCGGCGGCTGGTACGCTGGGGGCTGATACTGACTCATCGAAGGACTCCTTTCGGGGACTGTCGCGGCTGTAGAGACGCGCGCGGCCGTGGTGATACGTCTGAGGCGTCGCCGCGCGCCGGATACTATAGAACCGCCGCGTGGGGAAAGCAAAAAAAAGTGATGAGTGATAAGTGAAGACAAGTCTCGTGTCTTCACTCATCACCCATCACTCATCACTTACTGCTCAGAAGTTGAAGGCGCCTTCGCAGGTTATCTCCGAGAGGGCTTTGCGACCGCTGGGCGCCTCGCGCTCGCGCTGTGACTCGGAGAGCTTGGCGGGGTCGCCGGGGCGCCCGACCGCGATCATCGCCTCGACGCGGAAGCCTTCGGGGATGTTCAGCTCCGTGCGCGCGCGGTCGTAGTCGAACCCCTGCATGCCGTGCGTGACCAGCCCGAGCATCGTCGCCTGAAGCGCGAGGTTCTCCCACGCTGCGCCCGTGTCGAAGGAGTGCGTCGGGTAGGGCTGCCCGTTGAAGTCGAAGGTCTCCTTCGAGATGAAGAGCAGGAGCGCCGCCGCGTCCTTCGCCCATGACTGGTTGCCCTCGACCATCAGGCCGAAGAAGACGGGCCACTGCTCCGTCTCGCGCCGCGCATAGAGGATGCGCCACGGCTGATTATTGTAAGACGAAGGCGCCCAGCGCGCCGCCTCGAAGAGCGTCATCAACTCTTCGTCCGACACGCCCTCGCCCGACAGAGCGCGCGGCGACCAGCGGTCGAGGAACAACTCGTCAACCGGGTACTGCGTCTGCGATTCCCTTATATCACTGCCGTCAATCATCTTTCCCTCCCTGTATCGTTCGAAAATTTAGAAGCGGCGAGCGCGATGGGTAGCCCGATGAGCAGCATGTGCCCCGCCGAGTTGAGGAGGATGGCCGAGGCGTCGTGTGGGAGATTGGCGTGGATGGCCGAGAGCGGCAACACGACGAAGTACATGAAGACGTAGATCACGACGCCGTAGAGCAGGCCACATACGACCGGGTGTCGCACCAGCACCTTGAGCCTGCGGCTCGCCAGCCAGAAGACCGTCGCCCATATGAAGGCGATGGTAAAGTGGAGCACTGCCCCGAGCGCCGCTGTCGCCAGCCCCCCCTCCCGTGCGGCCGCGCCGAGCAGTCCACTCGCTACCGACTGCAACACTCGTACGGGGCCGAGGCTGCGCCAGACGACGAAGGCGAACGTGATGTCGCCCAATCCCGCCAACAGCCCGCCCCACACAATCGCCCGCGCCGCCTGCGGCCTGTCAACCGACAGCTCTGCGGCAGCCACGCTCATAAGATTTCACCCTCCTGCAAATCACTCGGGGGCAGGCTGACCTTATCGTAAACTTCGCGCAGCGCGAGGGCGCATTGGATGGAGTCGAGTTGAACCACGGCTTCGAGTGAGCGGTGGTCGGAGAGCATCCAGCGTTCGTCCGGCTGCTTCACATACTGCTCGATTCTGTATTCATCCTGCGCGATGAGGACGTACTCGGCGAGGGATTCAATCGTACGGTAGAAGCTGAACTTTTTGCCGCGGTCGTAACGTTCCGTGGACTCGGACAGCACTTCGATGAGGACGGTCGGGTTGAGGAGAGTATCGAGGTGGCCGTCCTCAAACTGCGGCTCACCGCACACGACCGCCACTTCCGGGTATGTATAGGCGTACTCACGTCTCGACGCAATCTTGACGCGCATGTCATTGACGTACGCCTCGCAGGAACGACCTCTCAACTGCGGGCCGAGAGCGTTAGCAATGTTAAAAGTTATTAAGTTGTGCCTCCGGCTGGCGCCGGTCATGGCGAGCATCTCGCCGTCGATGTAGTCGCTCTTGTACTCGTTCTGACGCTCGACGGCTAGGTACTCTTCCGGCGTCAGGTACTTTGTCTTCGGCTGGCTCGTCATAAAACACCTCCGAACGAGCCGCAATATAGCATGATAAGGAGGCCGGCTCGGCCCTCTTTTGGACGGAAGCTGTGGGCGGGGTGGAAACGGCGAGGGATTGGGTGTTTCCGAAGGGTTGTAAGAATACCGTTGTCGGCGCGGGGGATTTGGTTTAACCTGTTCGCCAGTAATCTGCCACCCGGACAAGTAAGGAGTCGGACATGCTCACAGGAAAGCGTACTGCGGCCGTTCTCGGCGTGCTGCTGCTGGCCGTCGCGGCCTTTGTCTCCACCTCTTCGCGCGCGGCGTACAAGAAGGGCCCGCAGCAGACGGCGACGCCCGCGCCTCAGTATCAGCCGCCGACCATCCGGCTCGACGCCGACACGCAGGTCGTCACGCTCTGCCCCGACGCCGAATCGACGGCCAATCCGCGCGTTCACCTGAAGGCCACCGGCGTCAGCCCCGAGGGCAAGCCCCTGCGCTACAAGTGGACGGTCTCGGGCGGGCGGCTCGACAGCTACGACGGGACGGACGTGGTCTGGGACTTGTCGGACGCGCAGCCCGGCGTCTACAACGCCGCGGTGACGATTGAGAGCGGCCCCGCCGATAATCCGCTCTGCACGGCCTTCACCTCGACGAAGGTCGTCGTGCGCAACTGCCCGCCGCAGCGCCCCGTCTGCCCGAACGTCTCGATCTACTGCCCGGACGTGCAGCAGGCCGGCACGCCCATCACCTTTACCGCGTCGGTTTCGGGGGGCACGCCCGGCGTGACGCCCGCCTACAACTGGGTCATCTCGGCCGGCAAGATTCTCTCTGGGCAGGGGACGGCGACCATCACCGTTGACACGGCCGGGCTCGCCGGTCAGCCCATCACGGCGACCGTCGAGGTCGCGGGCTACAACCTCGAATGTCGCGCGCAGTGTCAGGCGGCGGTGCCCGCGCCGCCCAACCCGACGAAGTTCGACGAGATCGGCGAGGTGGCGCGCGACGACGAGAAGGCGCGTCTGGACGTGTTCGCCATCGAGTTGCAGAACAGCCCCGGCGCGCAGGGCTACATCATCGGCTACGGCGGCAGCAACAAGCGCTACGGCACGGGCGCGCTGCGTGCGCAGCGCGCGCGCGATTACGTCGTCACCACGCGCGGCATCGACTCGTCGCGCATCGTCACCCTCGACGGCGGCACGCGCACGACCGGCTCGACCCAACTCTGGCTCGTCCCCCCCGGCGCCACCCCGCCGCGACCATAGAAGGAAGTAGACAGTAGACAGTAGGCAGTAGGCAGTAGAAAAACAGGCAGCGCGGCGCTCATCATTAACCGATGAGCGCCGCGCTGTTTCTTATCCCTACTGCCTGCTGTCTACTGTCTACTTCCTCGGGAAGAGCGGGCTCGAAGAGTTGAGGCGGTTGACGGAGGCCGGCATTGCCGACTCGCCCTGGAGGAGCACCTGCTCCTCTTTGAACTGCATCGAGCTGGGCTCGACCATGTTCGAAGCCCATGCCGACTCGTTGGCGAAGGCGGCGCTGGCGCTCGTGCTGTCGCCCATGAGGTGGCCGTCGCCCATCAGGATCGCGCTGCCGAAGGGATACTGATCGCCCATCAGGATCGCGTCGCCCATCAGGATGGCATCGCCCAAAAGAATCCCGTCGCCCATCAGAATCGCGTCGCCCATCAGGTGACCGTTGCTGACGATGATGTCCGTGCCGACGATGCAGTTCGGGGCGACGGTGTGCCCGTCGGAGAGAAGGTACGTGCCGTCGGGCAGGAGCCTCCCGCCGGCCATCACCCACCCGTCGTCAAGCACGCGCCCGTCGGGCAGGTGGAAGCTTTCCGTCAGGGTCAGGCGCTCGTTGAAGGCGACGCCCTCGACCCAGATGACGCCGTTGTTGAGCGGCACGCCCTCGCCCGCTATCGGCGAAGTCAGGCCGAGCGTCGAGTAGGTCGTGTTCTTCGAAGTGAGGAGGTTGTCGCCCGGCGCGGCCTTGTTCGCGTCCTTGCGAACGCTACGGGCGACCGTCACCGCGGCGCTCGTGTTCAACTCGCCCGCGCCCTCTGTGATGACGCGCTCGAACTGCGACATCTGGCCGTCGGCGACCAACTGCTCGTAGACGGGCAGACGTTGCGCCGTCCTCATCAGTAGAGCCTTCACCATCGAAGGCGTGAGCGAGGGGTTAGCCTCAAGCATCAGCGCGGCCGTGCCCGCGACGGCCGGCGCGGCGAAGGACGTGCCGCTCATCACGCGGTAGGTGCCGGTGGCGACCGGCTTGTTCGTGCTCGTGTCGCCGCTCACCAAAGTCCCGAGCAGCCCGCCGCCGCCCGAAGTGGTGTAACTGCTGCTCGCCGTCGGAGAGGTGGAGGCCGTCTCGGCCGCCCCGAGTTTGTTGCCGGGTGCGAGGAGGTCGGGCTTCATCGTTCCGTCAACGAGCGTCGGCCCGCGCGAGGAGTAGGTGGCGACCGTGTCGTCGGAGCGCGCGGCGGTCTGCTGCGTGTTCGTGGCGCCGACCGTGATAACGCGGGGAGAGTTGGCGGGGGAGAGAATCCCGCCATAGATGGTGCGCCCTTCGGCGTCCTTGCCCCAGTTGCCCGCGGCCACGACGACGACGATGCCGGCGTCCACGGCGCGCGCAAGCGCGAGGCACAGGGGGTCGGTCTTATAACTCTGGACGGGCGCCGCGCCCAGACTCAGGTTCATGACGCGCACGTTGTAGGTCTTCCGGTTAGTGACGACCCAGTCCACGGCCTTGACGACGTTCGAGACCTTGCCCGCGCCGTACGAGTCGAGCACGCGCACGTCGATCAGGTTGGCGTTGGTGGCGATGCCGCCGTAGGTCTGCGCGCCTGCGTTCTTGCCTGCGTAGTCTTCGCTCGCCTGACCCGACCCGGCGGCGACGCCGGCCGTGTGCGTGCCGTGGCCGTACGCGTCGTCGGTGCGTCCCTCGTCCGTGAAGTCAACGTGCTTGAGGACGCGCGGATAGGAGGCGAGATACTTCTGCGCGAACAGCCCCAGCCCGAGCGTGCCCGAAGAGTAGCGCCACTCCCAGCCCGCGAACTCGGCCGCGTCAGGCGGGCTGATGCCGCTGTCGAGGATGGCGATGCCGACCTTGTTGCCGCCGCCGCCGTTCGCCAGCGCCTCGTTGCCCGCGGGCAGGAGCTTGCTCGCGCCCGTCGAGACCTCTTGATGGCTCGTGTTGTCGAGGGTGGTTGCGGTCGAGCGCACGTCCTGATCTGAAGAGAGCCAAGAGATATCTTCGCGCTCCGCCAGCTCGGCGAGCTTCTCGACGGGTACGTCGGCGACGACGAGGCCCAGCGAGCCCAGTTCGGCCGAGACGCGCGCGCCCGCGCCGCGAAGCGAGTTGGCCGCCGTTGCGCCCGCCTGACCTTCGGCCGCGCGCACGATGACGCGCGTCGTCTCGCCGGAGCCACGCTTCGCTTTGCCCGCGCGTGCGAGCAGGTCGTCGGTCATCTTCCGCAACGCGCGCCGCGGCGCCGGCGCGCCCTGCACCGGCGCCGCGGCCGATGCTTTGAGCGCGCCTGCCAGAGGGGACAAGAGAGAGAGCGTGGCGAGCACCGCGATTAAACTGTTTCTAATTCTCAACTTCAGTCGGCTCCTTACAATGTCGTCGAACTCGGCCGCTTCGTTGTGAGCGTCAGTGCGACCGGGGACTCAAGGGCAACGTGCGTGCCGCCGTGAAAACTCTGAAGAAAGACCGTCCCGCCTCCGCCCTTCAATCAGTGTGACGTGAGGCGCTGACTGTATTTCTGTCAGGAAGAACGGGGGAAGAGAGTAGGCAGTAGGCAGTAGGCAGATGGCAGTAAGAAGATTTGATAACGAGAACTCATCATTAATCCTTCAAGACGCTTAACGCGGAGCGTACTGCCTACTGCCTACTCTCCTCAAGTTGCCGTTTGCGGCAGGGCGAAATAGAATCGCGCCGGCGGATAAAAGTTTCTCTCAGGCAGAACGGACGGCTTTTAAAGTCTTGGCCGAAGGTCATTCAACGGAGGCGGGGCGCACGGGCGTGTGCCGCCACTGCGGAGCGCTCGTGGGCGCGGGCGAGGGGCGCTGCATGATGTGCGGCACGCCGGTCGCCCGCGGCTCCGAGCAAAGGTCAACGCGCGCGACCGCTACGGCAGACCCCGAGACGCTGCGCTTCCTGCGCGCCGTCATCTCGCGCCCCGCCACCTTCACCTTCGTCTTCCTCATCGCCAACGTCTTCATCTATCTTTTGATGTGGCTCTCGGGCGGCGCGACCGGCGAGGTGCTGAAGGCGTACGGGGCCAAGCTCAACTACCTCATCGACCAGGAAGGCCAGTGGTGGCGCTTCGTCACGCCCATCTTTCTGCACGTGCAACTGCCGTCGCAGTTGGTGCAGCCCGGTGTGCTCGGGGTGCTGCTGGCGAACATGCACCTGCTCTCGAACATGTACGGCCTCTTCATGCTCGGGCCGTACGTGGAGAAGCTCTACGGGTCGGCGCGCTTCGTCGTCTTCTGGGTCTTGACGGGCGTGGCGGGCGTCGTGGCGAGCTACCTCGCGGTGCGCCCCGAGTGGGCGCGCGGCGCGTTGGGACAGTTCCTCTTCAAGTCGTACGACACGGCCTCGGCCGGCGCGTCGGGCGCGCTCTTCGGGCTGATGGGCGTGCTCTTCGTCTTCGGCATCAAGTACAAGCACGAGCTGCCCGAGGGCCTTAAGCGCGCGTTCGGGACGGGGCTGCTGCCGACGCTCGGCATCAACCTCTTCATCGGCTACGTCGCGCGGCAGTACATCGACAACGCGGCGCACCTCGGCGGGCTCGTCGCAGGCATGGGGCTGGCGTTCGCGGTCGGCTACAAGCGGCCGGGGGCGCGCGGGCCCGTGGCGCACGCGTGGCACGCGGCGCAGGTGGCGTGTCTCGCGCTCGTCGCCGTGAGCTTCGTGATGGTCGCGCGCCACTTCGACGCGCCGCCACCGCGCCTGTCGAAACTGACGGAGCGCGCGCTGGGCAAGTCGGCCGTCAGTCCCTACATCGAGGCGATCAACGCGGGGCAGAACGCGCTCTCGGCCTTCACGGAGCGCGGAGACGCGGACGCGCTCGAAGAGGCCGCCGAGCTTCTGAAGAAGGCGCCCGCGCTCACACCCGAAGCCGACGCGCTGCGCGAGGAGTTGAACGGGCTCGTCGCGCGCGCGAGAGAGACGGCCGACGACAAGTCTCTGAAACCCGAGGAGAGCGTAGAGCGGCGGCTTCAACTCGCCGCCGCCCTCCACGGCTGGCAGGAGCACTTCTCGCAGTGGGTCAAAACCGAGGGCGCGGAACTCCGCATCGGCATGCAGAATCCCGAGGAGAAGTAGGAACGTTGAAGTATGAACGCTGAACTTAAATCCTGCTGTCTGACAGTTCATCGTTCAGCGTTCCGAGTTCATAGTTTAAATCAACAGGAGAGGTTGAAGAGATGGAGATCAACAAAGTCGGTGTGCTCGGCTGCGGGCTGATGGGCTCGGGGATTGCGCAGACCGCGGCGGCGGCCGGTTGTGAAGTCATCGTGCGCGAGGTGACGCAGGATTTGTGCGACCGCGGCTTCGCGGGGATCGAGAAGTCTCTGGCGAAGTTTGCTGAGAAGGGCAACATCACCGCCGAGCAGCAGACCGAGATACGCGGCCACATCAAGGGCACGACCGCGCTCGAAGACCTTGCCGATTGCGACATCATCATCGAGGCCATCGTCGAGAATCTCGAAGCCAAGCGCGACACATACAACCAGCTCGACGGCGTCTGCAAGCCCGAGACCATCTTTGCCTCGAACACCTCCTCGCTCTCGGTCACGGAGATGATGACGGCCACGCGCCCCGAACGACAGGCGCGCTTCGTCGGCCTGCACTTCTTCAACCCCGTCCCTTTGATGAAGCTCGTCGAAGTCGTCCGCACCATCCTCACCGACGAGGAGGTCTACGAGTCGGCCGTCGAGTTCGGCCGCAAGCTCGGCAAGGTGCCCGTGCGCGCGGGCGATAAGTCGGGCTTCATCGTCAACCGCCTGCTCGTCCCCTACCTGCTCGACTCCATCCGCGCGCTCGAAGAGGGCGTCGGGAGTATCGTTGACATCGACAACGGCATGAAGCTCGGCTGCGGCCACCCGATGGGGCCTCTGACGCTGCTCGACTTCGTGGGCTTGGACACGACCTACTACATCGCCGAGATCATGTTCGAAGAGTTTCGCGAGAAGCGCTTTGCGCCGCCGCCGCTCCTCAAGCGCATGGTCAAGGCCGGCCTCTACGGGCGCAAGACCGGGCGCGGCTTCTACGACTATGCCGACTCGAAGAAGCCCGTGCCGATGAACCTCGTCTGAGCGTTGCCGTACGGCGCGTGGGCGCGGCGACAAGAAAACTCCGCACTCTTGTTCACTTGTCGCCACGCTCATCAGCGCCCGCTACGCTAAGCTGCCGCCAAACCAACCAATCGTACAAAGGGGGCAGCGATGGGCGAGCAGAAGGCTTTGACGCTGACGTTGGAGGCGGGCGCGTCTCCCGGCGAATTTTCCAAAGGCTCGATCTTCTTCGTCGGGACAGCGACGGTGATTCTGCGTTACGCGGGCTTCACAATCTTAACCGACCCGAACTTTCTGCACGCGGGCGACCATGTGCATCTCGGCTACGGCCTGACGGCAGAGCGTCTGACCAACCCGGCGCTGGAGATCGAGCAACTCCCGCCGCTCGACTTCGTGGTGCTCTCGCACTACCACGGCGACCACTTCGACCGCATCGCAGAGGAGCGTCTGCGGAAGGACGTGCCCATCGTCACGACCGAGCACGCTGCTTCGGAGTTGAAAGAGAAGGGCTTTACAGCGCCGGTCGCGCTCGACACGTGGGACTCGTTTACAGTCGAGAAGGGAGGCGCGCGCGTGCGCGTTACGTCGATGCCGGGGCGGCACGGGCCGCCCATCGTCGAGAAGTTTCTGCCTCCCGTGATGGGCTCGATGCTTGAGTTCGAGTCGGGTGCGGGGCGCACGGCGCTGCGCCTCTACATCACCGGCGACACGCTCGTCTTCGACGACCTCCACGAGATACCGAAGCGCTACCCGGACATCGACCTTGGCCTCTTCCACCTCGGCGGCACAACCATCATGGGAATACTGCTCACGATGGACGCCGAGCAGGGCGTCGAGGCCGTCAGGATTATTAACCCGAAGAAGGTGATTCCGATTCACTACAACGACTACGAAGTCTTCAAGTCGCCCCTCGAAGACTTCAAGCGCGCGGCCTCGGAGGCGGGGCTCTCCGAGCGCATGGTCTACCTGAGCCACGGCGAGACGTACGACTTCGAAGTGCCGGCCGCACGCTGGCAGCAGAGCGCCACGCCTTGACGAAGAAAGAGGGAGAAGAGGACGCACAGCGCGCCGGCGCTTCGGTCTTCACCGAAGAACGCGGCGCGCTTCTCTTCGTCCGGCTTGAACGATCCGCGAAGCGCAACGCTTTGCTGCGCGAGATGCTCGATCGCCTCGGCGAAATCTTCGCGGGCGTCGAGGCGCGTCAAGACCTGCGCGCGGTGATCTTGAGCGGCGCGGGCGCGGACTTCTGCGCCGGCACGGACATCGGTGAGCTGGAAGCGACGAGCCCGGCGGCCGGGCGCCGCATAGCCGAGCGCGGGCAGGAGGTCTGCGAACAGATTGAGCTGTGCGGCACGCCCGTCATCGCCGCCGTACAGGGCGCGGCAGCGGGCGGCGGCTGCGAGCTTGCGCTCGCCTGCCACCTGCGCGTGGCCGCTTCAAACGCGCGCTTCAGTCTCCCCGAAGCAAAGCTCGGCGTCATCTCTGCCTACGGCGGCACGCAGCGACTCGCACGCGCGGTCGGCAGTGGTCGCGCCCTCTCTGCGATGCTCGCGGGCGAAGCGATAGGCGCAGAAGAGGCGCTCCGGCTCGGCCTCGTCAACCGCGTCGTCGAGCCCGAACGTCTCATGCCCGAAGCCGAATCGCTCGCGCAAGCCATCATCGACAACGCCGCGCCGCTCGCCGCACGCGCCTGCCTCCAAGCCGTCACCCGCGGCGCGCGCCTTCCACTCGACGAAGCCCTCCGCCTCGAAGCCGAACTCTTCGCAAGCCTCTTCGCCACCTCAGACGTGCGCGAAGGCACCCGCGCCTTCCTCGAAAAACGAAAGCCCGAATTCAAAGGGCAGTAGGCAGTAGGCAGTAGGCAGTAGAGATAAGAAACAGCGCGGCGCTCATCATTAACCGATGAGCGCCGCGCTGCCTGTTTTTCTACTGCCTACTGCCTACTGCCTACTGCCTATTTCTTCCCCTCACTTGTAACTCGTCACTCACTTTTCTATACTGCTTTCAGTTCTTAACTCCCACGTGATTCGGAGAAGTCGAGGAAGATTTTGGAGCCTGTGACGCATCAGGGGCGGTTGAGCGCCGGGGGCTTTCGCTTCGCGCTGGTCTCAAGCCGTTGGAACGACTTTCTGACGGCGCGACTGGTCGAGGGCGCGCTGGACGCGCTCGAACGTCTGGGCGCGGACGAGGGCGCGGTCGAGCACTTTCGTGTGCCCGGCTCGTTCGAGATTCCGCTGGCGGCGCTGAAGGCGGCACAGTCGGGACGCTTCGACGCCATCGTCTGTCTGGGCACGGTCATCCGCGGCCAGACGCCGCACTTCGAGTACGTGGCGGGCGAGGTCACGAAGGGCGTCGCACACGTCGGCCTACAGACGGGTCTGCCCGTCCTCTACGGTATCGTCACTGCCGACACCTTGGAGCAGGCCATCGACCGCGCGGGAGTTAAGGCCGGGAACAAGGGGTTCGAGGCCGCCATGTCGGCCGTCGAAATGGTCAATCTGTTGAAATCGGTGATGAGTGATAAGTGATGAGTGATAAGAGACCGCCTTACTCTTATCACTCATCACTTATCACTCATCACGGCATTTATACATATGGGTTCAAGGCGTAAGGCGCGCGAGTGCGCCTTGCAGATGCTCTTTGCGGCCGATCTGGGTGGCGCTTCTGTGCGGCCGGACGACCTCGTTAGCTCTTACTGGGACGAACTCGGCGAGCCGGAGATGGACGAGGGCGCGCGCGAGTTCGCGACCCGCCTCGCCGTGGGTGCGCTCGCCCACATCGAAGAGCTTGACGAGCGGATACGTTCGCGCGCAGAGCACTGGCGCATCTCGCGCATGGCCGTCGTCGATAGAAACATCCTGCGTATGGCCGTCTACGAGTTTCTCCATGAGCAGACGCCGCGCACGGTCGCCATCAACGAGTCGCTGGAGATTGCTCGTCGCTTCTCGACCTACGAGGCCACGCAGTTTATCAACGGCATCCTCGACGCCATCAAGCGCGACCTCGACCGCGAGCGCCCGCAGGAGGACGCCGTCGTGCACCCGGACGAGGAGCCCGGGTCGGAAGAGGCCGACGGCGAAAGCAAGGTAGCCAGTAGTCAGTAAACAGTAGGCAGTAGGCAGAAGGCAGTAGGCAGTAGTAGTCTAGAGGGCGGCGCGTTACGGCCAAGAGGCGGACGCGCTGCCCGACGTTTTTTCACTGCCTACTGCTTACTGCTTACTGCCTTCTGTTCTTCATGGATGAACGTCTGCTCAGAGAGTTTCTGGCCGAGGCCGAAGAGCTGATCGAGGAGCTGTACGGCGACGTGGCCGAGCTGCGCGTTTTGCGGGGGCAGGGGCCTGCGCGGCGCGAGCTGGTGGCGCGCATCTTCCGGCACGCCCACACCGTGAAGGGGACGGCCGCCGCCGCGGGGCTCGACGCGGCGGGGCAGGTCGCGCACGAGTTCGAGTCGCTGCTCGACGCGGTGCGACGTGGCGGCGTGCCGCTCGACGAAGAGGCGCTCGACGCGTGCGAAGAGGCCGTCGGCGCGCTGGCCGAGAGCCTGAAGGCCGCGGCGCGCGGCGATTCGTGGGCGGTGCCCGCGCGGCTCTCCGAGCGTCTGAGCCGGCTGACGACACACGAGCCGCCGGCCGTACACGCGGTTGAAGAACTGTTGCCGCCTGAGGTCGCAAGGGGCTTGAGCGCGCACGAGCGGAGCAGTCTTTCCGAAGCAATCGCCGAGGGCGCGCGCGCCTACCTCATCAGCGTGAGCTTCGATCTGTCGGACTTCGATGAACAGTACAAGCGTCTGAGCGAGTCGCTCAAAGAGTCGGGCGAGGTCGTCTCGACGCAGCCCTTTGTCAACGACGTGGGGCCGGGACGCGTCGGCTTCCGCATCGTGTACGCGAGCGCCGAGGCTTTCACGAAACTCTCTGAGCGCGCGGCTGCCTTCGGCGCGACGCTCGCCGCGACGGACACGGCTGTCGAGTCGGCGGATAAGACGGTTGAAGAAACTCGGGACGAAACAGTAGAAACATCGGAGGCAGTAGAGGCCGCGCCGCTTGCGACGACAAGCGCAACGTCGCTGGCGAGTCCGAATGCGACGGGCGTGCGCATCACGCTCGAAGAGTTGGACGAGCTCATCTCGGCGACGCACGGGCTGTTCGCCGACACGCTGGGCGCGCTCGACCACGCGCTCGCCGTTGGAGAAGGACGTGCGGAGTTGGAGGAGCGTGCGCGCGCCGTCCGGCGACGCTTCTTCGAGCTTGAGGAGCGTCTCATCGGGCTGCGCATGGTGAGCTTGCGCGCCTCACTCCTGCGCGCGGCTCGTGCGGGTCGCGCGGCGGCGCGCGAGGCAGGCCGTCGCGTCGAGTTCGAGGTCGCGGGCGGAGACGCGCGGCTCGACCGCTCGCTCGCGGAGAGAGTCGCAGACCCTCTGCTCCATCTCGTGCGCAACGCCGTCGATCACGGCGTCGAGACGGAGGAGGAGCGTCTCGCCGCGGGCAAGCCGGCCGTGGGGCGCGTGCGTGTCGAGGCAGGCTCGGAGGGCGGGCTCGTCGTGCTGCGCGTCTCGGACGACGGGCGCGGGGTTGACGTGGAGGCGGTCGCGCGCGCGGCTGCGGCGGCCG
Organism: Pyrinomonadaceae bacterium; assembly: GCA_045807845.1. GTDB lineage: Bacteria > Acidobacteriota > Blastocatellia > Pyrinomonadales > Pyrinomonadaceae > QHXN01. Next base: position 2,005 of record JBJMGQ010000449.1, on the reverse strand, counting down.
GGCTGGCCGCGCCGGGTGCAACCCTCACGGACGCGCACGCGCTAAGGCTCATCTTCCGCCCGGGCTTCTCGACCGCGGCGCAAGCCTCGCTCGTCTCGGGGCGCGGCGTCGGGCTCGACGTGGTCGAGCGCGCGGTCGAAGAGGCGGGCGGCGAAGTCCTCGTGCGCAGCCTCAGCGGGCGCGGCACGACCTTCGAGCTGCGTCTGCCGACGGCGCTCGCGCTCCTGCCCGCGCACGTCGTCAAGTCGGCCGGCCGTCGTTACTGCCTCGGCGCGTCGCACGTCGTCGAGGCCGGTCAGGCGGAAGCCTCCGACCTCATCAATCAGGGGGCGCGTCGAGCCTTGCGCTGGCGCGGGCGCGAGCTGCCGCTCGTCGAGCTGCGCGAACTGCTCGGGTTGAGTGCGCAAGGTGTTGAGACGAACGGTGCGGTGCGGCGCGCTTACGTCGTCGCGCGGTCGCGGCAGGATTCGGAAGGAGAGGCGCGCGCGGCCATCGCCGTAGACGAGTTGGAGGGGCAGAGCGAGGTGCTCGTGCGCGGCCTCGGCCGGCACGCGAAACGCTGGCGCGCCGTCGGCGGCGCGACCGAGCTGCGCGACGGCACGGTCGCCCTCGTCCTCGACCTGCCGCGCCTGCTCGAAAGTTTGGACTGAAGGATTAAGAGGCCGAAGCCCGGCCGTGAGGGAGGGCGTCGGCTAAACACAAAGAAGGGATGATGAAAGACACGCTGTCTTTCATCATCCCTTCTTCCTTCTTACTCACCTTACTTTAGACGGATGTGCGCCCTCCCTCACGGCCGGGCTTCCGCCTTTTATCGGAAGATGAGGCCGATGCCGATGCGGAAGTTGTTTGAGGTCTCGCCGCCGTTGCGAATCGGGTTGTAGTCGAACTGGACGGCGCGGAGGTCAACGCGGTCGCCGAGCTTGAAGTCGATGCCGCCGCCGATGACCCCGGCGAAGCCGTTGTCGCTCTCGGTGAACGAGACGGTCGAGCCGCTGACCTGGGAGCGCGCGTGCGCGACGCCCGCCATGACGTGTGCGAAGGGCTTCACCTTCGTCTCCTTGGCGTTGTCCTTGAACTCGACGCCGCCGAGAAGCTGGTGCAGGTCGAGGTCGGCGTCGAAGCTGGTCGCCGGTGTGCCGCCGTTGAAGTTGGTCGACTTGCGGTTGAACGAGTAGGAGCCCTTGAGGCCGACGTAGCGGCTGAGGTTGCCCTTGGCGAAGACCTCGATGCCGTGGAAGCCCTCGCGCTCGTCGAGGAAGTTCGTGCCCGAGTTATCGACGCCGACATCCTGACGGTTGTGCGAGTAGAGGACGCCGACATCATACTTGTTGTAGTCGTCGGCGGTCTGCGCGAACGTGAACGGCGCGGTGCAGGCGATGAATAGCGCCGCCATGAAAATCTTACGCATGAGTTTAAATCTCCTTGAGTGTATGTACCTTGTCTTGTCGGACATCACTTGATGACCTTTGCTCGCGCGCGGGTTGCACCGAATATTTTTTCGGCTCACAACCGGCGAGCGCGGCTACGAGAGACGTGCGGTCTACCGTGAGTCTCGCCGAAAATGCCGGCACAGTTTGCCGAACGTGTGACACTTCCGACATTGACACACGGCGACGGCGCTGCGTCTTCCGCGTAAAACTTCAACAAGAACCCGTATCAAGGTTCTTTATCGAATTCCGCTTTTTGATTAAGCAAAGACGATGCCAGAAGGCGCGGCGTGCGAATACTTGAGGAACCACCGTGCGTGCGCGAGGCGTGGCGCAGGAAGAGTCCGACAGTTGCAGCGGACTCCGAAAGAATGGATGCGGCGTCGGGGTTTTCGGATGAGGAATGTGAGGTTGCCTGATTAAAAATTCGTGGTTTAAAGATTTCGTCTCTAAATTGCTACTTCTTAAACCTCCGGTGGATGACGTTTATGCCAGTCGGTCGCGGACTGGTAGGCGTGGGCAAGCTCAAGCAGCTCACGCTCGCCCCACGCGGGGCCGACGAGCTGGATGCCTGTGGG
>JBJMGQ010000448.1:0-4658 GCA_045807845.1 Pyrinomonadaceae bacterium | reverse complement strand
TTGAAGGTCGAGGGGCGTAGCGGCAAGCACGTGCACAAGCGCGCGCTCGAAGAGGTGCTGCCGCGCGACGTGCTCTACAGACGCAAGCGCGGCTTCGGCGCACCGGTCGAGAGCTGGTTCCGCGGCGCGTCGGCCGCCGAGCTTGAGTCGCGTGTGATGAACTCGACCTTGCGCCGCCGCGGCCTTCTCGACTACGCCTTCATCGCGCGCCTCTTCGACGAGCACCGACGCGGCGCGCGCGACTGGGGCTTTCATCTCTGGGCGCTCCTCAACCTCTCGCTCTGGTACGAGCGCTGGATTGATGGGAAGGATGAAGTATGAACGCTGAACGATGAACTGGAAGACAGAAGTTTTTAGTTCATCCTTCATCCTTCATCGTTCCTGCGTAGCGGCTGGCGGCGCTCGCCTGCTTGCGGCGGTTGCGGTGCTGGACGAGTGAGTAGGGCGTGACGAGGCGGAGGGCGACGCGCGCGAGTGCGGAGATGTTGGGCGCGCCGTTGAGGCCGCGTCGTAGATACTTGAGGGCGGCGCGCTTGTCGCCGAGGCGGAGGAGGTCTTCGGCTCCGGCGAAGTTGAGGGCGCGCTGGTAGCGTTCGAGCTGTGCGATGCTCAAGCCGAGTTCGGCGGAGACGTTGCGCTGCGCTTCGAGCCGCGCCTCGATCATCCAGACGAAGTCGCCGCTGGTGTTCGTGCCGTGGCGGCGCCACGCCGAGAGCACGCGCGGGTCGAAGGCGAACTCGCCGTCGGCGCTCAGCTTCAGATAAAGCTCGTAGTCTTCGAGTCGCGCCCGCTCGTTCCACCCGTGCCGCTCGACCGCTGCGCGCCGATGGACGACCGTCGGGCTCATCGGTGCATAGCTCTCTTCGAGCAGCATCGCGCGCGCGTCGCCGTCGGTGTAACGCGCCCAGTCGAGCGTGCAGTCGAAGACCTCGCCGCGCCCGTCAATGAGGTACGCGTGGCCGTAGGCGAGCACGGCGCGCGGCCTCGCTTCCAGCACCCGGACGCGCGCTTCGAGGAAGCCGGGCAGCCAGATGTCGTCCGAGCCGAGGTATGCGAAGTAAGCCCCTTCGGTCTTCGCCAGTCCTTCGTTGAGCGTGGCGCACAGGCCGCGGTTCTCGCGCGCGATAAGCTCGCAGGGGAAGGGGCAGTCTTTGAGCACGTCTTCGATAATTTTGGGCGAGCCGTCGCGCGAGCCGTCGTCGATGACGAGTAGACGCGCGGGCGCGAGCCGTTGCGCGAAGACAGAGCGCAGCGCCGCCGCGACGTACGGCGCGTGATTGTAGGAGGGCACGACGACCGCGACATCTCGTCCGCCGTCGCCCGCCCCCGCGTCGGGCCTTTGGTTCATACGGAGCACCGCGAGAACGCTTCGAGTATCATGAGAGCCGTGTCGCCTAAACTCCTGCCGCGCGTGGCGGACGCCGCGCTCGCAGCGCCACTGTGCGCGGCGCTGCTGGCGCACGCCTACGTCGGGCTCTACAGCCGTTACTGGTACGACGACTTCAACACCGCGGCCGTGCTGCGCGAACGAGGCTTCCTCGGCTCACAGCGCTACTGGTACGTGAACTGGTCGGGCCGCTTCTCGTTCCACTTCGTGGTGAACCTCGCCGAGTCGGCGGGCCCTTGGGTCGTATGCTTGCTGCCGCTGGCCGCGCTGTCGGTCTGGGTGGCCTTGACGGCCTGGGCGGCTTACGAGGGGGCCGCGCTGCTCGGGTTGCCGGAGCGCGCGCGCGTGGCGCTCCTCTCGGCGCTGCTGCTGGTCTACGCGACCGTCGAGAGCACGGCCGACGTGGCGCAGTCGCTCTACTGGCAGACGGGGATGCTCACGTACCTCGCGCCGCTCATCTTTTTCACGGCCAACGTGGGGCTCGCCGCCTCGTCCGTCAGGAGAGAGCCCGGGCGCGCGGCGCTCTGGCGGGTCGGACTCTGCGCGCTGCTCGCCCTCGTCGCGGGCGGGTTCTCGGAGGTGTCGGCGGTGTTGCAGTTGGGCGGCCTCTCTCTTCTGCTGGCAGCCTCGCTTTTGCGAGCCCGCGGCCTCCGCTCGCGCGCCGCTCGCGCGCTCATCGTGGCAGGGTTCGTGGGGGCGCTCGCGGCGCTGCTGCTCGTCGCGCTCGCGCCCGGGAACGAAGTGAGGCAGGGGCTTGGCCCTACTCACTCCGGGCTGTTCTGGTCGGTCGAGTCCGCGTGCCGCTACGCGCTCTATTTCTTCGAGCAGCACACGCGGCGCTGGCGCGGCGCCGCCCTGCTCTGCTTCGCCCTCCCCGCCGTGCTCGCGCTGTCGGCCGGCGCGTCCCGCCTCGGACAATTCAGAGAGACGCCGTGCGCGCGCCGCCTTCTCGGGCTACTGGCTGGCGGCACCGCCGCCGGGTTCGCACTGATTGTACTCTGCTTCATCCCGGGCTTCTACGCGCAGTCCGAGGCGCTGCCGCGGCGGGCGCACATCGTTCCGAAGTTCGTCCTCGTCTGCCTTAACGTCTACTGGGGGGCGCTGGCGGGCCTCGCGCTGCTGAAGGCGACGCGAGGGCGGAAGGCGCTGCCGCGCATCCGGTTGGCGGGCTGGTGCGCGGTCGCGGCGCTGCTGTTCGTGTCGGCGGCTGCTTCGGCCCGGCGCACCTTCGCACACGGCGCGCGCGCCCGCGCGTACGCCGAGAGGTGGGACGAGGCGGAGCGGCAGATACGCGCGGCCGTCGCGGCCGGGGCGCGGGACGTGACCGTGCGCGCCATCGAAGGCGAAGAGTGGGAGCTGGGGTTCGGCCGCCCGGAGCTGCGCCTGAGCCGCGACCCGTTGGCGCCGCAGAACGTGGCCGCGGCCCGGTACTACGGCCTCGATTCAATCAAGGCCGAGTAGGCGGCGCGGCAGTTTCAAACGTCCCGAACATGCGCAGGAAGATTATTCTGTTGGGGCCGCTCCCGCCGCCGTACGGCGGTGTGGCCGTCTTCATGCACTCGCTCTTCGAGTCACTCAAGCGCCACGGCGCGGAGCTATGGGCCTACGCCGGGAGCGCGCAGGGCGAGCCGAGGGTCATTCGCTTTAATCACAGGAGGCTGGGCTTCGTCCCGCTGCTTCTGCGCCGGGGCGCGCGCGCGCGCATCCTCGACTCGTCACATTTCTTAGTCGAGCACCCGAACCCCTTACTCGTGCCTCTTTGGCTGCTGCTGAAACTTGTGCTGCGGTTCGAGTGGGTGAAGGTCGTCCACGACGGCTCGCTCCCTTCGAGGCACAGGAGCTTCGGCCCGCTCCGCCGCCTGCTCTGCCGCATGGCCGTCAATTCGGTTGACGAGTTCGCCGTCGTCAACGACGAGATAGGCGCGTGGCTGCGTGGCGAGATGGGAGTGCGGCGGAAAGTCTCGACGGCCAACGCGCTCCTGCCGATCCCGCCCACCGTCTTCGACGCGCAACTCGACCCGGAGTTGGAGGCGAAGCTCGCGCGCCACGCGCGGCGCGTCTGCTCGACGGGCGCCTTCACGCCCGACTACGGCTTCGAGCACGCCGCCGAGGCCGTCGAGCAGTTGCGGCGCGAGTCGGGCGAGGAGATCGGCCTGCTGCTCATCGACGGCACGTTCGTGCGCGACGAGGCGTATCGCGAAAAGGTCTTGCGCGGGCGCGACTGGATCACGGTGTTGGAGAACGTGCCGCACCCGCAGGTGCTACAGCTCTTCAAGCGGAGCGACGCGTTCGTGCGGGGCGTCCGCTACGAGGGCTACAGCCTCTCACGCGTCGAGGCCATCTGGTGCGGCACGCCGGTCGTGGCCGGGCGGGGCGAGGAGAGCCGCGGCATCCTTATCTACGACTACGGCGACCTTGAGGCGCTCGTCGGGTTCCTGCGAGAGTCCCTGTTCGATCCGCCGAGTGAGGAGATACGGCGTTGGGGGGAGCAGTTCCGTCGAGAGGCGGAAGAGAACCTCCTGCGCTGGAAGCTCATCGCAGGACTCGGCGACGAACGCGCCGATGGGCCATAAGGACGCCGCCTGAGTCGCAGTCAGACCCGCCGCCCCCGCCACCTTCCACAGACCCAGAGTCCCGTCTCATGGAGGGTGAGCGCCGCGGGCGCGAGCAGAAAATACTGTACGGCGAGGACGTAGCGATACTCCGTGTGCAGCGCCGACTGTACGCAGAGGTAGTAGAGGGGCACGGCCGACAGCGCGACGAGCACGCGCCAGCGGCGGGCGCGCACGAGGGCGGCGAGGCCGAAGAGTTGGAGCGGCAGGAAGACGGCGGTGATGAAGAGCTTCTGCACGGCGCGCAACATTAAACGGAGAGGCCGCGTCCAGCCTTCCGAGATGGGCACGGCGTTCGACGCGAGCGGGACTCTCTCAAGTCTCAGCATCGTGGAGGCACGCCTGACCATCACACACGCGAACCAGAGCGGGTGTGCGCGGATGACGGCGAAGGCGCGCGCGCGTCTTCGGCGGTCGCGCTCGATGGCGTCGGGGCCGAAGAGGGAGGTGGCGTACTCGGGGCGGTCGTACATCTCTGCCTCCTGCCGTTGGAGTTCCACGTCGGTGGCGGGCAGGCCGAACCGCCCCGCCGGGTCGTAGTCGCCGATACCCTCGATGAGCGTCTGCCCCCCGCCTAGAGAGACGGGGATGAAATGGCCGTAGACGACCGCGTTGCGAATCGTCAACGGCGCGACCGCGAGCAGAGCCCCCGCGACCAG
>JBJMGQ010000447.1:0-17625 GCA_045807845.1 Pyrinomonadaceae bacterium | reverse complement strand
CGGAGAGCTTCTTCATAAACTTACCTGAACTCCTTTTCTCTGGACATGACAGGGGAGTGCCGACAGCTTAGCGAACCCGGAAGCAAAGTTCAAAGTCGAAAGGGGAGTAGGCAGAAGGCAGAGGGCAGTAGGCAGTCGCTCCGCGTTCAGGACGTTGAAAGAATAATTCGGAGGTTTCGACAGCGGGGCTTTCAACTGCCTTCTGCCATCTGCCTTCTGCCTACTCGCTTCAGCGTGAAGCGCCAGAGCATGCGTTGCTCCCGTTCGTCGAAGCGGTGTTCGGCGGAGGTGACGCGCCAGTGGCCGGTGAGCTGCCAACGCCCAGTGCCGAGCTTGTTGAAGAGGGGGACGGCGCGGCCCGTCTCGACGGCCGAGAGCAGCGCGCGGTAGCCGGGTGAGAGGTGCTTGTCGCCGTGGCGCCCCTCGCCCGTGTAGACGATTGATTCGCCGTCCGCGGAGAGCGCGTCAGGGTAGCAGGGATTGATGCGGCCGAAGTCCGTGAGCAAAGAGACGAGGCGTCCGCCGCGATGGTAGACGCCGTTACGGACGCGGTGCGTGCGGCTCACCTCTTCCCAAGTGAGGACGTGGGCGTCGCCTGTCTCAGGCTCACGAGGGTTCGCGCTTACTTTCGACTTCTGACTTTTCGCTTTGGCCTTCACCGCACGGCGGCCAGCGTCGCGGCGAGCGAGCTGAAGACGCCGCTGCCGTCCGAGGAGCCGAGCAGGTCTTCGCACGCGCGCTCCGGGTGCGGCATCATGCCGAGCACGTTGCGCTCGCGCGAGCAGATGCCCGCGATGTGGTCGCGCGAGCCGTTGATGTTCGACAGCTCGCCCGACTCGCCCGCCGGGTCGCAGTAGCGAAAGACGACGCGGTCTTCGCGGATCAACTCTGCAAACGTCTCGTCGTCGCAGACGTAGTTGCCTTCGGCGTGCGCGACTGGGAGGCTCAGCACTCGACCCGCTTGCAGCTCGTGCGTGAAGGGCGAACTCGTAGTCTCGACGCGCACGTTGACGTGCTGGCAGATGAAGTGCAGCTCGCGGTTGCGTATGAGCGCGCCGGGGAGCAGGCCCGACTCGCACAGGATTTGAAAGCCGTTGCAGATGCCGAGGACGAACCCGCCGCGCGCGGCGAACTCTTTGACCGAGGCCATCACCGGCGAATGTGCGGCGAGCGCGCCGACACGCAGGTAGTCGCCGTAGGAGAAGCCGCCCGGGATGATGACGGCGTCGTAAGTCGAGAGGTCTGTCTCGCGGTGCCAGATGAAGTCTACGGGCTGCCCGACGTGCTTCGAGATGACGTGGTACGCGTCGTGGTCGCAGTTCGAGCCGGGGAAGACAATCACGCCGAATTTCATTACTCGACCTCCACGCGATAGTCCTCGATGACGGGGTTCGACAGCACGTCGCGCGCGAGCGCCTCGGCCGTCTCGCGTGCGCGCGAGAGGTCGAGCGCGTCGTCGAGCGCGATCTCGAAGTACTTGCCCTGCCGCACGTCGGCGACGCCGTCGTAGCCGAGCAGCCCGACGGAGTGCTGGATGGCCTTACCCTGCGGGTCGAGCACGCCCGGCTTGAGTGTGACGTAGACTTTTGCTTTCAACGTTCTCTCCCGAAAGTTCAGAATGCGAAGCGCAAACTTAAACGAAGACTCGCCCCGCGGACAAGCCCCCGGCCGGCTTAAAGCTCAAAGCTCCATCGTCATCTCGTCGGCCGGGGCCTCCTGCGGGGCCGCGCCGCGTGGCTTTGTGGCCGCCTTCCATTCGGCCGGGCGTTCAAGGACGAGGAGGTCGCGGCGGACGCGGTGGGCCAGCCAGACGGCGTCAACCGAAACGGGGGCCGCGTAACCCTCGAAGGCGGACATAAAGGCCGCGGCGAACGTTTCGAGCGACACCGTCGCCGCGGAAACGAATCTCACTCCGTCGCCGGTCAAGGCTTCACCCCCTCGTCGTCGCCGAAGACGCGCGCGAAGACTACGGGGACGTTGCGCAGGTAGGGCTCGGGCGAGAGCACGCGCGCGACCTCTTCGGCCGTGAGCAGTTTCGAGATGTCGGGGTCTGCGAGGACGTGTTCGCGAAACTCGCCGCCCTCGTCCCAAGTCTTCATCGCGTTGCGCTGCACCCAGACGTAAGCCTGCTCGCGCGAGACGCCCGCGCGCGTGAGCGCCAACAGCAGTTGGCCGCTGTAGACGAGCCCGCGCGTCGCTGCAAGGTTCAGCAGCATCCGCTCGGGATAGACGACGAGCGTGTCGAGCAGCGACGTGCACTTGTGCAGCATGTAGTCGAGCGCAATCGACGCGTCGGGCAGCACGACGCGCTCGGCCGAAGAGTGTGAGATGTCGCGCTCGTGCCAGAGCGCGACGTTCTCAAGCCCGACGACGGCGTAGCCGCGCACGACCCGCGCCATCCCGCACAGGCGCTCCGACAAGATAGGGTTGCGCTTATGCGGCATGGCAGACGAACCCTTCTGCCCCTTCTTGAAACGCTCCTCCGCTTCGCGCACTTCGGTGCGCTGCCAGTGTCGGACTTGAAGCGCGAACTTCTCGATGGAGGCGGCGCAGATGGCGAGCGTCGCCAGATACTCGGCGTACACGTCGCGCTGGATGACCTGCGTCGAGACGGGCGCGGCCCTGAGTCCCAAGCGCGCGCAGACCCTCTCTTCAACTTCGGGGTCGAGGTGCGCGAACGCGCCGACGGCGCCGCTGATCTTGCCGACCGCGACGGCCGCGCGCGCCCTCTCAAGTCTCAAGCGGTTGCGCCGTGTCTCGTCGTACCAGAGCGCGAAGGTGAGGCCGAAGGAGGTCGGCTCGGCGTGGACGCCGTGCGTGCGCCCGACCTGCGGCGTGTCACGGAACTCGAAGGCGCGGCGCTTCAAGACTTCGAGCAGCGCGTCCGTCTTCGCCAGCAGCAGGTCGCAGGCATCGCGCAGCAGAAGGGCGTTGGCCGTGTCCACCACGTCCGAAGAGGTGAGCCCGTAGTGGACGAAGCGCGCGGCCTCGCCGATCTGCTCGGCGAGCGCGGTGGTGAAGGCGATCACGTCGTGGTCGGTCGTCTTCTCGATCTCGCGGATGCGCTCGACGGTGAACGCGGCGCGCGACTTGATCTCTTCGACGGCCGCGCGCGGAATCGTCCCCATCTCCGCGTGCACCTCGCAGACGGCGACCTCCACGTCCAGCCACTTCTGAAACTTGTTCTGCTCCGACCAGAGCGCGCCCATCTCGGGCAGTGTGTAGCGTTCAATCATAAGTGATGAGTGATAAGTGATGAGTGACAGGTGATAAGAGAAGAAAGACGGGCCTTGTATTTTCTTATCACTTATCACTCATCACTATTTCAAAGCGTCCGAGCTGACCGTGTAGCCGGCGAGCAGCCACTCGCCGCCGCGCTCTACGAGCGTGAAGCGTTCGGTGGCGTTACCGCGCTCGAAGCGGGTCGAGTAGAAGAGTTCGAGGGCGTGGCCGGAGAGCGGCGCAGGGGCGCTCTGCTGCTCGGTGCCCTTGTGCAGCGCGCGGCTCTCGACGCGCCCGAGGCGCTCGCGCACGCGCGCGAGGATGCGCGCGTTCTCGTCGGCCGAGACCTGCGCGCGCCACTCGTCGGCGGCCTCGCGGTAGACCTTCTCGTCGCGTCCGGCGGCGATGTCCTCGGTCACGCGCTCGACGGTCGCCTGCGCCCCGGCCGGTATGTCGCGCCGCTCGTTCACGGCACAGGATAAAAGCAGTAGGCAGCAGGCAGATGGCAGTAGGCAGTAAAAGAGAAGACGAAGCAGAGCAGGTCTGACGGAAAGGCGTCGGCTCTTACTGCCTGCTGCCATCTGCCTGCTGCCTACTCTCTTCACAGCTCGATCCACGGCGTCGGTTCCTTGTGGTGCGAGAGGGTGATTTGGGTTGCGGGTTGGAAGAGGCCGCCGCGCTCGCGCAGCGCCGACTCGGCGGTGAACTTGGCGAGGTCGGGATTGTTGGCGCGCTGCGAGAGGTGCGCTAAGACGACGTGCTCCGCGCAGCCGTCGAAGCCGTCGCGCAACCACACGGCCACGTCCTCGTTCGAGAGGTGGCCGGTGCGCGACAGAATCCGCTGCTTCAACTCCCAAGGATACACGTCGCACGCCTTGAGCATGTCGCGGCTGTGGTTCGACTCGATGACGATGGCCGCGCAGCCCTTCAACTGCTCTGTGACGAGCGTCGTGACGCAGCCGAAGTCCATCAGCGTGGCGACGCGTACGCCTTCGTGAGTGGCGACGAAGCCGAAGTTGTCGGCGGCGTCGTGCGGGACGGTGAAGGGGTGGAAGTCAATCTCGCCGATCTGAAAGTCTTGGCTCGAAGAGATTTCGACCGTGCGGTCGCGCAGGGTTTCGGCGCGCTTCTTCGGCTCGTCGTTGTCGCGCGCCTTCTCGCGGATGTATGCGTCGCGCGTCGCGCCCGAGATGTAGACGGGGCACGACAGAGACTTCAAGAGCACGCGCAGGCCGCCCGCGTGGTCGGAGTGCTCGTGCGTGACGACGACGCCGTCGAGGCTCGCGGCGTCCTCGCCGACGAGCGCGAGCCTTCGCACCGTCTCCTTGGCCGAGAGCCCCGCGTCCACCAGCACGCGCGTCCGCCCCGCGCAGATGAGCACGGCGTTGCCGGTCGAGCCGCTCCCTAAAACAGTCAGTCTCATCCTCTGTACCAAGCCTGAGAATATGCCCCGCGCGGGGCCGTTAACGCAAACGGTGGCGGTCGAAAAATCTTACTTGAAGTCTCACTTATCTAGGATGAGCTTCGAGACCTTGTGGCCGCCCGCGACGTAGAGGCTGTTCTGCGCGTCGAAGGTGAGTGCGTTCACGGCGTGCGGGGCTTTGAGCGTGCGCACGAAGCGGCCGTCCGGCTCGAAGACGTGAATCTTGTCGAACGTCTCGCAGACGTAGACGCGCCCCTGCGCGTCGGCCGCGAGCGCGGAGGGCGGCCCGTACTGTCCCGGCTCGTGCCCCTCGCCGCCGAAGCGCGCGAGGTACTTGCCCTCGGGCGAGAAGTGGAAGACGGCGATGTCCTCGTCGTCGTAGTAGTGCTCGCCCTCGACGCCGCCGATACAGTAGAGCGCGTAAAAGTCGCCCAGCGGCCCGGCGGCGACGCGCAGCGCCTCGACTTCGAGCTTCTTGTCGAGCTGCGAGCTGACGAAGCGGTGCGTGCGGCGCGCGGCGCGTCCGTCCGCGCCCATCAGCACCAGTTCGTCGTCGTCGCCCTTCTGCGAGACGACGAGCAGGCCGCCACCGGGGACGACCGCCGCGTCATGTATGTAGTCCGAGCCGTGCCCTGCGCCGAGCACCTCGCCCGTCTCACCGTCGAGCTTGAGGATGACGCCGGCCAGCACCGCGTAGATCTGGTTCGCGTTGTTCGCCAGAAGCTTAGAGGGGCCGCCGCGCAGCTTCTGGTACCACTTCGTCTCGGTCGGGATGTTCCAGGTGTTGAGGAACTGCCCCGACGAATCGAAACGCTGCACGCGCCGCGTGTCGTCGGAGACGTAGACACGCCCCTCCGGGTCAACGGCCACGCCCAAGTCGTCTTTGAAGAGGCCGGGGCCTGTGCCCTCGCCGCCGAAGGTGTAGGCGATGGTGTAGCCGTCGGGTTTGGGCGTCGGGGCCGGCGTGGGCGTGGCGACTTGTCGAGGGGTGTAGGTTGGGATGACGCCGACGCGTGGCTTGTTCGAACGGCTGTTGCTGGCGATGAGGAGGCCGACGAAGCCGGCGACGGCGATGAGCCCGACGATGACCAGCGCGATCTTCTTCGGCGTCGCTTCTTGGCCGGCGCCGAAAGTGGTCTGCGGCTGCGGCTCGGGTGGAGGAGCGGCGTGCGGCGGTCGCAGCTCAGGGGGCACGACCACGAGCGAGTTGCAGAATTGACACCTGACGAGCGGGCTGTCTATCCGCTCGAACTCAAGCGTCGCGGCACACTGTGGGCAGTTGAAGACCTTCAACGCGTCCCCCGTCTTAAGGTTTGCGTCCGTCCGTCTCTGGAACCTTCCAGTCGCCGCCGCCCTCGAACTCGACGCGCGTGAGCTGAACTCGCTGCTTGCCGGTGGTGAGGTGGCGCGTGTTCTCTTCAGGCTTGATGAAGACCGCCTTGTCGAGCGTCACAGTCTCGCCGGCCGCAACGCGCTGCTTCGCTTGGAGGCGATAGCGCTTCAGCTCCTTCCCCGTCGCGGGGTCGTAGAAGACGTGCGCCCACTCGATTGACTTGACGGCCTTCGCGCCAGAGTTTTTAACCGTCAGGCGCGATTGATACTTGAAGACGTAATCGGTGCCGCGCTCGACCTTGAGCGCCACGCCCGACTTGCTGCTCCGCACCACCTCGACCGGAGCATACCCTTCGTACTTCCACTCGAACGCAGAGACCTCAACCCCCGGCGGCGCCCGCCGCTCGTCCTCACCCTGCGCCGCGGCGGCGGCTGCCAGCGCGCAGAGAAGGAGGATTGCTGTCAGCGTGGCCTTCATCATTCTTCCGAGTGACGAGCCCGAAGCCAAGCCTGCTGTTGAGTGCTTTCAGACTTCGAGACGCGCGCGGTCAACCTTGAAGCCGTTGAGGTCGCCGAGGGCGCCGAGGGCGAGCCGGTCGGTCTTGAAGTGCTCGGTGGCGACGCGGAGCATCTCTTCGGGCGTGACGGCCTCGATGCGCGCGATGACCTGCTCGGGCGGGATGCGGCGGCCGTGGACGATCTCCTGTCGCGCGAGCGTCCCGGCGCGCGCGCTCGTCGATTCGAGCCCGAGCAGGATGGACGAGACAGCCTGGTCTTTGACGAGCCGCAGCTCGTCCTCGCCCACCGGCTCGCGCAGCGCGCGGCGCATCTCTTCGAGCGAGATGTCTAACACCTCGTCCAACTGTTCGGGCGAGGTGCCCGCGTAGATTTGAAAGATGCCCGCGTCGGTGAAGTGGCTCCCGGCCGCTCCGACCGAGTAGGCCAAGCCGCGCTCCTCGCGCACGCGCTGCCAGAGGCGCGAGCTGGTGCCGCCGCCGATGACGGAGCTGAGAAGGCTCGCGGCGTAGCGGTCTTCGTGGCGCGCAGAGGGGAAGGGCGCCGCGATGATGAGGTGCGCCTGCTCAAGCTCCTTCTTGCGCTGAATGAGAATCGGCGCGGCCGGGCTCGGCGAGACTTCGTCAACACTTTTGACTTCGCCGTCGGCGGCACTCTCTTGTTCAAAAGCGCGCGCAGCCAGCTCGACCAGTTGCTCGTGCTCGACGTTGCCCGCGGCGGCGATGACGAGGTTCGGCGGGACGTAGGCCGCGGCGTGGAAGCGCGCGGTGCGCTCGTGGCCGAAGGTCGAGACGGTCTCTTCAGTCCCCTCGATGGGGCGGCCCAAGGGGTGCCCGGGGAAGTAGGCGGCGTTGAAGATTTCGGCGAGAAACTCGTCGGGCGTGTCCTCGACCATCTTCATCTCTTCGATGATGACCTTCTGCTCGCGCCGCAGCTCCTCTTCGTCGAAGCGCGGGCGCGCGAGCATGTCGGCGAGGAGGTCGAAGGCCGACGGCAGCGCCGTGTCCACGACCTTCATCGCGAAACCCGTCATCTCGTGCGTCGTGTAGGCGTCGAAGTGGCCGCCGAGGCGGTCGCTCTCCACCGCGATGTCGAGCGCGGTGCGGCGCCCCGTCCCCTTGAAGACGGCGTGCTCGATGAAGTGGCAGACGCCGTTCCAGTCCTCGGGCTCGTGGCGCGAGCCGCGCCGCACCCAGATGCCGACCGTGGCGGAACGAAGGCCCGGCATCCGCTCCGTGAGCACGGTCAGCCCGTTGGGAAGTCTGGTCAAATGAACTTGTTCGGTCATTACTTCGGAAAGCTTTTAAAGGAAACCCCTCGGCCGGGACTCTTACTGTTGAGCCTTAGACATTTGAGCGGGCATCGTAGCACGCGCGCCGGGGGCGGGCAAACCAACGCCCCTTGAGTGAGCATCACAGGGCACGGAGAACTCGAATTTTAACGGACGACCTGCTTGACACCCCCTCAAAGTTGGCGGAAAATGCTGACTCCGCCTGAATACGGGTCGGACACACAGAAGGGTTACGCCTGAAAAAGTGTCGCTCGTCGTGACGCCGGGTTTGGAGCCGCACCCAGACAGCTCCCACCCTCGCCCGGACGCCGCCCTGGACATAGTCAAAGCTAGGGTCAGCTCAGAAAGGGCAGAAGGGAACTCCCGAAGGGCAGGCCCGGAGGTTTTGCTGCGATGAGAAAATTCAACTGGCGCATCTTCCCCGTGTTGCTCGCGACCCTTTCGGTCGTAGCGGCCGGCGGGGGGACGCAGGCGCGAGGGGCCGAGCCCTCGGGTGGGGCGCGCCGCGGCAGCAGTCTGGGTACAATCAGCGGCGCCGTCCTCGACCGCGCGGGCAATCCCGTCGCGGGCGCGCTCGTGAAGATTCTGCGCGACGGCTTCAACGAGGTCGTCAAGGAGACGAAGAGCGCTTCGGACGGCTCATTCGCCGCGCGCGTCACGCCGGGGCGCTACCTGATTCGCGCGCTGGCCGACGGCTTCACGCCCGCCACCTTCTCGTCCGTCGAAGTCTCGCCCGCGACCGAGCTTGTCTACCGCTTTAACCTCCAACCCGTCGGCGAGGGCAAGACAAGTCCCGAGCGCCGCGCCGACCGCGAAGACCCCAAGTTCCGCATCCGCGCCGCCGCCGCGCGCCGCTCCGTCTTCAACGCGGGCGACACGGAGGACGAGACCGTCCGCCGCGTGCTCGAAGAGATGGAAGATGATGATCGCGTCGAGGTCGGCGAAGATGAAGTGGCTCTTTCGGACGCGCCGCAGGAGGAGAAGCGAACCAATCGCACGCGGACGCAAGGCTACGTCGAAACCTACTTCGGCTCGTCGGGCGTACCCGGTGCAGGCACCTACGCGGGGCTCAACTTCGCCGTGGCGACGCCGGTCAACCGGCAGGTTCAACTCATCTTCGCCGGACAGGCCGGCGAGTTCGAGCGTCTGGAAGCGACCGCGCGCGTCCACGCCGGCTCGCGCCACCTGATTAGCGCCAGCTTCGGCGGCGCGCGTCTGCCCACGTTTCCCGCGACGCGGCGCGACGTAGAGACCGCCGGGACGAAGCTCGGCTTCAACGCCGCGCGCGGCGAGAAGCTCGAACAGGTCTCCGTGCGCGCCGTGGACGAGTGGGTCGTGCGCGACGGCGTGGTCGTCGTGCTCGGGCTCGACTACTCGAAATTTGTCGGCGGCGACGGCGCTTTGACGCCGCGGCTCGGCATCTCGTTCGACGCCAACGCGCGCACGCGCCTGCACGCCTCTTTCGCACCCGGCACCGACTCGGGCACGCGCGCCGACGGCGTCGAGTTCGAGGACGGCGAGATAGTCTTCAAAGAGAACACGGGCCAAGCCGTCGCCGTCATCGACGGTCAGGCCGTGCTTGAGCGCAGCCACCGTCTGGAGTTCGGCGTCGAGCGCGTTCTGACAGAGAACTCGACGGTCGAGGCCACCGCCTTTTTCGACACCGTTAGTGGTCGCGGCGTGGGACTCTTGAGCACCCCGCTCGAAGGGTTGACGAGCGAGGGCGGCGCCGCCCTCCTCGACATCGCGAACCAGCAGGGCGGGGCGCGCGGCCTGCGCATCGTCTACACGCGGCGCGTGAGCAGTCGCCTGAAGGCTTCGGCCGGCTACGCCTTCGGGCGCGGCCAGCAACTCTCGCCCGAAGGCATCTCAACCCCCGACCAGCTCTTCCAGAACACATACTTCCAGACGGCCGCCGCGCAGCTCGACGCGAGCCTGCTCGACGGGATGAACGTCCGCACGGTGCTGCGCTTCTCGCCGCGCGCCGCGGTCTTCGCCGTAGACCCGTTCGCCGGACGGCTCGCCGTCTACGACCCCTCTCTGAGCATCCTCGTCACGAAGGAGCTGCCCACATTCGGCCTGCCCGTCCGCGCGCAGGCGATGGTGGACGCGCGCAACCTCCTCGACTTGACGACGCGCGTCGAAGACGGCGAGACGCAGCTCTCGCTCGGCGCGCTCCGCCGCTCTCTGCGCGGAGGGATTTCGGTCAGGTTCTAGCGCCACGCCGGCGGCCTCCGCGGGCCGCCGGTTTAAGACAAAGTCCCCGCGCTTACGCTCACACGTAAAAGGCGCGGGGCTTTTGTATATCAACAGTTTATCCGAATTTTCGGAGGCGATACGAAATTCTGAATCGGCGACGGAGTACGTCCCGCGCCCTGTATTTTTGTCGAAGAGGTTCGCGGCACGGTTAACACTGCGGCAGCACAGGGATTGGGGCGGGGCGCAGACAGCGCATAAGTATTAGGGCGGGCGGAAGGCGGGCGGCGGTAAAGCTGGAATACAGCTTGCTTCAAAACTTTTGATTTACCAGGGCTCAAAGCTCGCCGGGACTTGAAAGCCCGTGCCGGGTGCGTTCCTCAAGCTCGAACTGACAAACGGGTCGCGTGTGAGACGATGAAGGATTCCGTGCTGACGACGAAGGGCTGGGCGCTGCTGATTGTGGCAGCGGTGCTCGTCGCGGCCGGCACCATTAACTTCGCGCAGCGGCTTACGAAAACCGCGCCGCCGACCGACGGCATCGACTGGGTGAAGACCGGCGAGGCCGTCGTCGCGCGCTCGGTCAAACAGGATTCGCCTGCGGGTCGCAAAGGCGTCTTCGGCGTGATGCCGGGAGACAAACTCGTCGCCATCAGCCTCGACGAGAAGACCGACGACCAGCTCGTCAACTCCTACGACGTGCAGCTCTATCTTGAGGAGGCGGGCGTCGGCGGGCACGTGCGCTACCTCATCGAGCGGCCTTCGAATCCGGAGGAGACGCGCTTCTACTACGTCTACCTCGACAACCTGACGCCGCAGCGAACGCTCACCGCGCGCGACCTCTATCTCAACTTCATCGGCATCATCTACCTGCTGGTCGGGCTCTTCGTCTTCTTCAAGCAGGGCGGGCGCGCGCCCTTCGCGCTCCACTTCGCGACGCTCTGCCTCGTCGCCTTCGTCTTCCACTTCTACAAGCCCTACGGCGGACTGGAAGACCTCGACCTCGCCGTCGAGTTCTTAGACAACGCCGCGTTCGCGCTCTTCGCGCCGGTGCTCTTGCACTTCTGCGCGGTCTATCCCGTCCGCTATCAACTCTCCGAGAAAAGGCCGCGGCTCGTCTATCTGCTCTACGCACCGGCGGCGTTGCTCGTGGCGCTTGTGGCCTTCTACGACTTCGCGCCGGCCTTACATAATCGCTGGCAGGGCTCGTGGTTGTTCTCCCTGATGTTCGCGGCCTACGAGGCGCTGCCCGAAGACTTCCCCGTGCGCATGTCGGTGGCGGCGACGGCCTTCCTGACGGTGTCACTCGTGGCGGGCTCGTTCATCCTCGTGCGCCGCTTCGTCCGGAACGAGTCGGCCATCGTCCGCCAGCAGTTGAAGTGGGTCGTGTGGGGCTCGGCGCTGGCCGTGACGCCGTTCACGCTGCTCTACGCGGCCGGCTACGTCTTCGGCGTCGGCGAAGGCTTCCTGACCGAGACGACGCGGAAGTGGATGACGGACGCGGCCGTGCTGCCCCTCGTGCTCATCCCGCTCACGTTCGGCAACTCGGTGGTGCGCTATCGCCTGATGGACGTGGACATGGTCGTGCGGCGCACGGCCGTCTACGCTTTGACGACTTTGACCATCGCTCTGATGATCGGGTCGGTCGTCTACGTCGCGGGGCTCTACGCCTTCGGCGGCGAGGTCATCACGCCGGGCGTCGTGACGATGCGCGTCATCATCTCGGTCGCGGCGATGACCGTCATCGTGATGACGGCCGCGCCGTTGAAGAACTTCCTACAGGAGCGCACCGACCGCTTCTTCTACGGCGAGCGTTATGATTTACGTGCCGGCTTGCTCGACTTCGGCCGGACGCTCTCGGCGACGACCTCGCTCGAACCGCTGCTCGACGCTCTTGTCAGCCGGCTTCAGCAGGTCTTGGGCGTCGAGCGCGTCGCCATCTTCATCGAAGACGCGCGCGGGGGCGGCAACTATCGCGTGGCGCGCGCCGCTGGTCTCTCTTCGGAGATCATCGTCCCGCCCGACTTCCGCGAGATGATCCGCCTGCGCGCGGCCGAGGACGGCATCGTGCGCGCCGACGGGATAGACATGCCGCCCGAGACGAACGGGTTCGTGCGCCGCACGCTCCACTACTACGTGCCGTGCGTCGTGCGTGGGCGGATGGTGGCGGTCATCGGGCTCGGCCGCTCCACAGGCGGCGCGCTGCTCTCTTCGGAAGACCTCGAAATCCTGCGCACCGTCTCGGGCTACGTCGCCGTCGCCATCGAGAACAGCCTGCTCTATCAGGAGCAGAAGGAGCGGGCCGAAGAGCTGGCGCTCCTCAAGGAGTTCAACGAGTCCATCGTCGAGTCCATCAACGTCGGCATCCTGACGGCGGACGCCGGAGGGAGGGTGACGGCCTGCAACTCCGCGCTCGAAGAGATGCTCGGCCTCCGCCGCGATGAAGCGACGGGGCACAGGGTCGAAGACCTCTTCGCCGAAGACTTCGCAGAGACCTTGCGCCAAGCGCTCGGCGCACAGCGTTGGGAGCTGACGGAGCTGCGCAACATCTACAAGCTGCACACGGCGACGCGGACGAACCGGACGCTGATTCTCAACATCGCGCTCGCGCCCCTGAAGCGCGCCGACGCGGCCGTCCACGGCGGCGTGCTCGTCGTCTTGGAAGACGTAACGGGGCGCGTCCGGCTCGAAGAGCAGTTGCAGCAGCGCGAAAAGCTCTCAAGCATCGGCCTGCTCGCGGCGGGCGTCGCGCACGAGATCAACACGCCGCTGACGGGCGTCTCCTCGTACACGCAGATGCTTCTGGGCATGCTCGCCGACACCGACCCGAAGCACGCGCTCCTCCAGAAGATTCGGCGGCAGACCGACCGCGCGACCGGCATCGTCAACAACCTGCTCAACTTCTCGCGCACGGGCGGCGCGACCGACTTCGGCGAGGTGAACCTCGCCCGCGTGCTCGACGACACGCTGCAACTGCTCGAACCACAGTTGCGCCAGAGCCGCGTCGAGATCGAGCGCGACTACACGGCCGACCTGCCGCGCGTCTACGGCAACGCCGGCAAGCTCCAACAGGTCTTCACCAACCTTCTGCTGAATGCGCGCGACGCTATCCCCGACGGCGGGCGCATCACTCTACGCGTGCAGCCTTCGGACGACCGCGACGCGCTGAGCGTCGCCGTCAGCGACAACGGCATCGGCATCGCGCCCGAGAACGTCGCGCGCATCTACGACCCGTTCTTCACGACGAAGGGCGTCGGGCGCGGCACGGGGCTCGGGCTCGCCGTCTCCTACGGCATCGTGCAGGAGCACTCCGGCCACATCGCCGTCGAGAGCGCGCCCGGCCGCGGCACCACCTTCCGCATCACACTGCCCACCGCCTCTGCGCACACGCGCCTTCAGGTCGCGAGCGACTAGAACGCCTTACCGCTTGGCTCCATGCTCATGCTCACGGCCTTCGTCTACTCCCTGAACTTCGGTGAAGTGTACCCGCTGAAATAAACGCTTGCATTTACCGGCGCCGGTGCTAATCTCGCAGCGCTTTCACATCAACGTCTCGGAAGACGGTCTCCTACCTTTATGAGCAAGCGCAAACAGGTTCGGCGTCTGGTCGCGTGCACGTGCGCCGCGACCGCCGGGCTCGTGCTCGCCGCCGGTCTTTACTCAAAAGCCTCTGCGGGTTCGCGGCCGAAGGCGTCGGCCACCTTCGTTCGCGTGCAGGAGCGCGTGGATATACGGCTGCGCTCTTTGACGACGCGCGCCACGGGGCAGTTGACCATCGAGGCGAGCGAGGGCGGCGGGCGAGCGCGACTGACCGCGCTGAACCTGCCAGACCCGCAGACCATCGCGGCGGGCTCGACCACCTACGTCGTCTGGGCCGTGAGCGGCGGGCGCATCGTTAACCTCGGCGAGCTGCGCCGCGACGAGCGCGGCAACGGCGGCCTTGCGTTTGAGCGCCCCGAAGGGCTCGAACGCTACGGCGTCATCGTCACCGCCGAAACGTCTCCCGCTGTCGAGCGCCCCGGCGACCCCGTGCTCACGACCCGCGCCGACGAGGCCGCCACGCTCTACCCTGCAAAGACGGAGAGCGCGCCGGACACGGCGACCAACACGGCCAGAAGCAACAACGCGAAGGCCGCGCCCGCGCCCCTGCCGCCCGCCGCCGCGACCCCGCGCGCGCGCGATACTTCGGGCGACTTCTACGCAGAGGTCGAGGACGCGCTCGCCTCGCGCGGCGGCGGGCGCGTCATCGAGCTGGAAGGCGACTCGGCGGCGCCGAACGCGCGCGGCGCGGCGCGCGCCACGCTCAGCTCCAACCGCGCCTACGTCCGCGCGAACTTCCGCGGCGTGCCGCTGCCTTCGGCGTTGGGCGCGAGCGTCTACGTGCTCTGGGGCGTCATCCCCGACGGCCGCATCGTCTACATGGGGAGCCTGCCCGCGACGGCAGACCTCAACCGCGCAGAGGTCTACGTCCGCGTCGCAGGCTTCGAGACGGACGACTACACGCTCCTCGTCACGGCCGAGCGCGCACGCCCCGCCCCCGCGCCCGACGGCCGCCGCCTGCTCAAGCCCAAAGACGCCGCCTCCGTCAAGTGACCACGGCCCCACTGCCGGGTTAGAATAAGTGATGAATGATGAATGATGAATGATGAATATAACCGTGTAGGGATATTCATCATTCATCACTCATCATTCATCATTTTTTTCTGAGGTACTGGATGGCGAGAAAAGGTTCCGTCCTCGTCGTGGACGACGAGGAGATCATGCGCGATGTGCTGGAGACGCTGCTCTCGGCGGAGGGGTATCGCGTTGACTTGGCGAAGACCGGCGAGGAGGGGCTTGAGTGTTACGGCCGGCGCGCCTACGACGTGGTGCTCTTGGACGTGTCGATGCCGGGGATGGGCGGCCTGCGCGCGCTCGAAGAGATTCAGAAGGCAGACCCCGAGGCCGTCGTCATCATCATCACCGCTAACGCCACCTTCGACACGGCCATCGGCGCGTGGGAGCGCGGCGCCTTCAACTGCATCCGCAAGCCCTTCCTCAACGAGCAGATCATCGAGACGGTCGCCTCCGGCATCAAGCGCCGCCGCAAGGAGGAGGAGCGCCAGAACCTTCGACGCGCCATGAGCCGCAGCGTCGAGCGCGGCTCCATCATCGGGCGCTCCGAGAAGATGCAGGCCATCTTCCAGCTCGTCGATCAGGTCGCGCCCGCGCGCTCGACCGTCCTCATCACCGGCGAGTCGGGCACGGGCAAGGAGCTTATCGCGCGCGCCATCCACATGCAGAGCCCGCGCGCCACGAAGACCTTCGTCACCGTCAACTCGTCGAACATCCCGTCCGAGCTTCTAGAGTCTGAGCTGTTCGGCCACACGCGCGGCGCCTTCACCGGCGCGGTCGCCGCCAAGAAGGGTCTGTTTGAAGTCGCCGACGGCGGCTCCATCTTCCTCGACGAGATCGGCGACATCCCGCCCGAGACGCAGGCGCGACTCCTGCGCGTCCTGCAAGAGCGCGAGTTCACCCCCTTAGGCGACACGACGCCGCGCAAGGTTGACGTGCGCATCATCGCCGCGACGAACATTGATTTGAAGGAAGCAGTCCGCCAAGGCGCCTTCCGCGAAGACCTCTACTATCGCCTCGCCGTCGTCCCCATCGAGCTGCCCCCTTTGCGCGACCGGCGCGAGGACGTGCTCGCCCTCGCGCAGCACTTCATACGCAAGTACAACGAGGAGAACGGCCGCCATGTCTCCGACCAGCTCGCGCCCGACGTGCTTGCTCTCTTAGAGCAGTACACTTGGCCGGGGAACGTCCGCGAGCTTGAGAACGTCATCGAGCGCGCCGTCGTCATCGCGCCCAGCACCGAAGTCACGCGCCAGTGTCTGCCCGCAGAGATTGCCGACCCCTCGAAGGCCGCGGGCGCCGCGCCCCTCTCGACGGGCACGGGCGCGCTCGACGTGAGCCGCGGCGTCAACTTCTACGACGAGGTGCGCCGCTTCGAGATCGACATCATCCGCCGCGCCCTCGACCAGACCGGCGGCCACCAATCCCGCGCCGCCCGCCTCTTAGGCATGAACGCCACCACCCTCAACTCCAAAATCAAGACCTACAACATCCAACTCCGCTCGTGAAGCCCCTGCCCGCCGCAAGAGTGCGACGCCTCATTCCGGCCGCGGCCGTGTGCGTGTTGGCCTTCGCGCTCTACGCGGTGGGCGTGCCCGAGAACCCGCCGGGGTTCTACATCGACGAGTCTTCGATAGCCTACAACGCGCACACGGTCGCACAGTCCGGAAGGGATGAGCACGGCGAGGCGTGGCCGCTCTACTTCCGTGCGTTCGGGGATTATAAGAACCCGGCGTACGTCTACCTGTTGGCCGCGGTCTTTCGTGTGACGGGGCCAAGCATCATCGTCGCGCGTTTGTTGAGCGCGAGCTTAGGTGTGCTGGCGGCGCTGCTGTTGGGGCTGTTGGCGTTGAAGTTGACGCGGCGCGCGGAGGCGGGCGTGGTCGTGGCGTGCTCGGCGCTGCTGACGCCGTGGCTGTATGAGTCGAGCCGTCTGGTCTTCGAGGTCGCGGCGTATCCGCTGGCGTGCGTGCTCTTTCTGCTGGCTCTGCGGCGCGCTTCGAGTAAGGAGAGGTGGGGAGCTTCGGACGTGTTGGCGTTGGCGTGCGTGCTCGCGCTGCTGACGTACACCTATTCGATAGGGAGGCTGCTCGCGCCGCTGCTCGCGGCCGGGCTCGCGTTCTTCATCACGCGACGCAATCTCTCGCGCGTCCTCGTGACTTGGGGCGCGTACGTTCTCACGCTCGTTCCCTTGCTCGTCTACTCGCTGCAACATCCGGGCGCGCTCGCGGGCCGGTTCAGCCTCATCACTTACGTCACGCCGCAAAGCAGTTTTGCAGACGACGCGCGCGGCTTCGCGCTGCATTACCTCGCGGACGTGAACCCTTGGCGTTGGCTCGTCACGGGCGAGCAGAACATACGCGACCATCTGCCGGACGCGCCCGCACTGCTCGCGGCGACCTTGCTGCTCGCGGCTCTGGGGCTCTTCTTCGTCCTGCGCGAACATAGGCAAGAGGCATGGTGGCGCTTTCAACTCTACGCGCTCGCCGCGTCGGTCGTGCCGGCCGCGCTCACCGTAAACGACTTTCCGCAGTTGAGGCTGATAGCCTTCCCCGTCTTCCTGCACGTGCTCGCCGCGCCGGCCGTCGCGCGGCTGGTTGATGGGAAGAGGATGAGAGTCGCGCTGTACGCAGTCGCGTTGCTGCTCGTCGCGCAGGGCGCATACTTCCAGTGGCGCTTCCACGCGCGACCGCCGGAGCGCTGGTACGTCTTCGACGCGCGCTTCCCCTCAAGGGTGCTCGCGCCCGCGCTCGAAGCCGCACAGGGCGGCGCCGTCTATCTCTACGACCCACCGGGTCACTCCGGCTACATACAGGCGTTGTGGCACGGCGCGCTCCAAGGCATCGAGGCCGCGCGCTTCGTCCGTCTGCCGGCGAATGGAACGCCGCCTCCGAGCGCGGTCGTCGTCAGCACGGAAGAGGACTGCTCTCACTGCCGCATGCTCGCGCGCTCGACCAACTACATTCTCTACGCCGTCGAGCCGACGACGTTAAGCGCGCAAACGACTCAGCTCCACGCCGGAGAGCCGCGT
>JBJMGQ010000446.1:0-8490 GCA_045807845.1 Pyrinomonadaceae bacterium | reverse complement strand
CTTGTGCTCGAAGAAGAGGACGGGGTCTGGGTCGCGGATGGCGGCCTTGATGAGCCCCTTCGCGTCGTAGGCCGTCGAGGGCTCGACCATCTTGAGGCCCGCCGTGTTGAGGAAGAACGACTCCGCGTTCAAAGAGTGGAACGGCCCCCAGTGGACGCCCGCGCCGCAGGGGCCGCGGAAGACGGCCGCGATCCCTGCGCCCCAGCGGTAGCGACACTTCGCGGCGTAGTTCGTCAGCATATCGAAGGCGGGCGAGATGAAGTCGATGAACTGGAACTCGGCGACGGGACGCATCCCCATCAACGCCGCGCCGCACGCCGCGCCGACAATCGCCGCCTCCGAGATGGGCGTGTCGATAACGCGCCCTTCGCCGAACTCGTCGAGCAGTCCGTCCGTCACCTTGAACGCGCCGCCGTACGCGCCCACGTCCTCGCCGATGAGGAACACAGACGGGTCGCGCTCCATCTCCTCCCAGATGCCCTGACGAATCGCCTCGACGAAGGTCACCACCCCGCCGCGCTCCGGCCGGTTCGACTTGTGCTCTTTCTTAGATACTGTTGACATGCCCGATTATCTCGACGGCCTCATCAAAATTATGGCTTGCGCTTTCCCCGGCGGCCGGCGGGCTTCACGTTCTCCTTGGGGATGGAGAGGAAGAGTTCGAAGGAGGCCGCGCTCTTCTCAAAGTCGGCCCGCAGGCGCTCGTAGTTCTCCGCGGAGCAGTAGTAGGTTAAAGCCATGAGCTTCCCGGCCCAGACGATGGCGTACTCATCCACGGCCATCTCGTCGCCGCTTGAGGAGTTGTAGCGCAGGCGCAGCCACGGGTAGCTGTTTAGTCTTATCACCTCGCGCGACACCCACTTCACGCCGGGGACATCGGCCATGATTTCAGACTCAAGCTTCTGCCTCAACGCCTGTTGGTCGTCTTTCGTCAAGCCGGGCGGGAGGCCGTACGCTTCCGCGTCGAACACGTCGATGGCGAGCATCATCGTGTTCTTCGGCGCGACGTAGACGGCTACGAGGCGGGCGCCGGGGATGTGGAACTCCCGCGCGGTCTCCTCATCGCCCAGCCGCTCCGTCCCCTTCGGGGGCACGAAACGGATGCCGACAAACTCGTCGATAAGTTCGACCGGCTTGTCCTGAAGTTCGACCGGCTTGTCCTGCGCGCGCGCCGCGGCGCACGCGAGGAGCAGGAGCATGGCGGCGGCGGCTCTGAGCTTCATTACTCTAAGACCTTCGGCCTGAACGCCGGCGGCACGGTTGAGTTATCGAAGACGTTGTAGGCGGCCTTCTCTGGGTCGGGCATGGGCGAGCTTTCGGCCCAAGTCGAGTCCTCTTCGATCTCGCGGCGCACGTCGGCGACGATCTCTTCGAGCTGCTCCTGCGTCGCGACGCCTTTTGCAAGCAGGTGGCGTTGGAAGCGGTCGAGGGGGTCGCGCTTCTCCCAGTGTTCCAGCTCGCCCGCGGGGATGTAGCGCTGGTCGTCGTGCTCGGCGTGACCTTTGCGGCGATAGGTCTTGGCCTCGATGATACAGGCGCCGCCTCCGCCGCGCGCGAACTCGGCCGCGCGCCGCATCACTTCGTAACAGGCGACCACGTCGTTGCCGTCCACGACGTAGCCGGGGATGCCGTAGCCGGCCGCCTTCTCTGCAAGGTTCTTGACGGCGCACTGCTTCGAGGTCGGCGTCGAGTAGGCGTACCAGTTGTGCTCGGCGACGACGACGAGCGGGAGCCGCTGGACGGCGGCGAAGTTGAGCCCCTCGTGGAAGGCGCCGGTGCTCATCCCGCCGTCGCCGATGTAGGCGACGGCGACCGTCTCCTTCTGCTGCATCCGCGCGGCGAGCACGATGCCGGTCATCACGGGAATCATGTCGCCGAGATGCGAGATGGGGCCGACGAAGCCCTTCTGCATGTCGCCGAAGTGAATGTTGAGGTCGCGCCCTTCCGAAGGCCCCCAAGCCTTCGCCATGTACTGCGCGAAGATTTCGCGCGGCCGGATGCCTTTCACCAGCACGGCGCCGAGGTCTCGAATCAGAGGCGAGATGAAGTCCTCCGGCGCAAGCGCGTAGGCCGTCCCGACGGCGGTCGCCTCCTGACCGAGCGAGCGGAAGACGCCGCCGACCACCTTCGTCTGCCGGTATAGATTGACGAGCCGCTCCTCGACGAGCCGCGTCAGTTGAAGCCAGCGGTAGAGTTCGAGCAACTGCTCGCCTGTGAGCGTCGTCTCGCTCGTACAGATGACCTCGCCCTGCTCGTTCAAAGGGTCTGCGAGCGACAAGCCTTCGGCGCGCGGGGGCGGGAGGAAGATGAAGGGCTCGGTCGCCGCGGCGTTACCGTTCGAGCCCTGCGCCTCGGTCGCCTTGCCCTTCGCGCCCTTGCCGCCGCGTGGAGCGGTTTTAGTCGTGGGGGTGTTTTTCATAGAGCGGATTAGAAATGTATCGTCAACCCGTGGATGCCTTCGGCGGCCTCCATCACGGCCTCGGAGACGGTCGGGTGCGCGTGGATGACGCGCCCCAGCTCGTCGGCCGTCGATTCGAGGTGGAGTGCGACGATGGCCTCGTGGATGATCTCGGTCGCGTGCGGGCCCACGATGTGGACGCCCAACAGCTCGTCGTACTTCGTCTCGCTGACGACCTTGACGAAGCCTTCTTCCTCGCCGAGTATCCGCGCCTTGCCCGACGCGCTGAAGGGAAACTTCGCCGTCTTCACGTCGTAGCCCAGCTCCTTCGCCTTCGCTTCGGTCAGCCCGACGGATGCGACCTCCGGGTCGCAGTAGGTGCACGAAGGGACGTGGCGCAGGTTGATGGGCTGCGCCTTTTGACCGGCGATCTGCTCGACGGCGAGGATGCCCTCCTTCGACGCGAGGTGCGCGAGCCAAGGCGTCGGGATCACGTCGCCGATGGCGTAGACTCCGGGTTCGCCCGTGCGGCAGAACTCGTCCACCTGAATCGTCCCGCGCTCGACCTTAATCTTCGTGCCTTCAAGCCCGAGCCCTTCGAGGTAGGGCATGCGGCCGACGGCGACCAACAACATCTCCGCTTCGAGCGACACGTCGCCGCCTTTCGCGTCCTTGCCCGTCACGCGGACGCCCGCGTCCGTGCGCTCGACCTTTTCGAGCTTCGTCCCCGGCAGACACTTCAGGCCGCGCTTGCGAAACGACTGCTCAAGTGTTTTGGAGATCTCCTCGTCTTCGAGCGGCATGATGCGCGGAAGCAGCTCGACGAGCGTCGTCTCCGCGCCGAAGCGCGAGTAGACGGAGGCGAACTCGGTGCCGACGGCGCCCGAGCCCATGACGATGAGCGACTTCGGCACCTTCTCAAGCTCAAGGATGTGGTCGGAGTTGACGACGCGCTCGCCGTCGGTCTCGAAGCCGGGGATGGGGCGCACGACCGAGCCGGTGGCGATGATGATGTTCTTCGAGTCGATGGTCTGTGTCTTGCCGTCCTCGCCCGTCACTTCGACCTTACCCGGCAGCGCCAGCCGTCCCGTGCCCTTGAAGACCGTGATTGCATTCTTCTTCATCAGGAACTCGATGCCCTTCGAGTTCTTCATCACGACCTTAGCCTTACGCTTCTGCACGTCTTCAAAGGCGAGCCGCACGTCCGAGACCTGCACGCCGAACTCGGCGAGGTCTTTGTGCGCCTTCTCGTAGTAGTGCGCCGACATCAGGAGCTGCTTGGTCGGGATGCAGCCGCGCAGCGTACACGTCCCGCCGAGCCGCTTGTCCTTCTCGACGAGCGCCACCTTGAGCCCCAACTGCGCCCCGCGTATCGCGGCCACGTACCCCCCCGGCCCCGACCCGATCACCGTCACGTCGAACTGTTCCGTAGACAAATTTTTTAATCTCCTCGTAAGGACAGTGATAAGTGATGAGTGATAAATGATAAGAGAAAAGGCAAGGTGCCCCCTGCTCACTCGTATCACTTATCACTCATCACTTATCACGCTTTAAAGTCATTATAGACGCCCGCGCCCGTTTACTCCAACGAGGTCGGCGTCAGCGGAAGAGCGCATCGTAGTCGTTGATGAGGCGTTCGAGCCCCGCCTTCAGCTCCGCGTCTGCGGCGGCGGCGTCCGCATATTTGAGCTGAAGACGATGCACGCGGTCGGTGTTGTCCACCTCCGCTTCGAGCAGGCTCCCCTTCGACCCGGACGCCTGCGCGCCCCGCCTCACGGCCGCGAGACGTTCGGCCCACTCGCCCTTGCGCGCGTCGAGCAGCGCCTGCGCCTCGGCCACGCCCTTCTTCGTCTCCTCAGCCTTCTCGATCTTGTCGAGCAGCTCATCCGTGAACGCGCCGAGAGCCTTGATGAGCGCGTCCGCCGACTCGGCCCGGCCCGCACCCGAGCCGCCCGCGCCGTTTCGGCCGGAGTTGGAGCTTGAATAAGACCAGCTACAGCCCGCGAGCGCGAGCCCGCACGCGAGCGCCGTCAAAATGGTCGCCAACCTTCTACGCATCACACACTCCACAGGAGACAAGGGGAAGCGCTATGATGTAGCAAACCGCCGAAACGAAAGTCAAACCCTTAGGAGGCCGCGCCGCACAGATGAAGCACACCGAAGGATTCCTGAAACTGGTGGACGACGCCAAATCGCGCGTCCGCGAAGTCGATGTCGAGCAGACCCTTGAGCGCGTGCGCGAAGGCGCGCGCCTCATCGACGTGCGCGAAGACAACGAGTGGCAACGCGGGCACGCCGCCGGTGCCGAACACATGGGGCGCGGCATTATCGAGCGCGACATAGAACGGGAAGTCCCCGAACACTCCGCGGAACTCATCCTCTACTGCGGCGGCGGCTACCGCTCGGCCTTAGCCTGCGACAACCTCCAACGCATGGGCTACACGAACGTCTACTCTCTGGCGGGCGGCTGGAAGGCTTGGAAAGAGGCGGGCGCGCCCGTCGAGGGCGAGTCTTAGACGGCACGCGTTGCGACCGGCCGCGTCCGGCGTATAATCGCGCCCGAGCCGTCGCGCACGACACCCGCACACAACGCACGCCGGCCCCAAACGACTCAAACAGTTTCCGCCCCGAGCCGAGGAGTCAGACCATGACGCACGAGAGCCCCGCACGCCGCCGCGCCGCCTGCCTGCTTCTGTCGTTGGCCGCGCTCGCGCTGACCTGTGTGAACGCGAGCGCGCAGGGCCTTGACTCTTCGCAGGCGCTGATCAAGCTGATGGAGCAGCGCAGGGAGATGTCGAGCCGCGCGGTCACGGAGACGCAGCGCCGCCGCTTCGAAGAGGGCAAGTCGGACACGCGCTTCCCCTCGGACGCCGGCAAGGCGGAGAGCAGACCGGGCGTCGTCCGCGCCGTCTCGCCCGAGGAGCGGAAGGCGCTCGCGCACAACGAGCGCGGGTTGGAGAGCTTCGCGCAGGGAAAGATCGAGCAGGCCGTCAAGGAGTACAACGAGGCCATCCGCGCCGACCCCAACCTCGCCGCCGCGCACAACAACCTCGGCAGCGCATACTTCGCCGCCGCGCGCTTCGAAGAGGCCGCCGCCGCCTTCCGCCGCGCCGTCGAGCTTGACCCGAACTACGGGCAGGCGCACTTCAACCTCGCGCTCACACAACTCAAGCTCGGCCGCGAGCGCGA
Organism: Pyrinomonadaceae bacterium; assembly: GCA_045807845.1. Lineage (GTDB taxonomy): Bacteria > Acidobacteriota > Blastocatellia > Pyrinomonadales > Pyrinomonadaceae > QHXN01. Next base: position 2,903 of record JBJMGQ010000446.1, on the reverse strand, counting down.
GGCCGACGCCGCGCTCCAGTCGGCGCTGCGCGCCTACTACACGGCGGGCGACGAGCACTTCAAAGCGGGGCGCATGAAGGAGGCCGAAGAGTCCTACCGCGGCATGCTCCAGATCGACCCCGAGTACGTGCCCGCGCTCCTGCGCCTCGGCCTCGTCTGCAACGACGCGCGCCGCTTCGAGGAGGCGGCCGGCCACCTCCGCCGCGCCGCCGCACGCCAACCCGACAACCCCTTCGCCCACGAAGAACTCGCCGAAGCCCTCTACGGCCTCAACCAGTACGCAGAGGCCGCGTCTGCCGCCGACCGCGCCCTCAAACTCTCCCCCGACTCCCCCGGCGCACACTACTTCGCCGGCCTCGCCCGCGCGTCACTAGGACAACGCGACGCCGCCCTCACACACCTCGCCCGACTCAAACAACTCAACTCCCCCGACTACGCCCAACTCCTCTCCGACTTCATCGAGAAGAAAGCGCCCGATAAATAATGGCGCGAGCAGGCGAAGCGCGCTGTGAATATTTCTGCCAATTCTCTCGCGTTTCACTGTAGGATGAGGTGCGAGACGGAGGAAGAGCGGCGCGATGGATGCCTCACCTGATCTCTGGACATCCGCAGTCAACTACTGGAACACGCTGCGAGAAGGCACACGCGACAACACCATTGGCGGCCTTCTGGTCGCGGTCGTAGTGACCCTAGTGGCAATCTTCCGCAACGCTCTGCGCGCGGGGGTCAAAAGAATCTTCCGACGTACCCCGGAACAGCTTCAATCCCCGACCAGGCACGAAGTAGTCATCAAAGTCGAGACGCCTCAACCAACTCCCGCACCGACGCCGCACACGCCGTCCCTGCCTTCTCAGCCCGAGCCGCATTCGACGGCCGCGTCGCCCGAGATACCGCGCCACCCTATCGACTTCGTCCCGCGGCGCGATAAAGAAGACCGGGACATTCTGAATCTCTTAAGAGGCACCCTCTCGCCCCATGACAACCGGCTGGTAACACTCTGCGGGCCCGGCGGCGTCGGCAAGACGCGCCTCGCCGTCGAGGCGACGCGCCTGTTGGGCGAGGCTTTCGCTCAGCGCGTCGTCTGGGTGAGCGCCGACGGCCGCCCGGATTTTAAGCTCTCGACGCTGCTCGACAGCATCGCGTTGCAATTCGGGCGACGTGACCTGCTCACGCTCGCGCCTGAAGTGAAAGACGAACAGGTGCGCGCACTCGTCGTCGAAAGCTCTACGCTCGTCGTGCTCGACAATGTCGAGACGATTGCACCCGACGAGCAGAGACTTATCGAGGGGTGGTTTGCTAAGGCACAATGTTCAGCCCTGTTCACCTCACGGGATAAGGTCGCCGGCACGACTCCCATCTACGTCCCGACCATGACGCGTAACGAGGCAGAGGAGTTCCTGAACAAGGTCGTCGCGCAGACGCAAGACCCGCAGCTCTTCACCCCCGAAGTACGCGAGCGCGTCTACGAGACGGCCGAAGCCAACCCGTATGTCATGCAGTGGGTGGTCGGCCAGATAGACTTGGCGCAGGAGCCCGGCACTGTGCTCGAAGAGTTGAAGCACGGCGAGGGCGATGGCGCGCGCCGCGTCTTCGACCGCTCCTTCGACCTGCCGCTGCTGGGCGACGACGGGCGCGACACGCTCCTCGCCCTCTCTTTGTTCGCGCCGAGCGCCACGCCCGAAGCCCTCGCGGCCGTAGCTGGATTTGACGACGCGGCGCGCGTGCGCGAGGCAATCAAGCACCTCCGCCCCCTATGGCTTATCAAAGGCGTTGACGGCAACCGCCGCCTCGCCGTCGAAGGCTTGACGCGCACACTGGCCGCCGCCCGCCTGTCGAAAGACCCGCGCGCCGACGAGTTCCGCCGTCGTTTCGTCAACTACTTCCTCCTCTACGCCGTAGAGCGCAAAGAACCGACGCCCGAGAACTACGACGCGCTGGAAGCGGAGAAGGAAAATCTGCTGGGTGCGGCGGAGGCGGCATACACCTCCGCCGAGTGGGATAGCGTCATGCGAATGGCAAACGCCTTGGCAAAGCCTGATAGCGGAATGTTAAGCGTGCGTGGCTACTGGAACGATGCCCTTATGCTAGACGAGTTGGCAGTGAAGGTAGCCCGATCTTCACAAAATGAACCGGATATTGCCACTCTCTCTCACAACATGGCTGTAATGTACCGAATTCGTGGAGAGTTTGCTGAAGCATTAAGGCTTTGCAATGAAAGCCTCAAAATTAAAGAGAAGTATGGCGATCAGAGGGGTATGGCAAATTCTACTAGGGAAATTGGGATTATTTACCACCAGCTTGGTGAGTTTGAGAAGTCAAAAGCGAGATATGAAAAAAGTTTAGCAATTAGGCACAAGCTTGGAGATGAGGAAGGCACTGCCATTGATTTACATCACTTGGCAATGATTGCACAAGAGCAAGGCAAGCTTGAGGAGGCACAGCGTCTCTATGACAAGAGCTTAAACATTAAAAAGAAATTTGGGAAGGGATTGGATATTGCTATTACACTGGGTGAATTAGGTAATCTTGCCTACTCTCTGGGCGATATTAGCAAGGCACGCTATTTTTACGAGGAAAGCCTTGATGTAACTAAAGGACTCCGACATGAAGAGTATATCGCTAACACATTCCATAACTTAGGGGTACTCTCCGAGAAAGAAGGGAATAAGATGGAGGCGGCGCGGTTGTTTCGTGAGGCGCTGGGTATCTTTGAGAGGCTCGGCTCGCCAACTGCGGAGGTTGCGCGGCGGAGTTTGGCGAGGGTGGAGGGCGAGGATTCTTGAAGTGAGGCGGGGATTTGCGGGCGGGAGTAAGGCATTTCTGGCGGGCGGTGTGGTTTTCCGGCGGGTGGGAACGGTATTTCGGGGCGGCGTAGTGGCATTACGAAGGGGCGTAATCGTATT
>JBJMGQ010000445.1:0-3050 GCA_045807845.1 Pyrinomonadaceae bacterium | reverse complement strand
GTGGACGGCGCCGCCCGCGGCCGTCGTCGTGACCGCGCCCGAGTTCGGCCCGCGCACGACGCCGCCCGCGAGCCCCGGTCGTGCATCGCCCATCTCGGGCGTCATCGGCGGGCGTGGGTGCGCGTAGAAGTATCTGTAGACGTTGCGCCCGCCCGTCCGCGCGTGCAGGTCGAACCACTTCCAAGTGCTGTAGCCGATAAAGCGGTCGCCCGCCAAGTCCGTCGCCACCTCGAAGACCTCCTCGCGCGTGCGCGCCGGGTAGAGCTTCAGAGCTTCTTCGGCGCGTGCGCCGTAGAGCTTGCGCACGGCACGCTCGTAGTTCTCCGGCGTCGGCTCGTCGCCGCCCAGCAGAGCGCGCCCGCTCATCTCCTCGGAGTTCCAGCCGACGAGCAGAGGGACGTGCGCCTGACGACCGGCGGCGTAGGTCTCTTGCGGCGGCTCGTTGAAGAAGTAGCCGTCAACGGCGATGGGGAAGCGACCGAAGGGCTGCTTCCTGGTGGCCTCCATTAGTTGCTCTGTCGTGAGCGCGCGCAGAGCGTTGAGTGACGCGGCGCCGACCTCGCCCGAGAACTTCGTCCCATCGGCCTCGGCCTGCGCGAGCGGGACGGCGCGCATCGTGGAGAGCACGGAGCCGCTCTCGCCGATGGCACCGGCAATCAAGTCTCTCGAAAGAGGCGAAGCCATCTGCGCGCTGACCGAGGCCGAGCCGGCCGACTCGCCCGCGATGGTCACGCGCCGTGGGTCGCCGCCGAAGGCCGCGATGTTCTCGTGCACCCAGCGCAGCGCCGCCGCCTGATCGAGCAGCCCGTAGTTGCCCGACGCGTGCTGCGGCGACTCCTTCGACAACTCGGGGTGCGCGAGGAAGCCGAAGAGCCCGAGCCTGTAGTTGAGCGTCACGGCCACGATGCCGCGCCGCGCCATGCTCTCGCCTTCGTAGCGCGGCTCCGAACCGTCGCCCGCGATGAACCCGCCGCCGTAAAAGTAGACCAGCACCGGCAGTCGCTCGTTGGCCTTCTGCGCGGGCGTCCACACGTTCAGGTAGAGACAGTCCTCGCTCATCCCGTCGGAACGAAAGTTCATGTCACCGAACACGGGATGCTGCATGCAACGCGGCCCGAACTTCTCCGCACGCCGCACGCCCTCCCAACTCTTCAAAGGCTGCGGCGGCTTCCAGCGCAGGTCGCCGACGGGCGGCTGCGCGTACGGAATCCCTTTGAACACACGCACGCCCGACGCCTGCCGCCCCAAGCCCTCCACCACGCCGACCCTTGTCTTAACGCGGTCGGTCGCCGCCGCACTTGACGCTGTGTGAGCGTTGAGTAAGAGCGAAGCACTGAAGAGAACGATTGCGCTTGAGAGAAAGACTGTGAACGACTGACGCATCTGTCCTGCTCCTTGAACGAACGACTTGTTAGGGCTCAGCCGTATATTAACAGTCAAAGAGAAGCGTTGGGAGTCACAGGTTTCTTTTCCAGAAGTCGAGCATCGTGCGTTGCAGGTGCAGCGTGGCGGCGCGGTCGCTGATGCCGTGCTTGCGCATCGGGTAGATCATCTGCTCGAAGAGCTTGCCGGACTGGATAAGCGCGTCGGCGAACGCCTGTGTGTTCTGCGGGTGCACGTTGTCGTCATAGGTGCCGTGGACGAGCAGGAGGCGGCCGTGCAGTTCGCCCGCGCGCTTGACCAGAGAGGCGCGCTCATAGCCTTCCGGGTTCTCGGCCGGCATCCCGGCGAGCGCCTCGGCCCACTTGGTATCGTAGTAGCGCCAGTCCGTGACGGGCGCGACCGAGATGCCCGCCTTGAACTCCTGCGAACGGGTCATGAGGCTGAGCGTCATCGTGCCGCCGCCGCTCCAACCCCAGACGCCGACGCGAGCTGAGTCCACCCACGATTGTTGTTTAAGCCAACGCACGGCGTCGAGCAGGTCGGCCGTCTCCGGCTCAAACGCCCCCTTCGCGGCGGTGTTCTCCAAGCGCTTGCTGATGCCTGTCGCCGCGCGGTTATCCACGGTCAACAGAACGAACCCTTCGGCCAGATAGAGTTGGTCGAGGAGCAGATTGTTCGGCCACGCGTTGGAGACCTGCGGGGCGGACGGGCCGCCGTAGATGTAGATGATGACCGGATAGCGACGGTCGGGCCGGAACGCTTTCGGCTTCAGCAGTCGCGCGGGCATCTGGAAGCCGTCGGCCGCGGGGATGGTCAGAAGCTCCGGGTACTGCACGTCGAAGCGCGCGATCAGCTCCGGCCTCGGGGGCGCGAGCACCTGCTGGCGCGCTCCGTCGGAGTGGCGCAGCGTGAGCGACGGCAGCGTGCGCACGTCGGAGAAGTTGTCGAGGTAGAACCGCGCGTCTGCCCGCATCGAGATGCGGTGGACACCGGGCTCCGCCGACAGGCGCGTCATGCCGGAGCCGTCGAGCTTGATGCGGTACAGGTGACGCTCGACCGACGAGCGTTCAAGTGCGGTGAAGTAGACCCACCCCTGCGCCTCGTCGATGCCGACGACGGCCTGCCTGACCCAGAAGACACCGGCGCCCGACGACGCCATCGACCACTCGCCCCGCGTGACCTGATTCACCAGCCGTCCGTCCAACGTGTAACGGTAGAGATGGTAGAAGCCGTCGCGCTCCGACGCCCAGAGGAAGTGTCGCCCGTCGGCGAGAAAGTGTAGGTCGTCGTGAATGTTGACCCATGCCGGGTCGGTCTCGGTCAGTATCCGTTCGGCCGCGCCCGTCTCGCGCGACGCGAAGTAGAGTCCCGACTCGTGCTGGTCGCGCGTCATCGTCTGCACGCTCACGCGCCGCCCGTCCGGCAGCCACTTCACGCGCAGGACATACTCGACGGGTTTGTCATTTACATTCACCCAGACGGTCGTGCCCCGGCCGACCTCTGCGACGCCGACGCGGACGCGCGGGTTGGGCATCCCGGCCTTCGGGTAGCGCTGCTTGATGAGGCGCGGCGCGTTGTCGGGCCGGAAGTCTACGAAGGCGCTGACGCCGACGGCCGACTCGTCGGTCTGCAAGTAGGCCAGCGCGCGCGAGTCCGGCGACCACCAG
>JBJMGQ010000444.1:0-3540 GCA_045807845.1 Pyrinomonadaceae bacterium | reverse complement strand
GACCTCGCGCGTCGCCTCGGGCTTGTTGTAGTAGCCGCGCATGACGTTGGGGCCGCGCGTCTCTATCTCGCCGTCCGCAGCAAGGCGCACCTCGACGTGGCGGATGGGTCGCCCCACGGTGCCGATGCGGTTGTCGCCGGGGCCGTTGACGCAGATGACGGGCGAGGTCTCCGTCAGCCCGTACCCTTGCACGATGGGCAGACCCGCGCCGTAGAAGACGAGCCCCAGCTCTTCAGGCAGCGCCGCTCCGCCCGAGCAGAAGAGACGGATGCGCCCGCCCGTCGCCTCGCGCCACTTCGAGAAGACGAGCCGCGACGCGACCGTCTGCTGCAACTTGAGGAGAGGCGAGACGGGCTTCTTCCAAACGGTCGCGTGCGCCCAGCGTTTGCCTATCCGTACCGCCCACATCAGCAGCGTCGTCTTCACGCGCCCGCCCTCGGCGGCCTTGTCTTTGATGCGCTCGTAGATTTTTTCGAAGAGGCGCGGGACGGCGATGAGGAGCGTCGGGTGCACCTCGCGCATGTTGGCGCCGACGCGGTCGATGGCCTCGGCGAAGAAGACCTTCGCGCCGTGGTGCAGGTACATGTACATCGCGCCGCGTTCGAAGACGTGCGAGAGCGGCAGCACCGAGAGCACCACGTCCTCGGGCGTGAAGGCCAGACGCTCCGACGTGCCCGTGAGGTTCGAGACGACGTTCGCGTGCGTCAACATCACGCCCTTCGGCTCGCCCGTCGTGCCCGACGTGTAGATGATGGTTGCGAGGTCTTCCGCTGTGACCGCGCCGGAGAGTTCTTCGATGAGTCGCGGCTGCTCTGCTTCGAGCCGCGCGCCGCTCTCCTCAAGCTCCGCGAGCGTGAGCACGCCCGCGCCCGCTGCGCCCGACAGCAGCACGACCGTCGAGAGCGTCGCGCACGAGGCCAGAACTTCACGCACGCGCTCGTAGGCCGCGGCGTCCTGCACGAAGAGGAGGCGCGCGCCCGAGTCCTCCGTGATGTAGCAGACCTGCTGCGGCGCGAGCGTCGGGTAGAGCGGGACGTTGACTATCCCTGCGAACTGGCACCCCAAGTCAACGATGACCCACTCGGGCGAACTCTCGGAGAGGATGCCCGCGCGGTCGCCGCGCCGCAGCCCCAAGGCGTGGAGGCCGAGCGCGACGCGACGGACGCGCCGCAGCAACTCCTCCGAAGAGAGAGGCCGCCACTCGCCCTCGCGCTTGTAGTTGAGCGCGTCGGGTCGCGCCTTCAACGTCAGCGCGCGCAGCATGACCTCGATGATCGTCTCGGGCTCGCCGACACTTGCCGGCTCGCCCAACGCGGTGCTCGCCGTCAACTGCTCCGTGGTCTCCATCGTCAAGCGCTCACACCCCCGAGGAAGATGTCCAGCACCTCGTCGGCCAAAGGCGCGAGCTTGTAGCGGCGCTTCGACAGAATCCAGTTGGTCGCCATCTCGTCGAGCGCGCCGAAGAGAACTTTCGCGACGAGCTTCGCCTTCAAGCTCCGGCGGAAGACGCCCGCGGCCTGCCCCTCCTCGAAGACCTCTCGGATGAGGCCGAGGTATTCGGCGAGCCCCGCGGCCGAGAACTCCTCCATGAACTTCGTCGTGCCGCGCAGCTCGACCTGAAAGACGATGGCGAGGTCGCGGTCGGCGCCGAGGCGTTCGAGGTGGTGGCGCGCGATGCGGCGCAGCTTCTCGCGCGGGTCTTCGATCTTCGCCAGCTCCTCGCGCCCCGCGCGCACGGCGTCGCTCGTGTTGCGCTCGAAGATGGAGCGCAGAACCTCTTCCTTGCTCTTGAAGTAGAGATAGACGGTGCCGTCGGCGACGCCGGCCTCGCGCGCCACGTCGGCCACCTTCGAGTTGAAGTAGCCTGAGCGCGCGAAGACCTTCGTCGCGGCGCGCAGGATGGCCTCGCGCTTGTCGCCCACCGGGCCTTGGGAAAGGGAACGTGCGGTACGCATCTGGCTCAAGAGTCTCCGTGCCACTCCCGCAGGGGATTTGCTGAATGGCTGTTCATTCAGTCACAACACCTCTAGCCTAACGTCCGCGCGCGTTTTCTGCAACACGAACGAAAGGATGAAGGATGAACGATGAACGATGAACTGAAAGGCTGTCGTCTTCACTTCATCGTTCAGCGTTCCTCGTTCATCGTTTCGGAGTCGAGGCGGAGCGAGCCGCCGCGGAGATGGATGTCGCGTTGCGGGTTGGGGATTTCGATGCCCTCTTCTTTGAAGAGACGGTGGATGCGGTAGCGGATAGCGCTCTTGACGAGGAGGTGGCGGCGCGGCTTGTCCGACCAGACGAGGAGGCGGAAGTTGAGCGAGGAGTCGGCGAACTCCATGAGCTGGACGGTCGGCTTCGGCTCTTCGAGGACGAACTGCACGCCCTCGGCGGCGCGCACGAGCGTCGCGGTGACGTGGTCGGGGTCGGCGTCGTAGGAGACGCCGACGGAGACATCAATGCGCACGCGGCGCTCGCGGTTATACGTCCAGTTGAGGAAGTTCTGGTTGACGATCTTCGAGTTGGGGACGATGGAGGCGATGTTGCTATTGGTCATCACGACCGTCGTGCGCAGGTTGATGCTGCGCACCATCCCCTCGGTGAGCTTGCCGTCGGGGCCGGGGATGGTGATGTAGTCGCCGACGCGGACGGGGCGCTCGAAGAGGATGATGAAGCCGGAGGCGATGTCGCCCGCGATGAACTGAAGGCCGAAGCCGATGCCGATGGAGAGCGCGGTGAAGGCGACGGCGAGCGAGGTGAAGTCGGCCTCGACGCCGATGCGCAGCGCGATGATGAGGCCGATTGCGATGACGACGTAATGGACGAGCCGCAGGATGGTGAACTGCACGCCGGGGTCGAGGTGCTTGTGGTGCGCCATCCGTCGCTCGATGAAGCGGCGCAGGTAGCGCGAGACGGCCACCGCCGCCAGCAGCACGAGCAGCCCGAGCGTCAGCGTGGCGATGGAGAAGGGGAAGTTGCCAACCTTCCACGAGTAGTTGATCCAGTAGCGCACAGGCTCGCTCAGACGCCAGAGCCTCTGCAACACGTTCTCCCCCTGCCACAGCCACAACGCCGTTCCGAACATCTCCACTCGAACCCTCCACCGTCGAACTAACCTCGAAAGACGAAGCCGCCCGCGCCTCGTTGCAGGGGGCGGGCGGCTTCTCGAAGTTGAAAATGTGTTGGCGGAGGGGACAGGACTCGAACCTGCAAACCCGTAAGGGCGGCGGTTTTCAAGACCGCTGCATTACCATTATGCTACCCCTCCGCGTTGTTGCACACAAAATATAACCCGCGTCGAAAGGGAAGGCAAAACGCTCGGCCACGCCCGTGACTGCGAGTGCGTGCGTGTGTGTATCGCGGAGACTCCCTTGCCCTTATGGCGGCGGGGGTGCGGGGGGGTAGGGGTTGACGCCGGGGCGGCGTCGTTGCTGTTCGAGCTTGCGTTGGCGGCGCTGCTCTTCGAGGATTCTGTCGCGTTCCATCCGCGCCTTTCTTCTCTCCTCGGCGGCGCGGCGGAAGATGGCGCGCCACTCTTCGCGGGTG
>JBJMGQ010000443.1:0-7761 GCA_045807845.1 Pyrinomonadaceae bacterium | reverse complement strand
TGAGCTGAAGACGAAAGACCGTCGTCACGTCGCGCGCACCGTGCCGCTGGCGCTTGCCGCGGCGCGCGAGGCCGTGGACGACGCGCGGCTTCAGCCTTCCGACTTCACGCTTGAAGAGAGACGCGCCTTCGGCGTCGTGCTCGGCACGGGCGGCGGCGGGCTGGGCTTCACAGAGAAGCAGTACGAGCAATACTTCAAGCGCGGCGATTCCGCGACGGCGAGTGTCTACACCATCCCTTCATCGACGCACGGCGGGCTCTCGTCCGAGTTGTCGATGGCCTTCGGGCTGCGCGGCCTCTCGCACATCGTCTCGACGGGCTGCACCTCTTCGACCGATGCCATCGCCTACGCCGCGCAACACATCGCGCTCGGCCGTCAGGACGCAATGCTCGCGGGCGGCTCGGACGCGCCGCTCGCACCCGGCATCCTCGCGGGCTTCTGCCTGATGAAGGTCTTGACGGAAGACTGGAACGACGAGCCCGCGCGCGCCTCGCGTCCCTTCTCGCGCGACCGTTCGGGAATGGTGTTGGGCGAGGGCGCGTGGGTCTACGTGCTTGAGGAGTACGAACGCGCGCGTCTGCGCGGCGCGCGCGTCTACGCAGAGATCACGGGCTACGGCTCGACGTGCGACGCCTATCATCGCGTGCGGCTCGAAGACACGGGCGAGGAGCCTGCGCGCGCGATGAGGCTCGCGCTCGAAGACGCGGGGCGCGCAGCGGAAGAGGTCGATTACGTGAACCTGCACGGCACCTCGACCGTCCTGAACGACCGCATCGAGACGCAGGCGCTCAAGCTCGCGCTCGGTGATGCCGCAAAGCGCATCTCGATGTCGGGCACGAAGTCGCAGATAGGCCACCCGCAGGGCGCGTCGGGCGCGGCCGGCCTCGCGGCGGCGCTGTGCGCAATGACGACCGGCCGCATCCCTCCGACCATCAACCTCGACGAGCCCGCGCCCGAGTGCGACCTCGACTACACGCCCAACCACGCGCGCGAGCGCGACGTGCGCGTGGCGCTCTGCAACTGCATCGGCTTCGGCTCGAAGAACAGCGCGCTCGTCGTCGAGCGCCCGTCGGAATGAGAAGGAAAGGGGTGAGAGAACAGAGGGTATGAAGAGAGCGCTCTTAATCTTAGTCATCTTCTTATCAGCTATGCCGGCCGCACCGCAGGGAGGCGCCGGGCACTACTCGAAGGACGGGCTCGCCTTCGACTACCCGGCCGGGTGGACGCTCAGCGACACGAGCAACGCCGAGTTGCAGCGCGTGCTGCTCACGCGCGCGGGCGCGTCAAACGTCATCTTGATCTTCGCGCAGCGCCAGCTCATCACGACCGCGGAGCAGCTCTACGGCTCACGCATTAACGTCACGATGCCCTATGTAGAGAACATCGCGCACAAGCTGGGTCTGAACAGTCCGCCGCCCGCCGAAGAGGCGCAGTGCGTGACGGTCGGCGACCGTTACGCCGTCGGCTTCCGCATGAACGGGCAGCTCGAAGGCGAGCCGACGAGGGCCGAGGTCTACACGATAGTCTTGGGTCAACGCCTGCTCCACCTCGTCAACATCAGGGCCGAAAGGGACGAGTCCGCGGGCGTCGTCGCATGGAAGGCTCTGCTCAACAACTTGAAGGTCGAGCCACCGGCGCAGCCCTCGCCCGAGGCCGACAAGATCGCACAGATCGTCGCGGGCGGCGTCCTCAACGGCAAGGCCCTCAAGAAGCCCGCGCCCGAGTACCCCCCCATCGCGAAGGGCGCGCGCGTCTCCGGGACGGTGGCCGTCCACATCGTCATCGACGAGAAGGGCAACGTCGAGGAGGCGACGGCCGTCTCGGGCCACCCGCTGCTCCAACCCCCGAGCGTCGAGGTGGCTCGCAAGGCGAAGTTCACGCCGACGACGCTCTGCGGTCGCCCCGTCAAGGTGTCGGGCGTCATCACCTACAACTACGTGCTGAGGTGAGCGGGAGATTCAGCCGGCGCAGCTACGAGCTAGAGCACATCGACACGGGCGACTACACGCCCGAAGAGTACGAGGGGTGCTTGGCCGAGCTGCGCCGCGTCAATCGCTGGCTCGGCGACCTGAGCGCCTTGAGGCGCTCCGTGCTTCCGGACATCGAGCGCGACGGCGCGCGCGCCTTCACGCTGCTCGACGTGGGCGCAGGCACGGGCGAGCTTCTGCGTGAGGTCGCACTCGCGGCTCGAAGTCGCGATGTGACGGCACGACTGCTCGGGCTTGAGTTGAACGAGCGCGCGGCCGAAGGGCTCCTCGAAGAGTCGAGCGAGTTTCCAGAGGTCGCGTCGGTGCGCGGCGACGCGCTGCGTTTGCCCTTCGCCGACGGCGCATTCGACTACGTGATGTGCTCACTCTTCACGCACCACTTCCGCGACGACGCCTGCATCCGAGTCCTTAAAGAGATGGCGCGCGTCGCACGCCGCCGCGTCTACTGCATCGACCTGCATCGACATCCGGTTGCTTACTACTTCTACACGACCGTCGGCCGCATCATTCTCCACAATCGCCTCGTCCGCGAAGACGGCGCACTCTCCATCCTCCGCGGCTTCCGCCCCGAAGAGCTGCGTCACCTCGGTGAGCGCGCGGGGCTTAAAGAGGTTAAGGTAGAGCGGCGGTTCCCTTATCGTTTAGTTTTGAGTGCGAGCGTATGACGGAGGAGTTCGACGCAATCATCGTGGGCGGCGGGCCGGCGGGGGCGAGCGCGGCGGTTCATCTGGCCGCGTCGGGCGCGCGCGTGCTGCTCGCGGAGCGCGAGCGTTTCCCGCGCGAGAAGCTGTGCGGCGAGTTCATCTCGCCCGAGTGTCTTGAGCACTTCGCGCGGCTCGGCGTGTTGCAAGAGATGGAGCGGGGGGGCGGGGCGCGCGTCTCGGAGACGGTCTTCTACGCGCCTTCGGGTCGCGGCGTCTCGGTGCCGAGCGCTTGGTTCGGCGGGCATGAAGGCGACGCCTTGGGCTTGAGTCGCGCGGAGATGGACGCGCGGCTGCTCGCACGCGCGCGGGGTGCGGGCGTCTGTGTGATTGAAGAGGCGGCGATTGCGTCGCTCGTCGTCGAAGGCGCGCGCGTGTGCGGCGTGCGGCTGCACGCGGAGGGCGGCGGGACGCAAGAGTTTCGCGCGCGTGTGACGCTCGACGCGACGGGGCGCCACCGCGCGGTCGTGCGGCGCGCAGAGCGCGAGCTGGGAAGGGAAGAGCACGGGCGACGAGACGGGCGCGAGAATCTTGTCGCCTTCAAGGCTCACCTCGAAGGCGCGCGCGGCGCGGCGGGCGTCTGCGAAATCTACTTCTACCCGGGCGGCTACGGCGGACTGAGCCCGGTCGAGAGAGGCTTGAGTAACATCTGCTTCATCGCGCGCGCGCGCGACGTGCGCCGCTGTGAGAGCGACCCGGAGCGCGTGCTGCGCGAGGTCTTGATGCGAAACCGGCACGCGGCCCGCACACTCAAAGACGCACGCGCACAGACGCGTTGGCTCGGCGTCTCTCTGGAAGGCTTCGGGCGGCACGAGCCCGCGCCGTTTGAAGGTCTGCTGGCCGTCGGCGACGCCGCGGCCTTCATCGACCCCTTCACGGGCAGCGGTATGTTGATGGCGCTCGAAGGCGGCGAGCTTGCGGCGCACGCGGTCGCGGGCTGGCTCGCGAGGGGCGGTGAAGAGTTCGACGCACTGGCGCGCGAGTACCGAGCTGCTTACGACGCGCGCTTCGACGCGCGGCTGCGTCTGTGCGGCCTGCTGCGGCGCGCGGCGCTGGCACCGGCAGTGCTGGCGGAAGTCTCCGTCATCGCCCTCGGCGCGAGCGCCTCACTGCGTCGCCGGCTGGCGCGCTCCACGCGCGGCGGACGCTCAAACTGTTGAGAAGGGTTCTCTTGCCAAAGGCAGTCTGTTTAAGGTACAAAGTCGAGCGTAAGTAAAGACGGTTGCTCTCCGTAACGAACAGGCACAGCACAGACCACCTTTAACGAAACGGGCGAGATGCGACTCAAGCTCCCGGCGCGCGCCCGCCGTCTGTTCACGAGCGACCTTGCCGAAGACTCACGCTGGCGGATTTGTTGGGCGCAAGAACAATGACGCGCCGCATTTGCGCCTCGCCCAAACCATTCAATTTGTCTTTTAAGGAGAGAAGAGTTATGCGTGCTAACCCCCGGCGGTGGCTCCCGACCGCTTACCGTTTTGTGCTGGTGTGCGCCCTCGCGCTCGCTTTCGCAGCGCCGGCCGCACTGGCGCAGGCCGACGCGACCTCCGCCGATCTGACCGGCTTCGTCCGCGACCCGGCGGGTGCGGTCGTCGCCGGTGCCACCATCACGGTGCGCAACCCGTCGGTCGGCGTCACGCGCACGGCCACCTCCAACGACGAGGGCGCCTATCGCTTCGTCCAGCTCCCGCCGGGGCAGTACGAGGTGACGGTCGAGGCCCCCAACTTCAAGAAGGCCGTCGTTCCTTCCGTCACCCTCACCGTCGGCCAGCGCGCCGACCTCGACTTCGCGCTTGAGATTGGACAGATCACGGATGTCGTCACCGTCACCGGCGCGCAGACCGAGCTGATTGAGTCGTCGAAGACCAGCGTCTCGAACACCGTCGATCAGGTGCGCATCGAGAACCTGCCCATCAACCAGCGCGACTACATCAACTTCACGCTGACGACCTCGGCCGTCTCGCGCGACAACGGTCGTCCCATCGGCCCTGCGCCGACCTCGGGTCTCAACTTCGGCGGCCAGCGCGGGCGCTCGAACCTCGTGCAGGTGGACGGCGCCGACAACACGGACAACTCGGTGAACGCCTCGCGCAGCACGGTCTCGCAAGAGGCGGTGCAGGAGTTTCAGGTCGTCACCAACTCTTTCGCGCCTGAGTTCGGGCGCACGGCGGGCGGCGTCGTCAACGTCGTCACCAAGTCGGGCACGAACGAGGTGCGCGGCAACGTCTTCGGCTTCATCCGTCACAAGTCGATTCAGGCCAAGAATCCCTTTGCGCCCATCATCGACGGCGACCCCGACAAGAAGCCGCCCTTCACGCGCGCGCAGTACGGCGCCACGCTCGGCTTCCCGCTCGACCGCGACAACACCTTCGGCTTCATCGCCTTCGAGCAGCGCAAGCGGCAGGAGTCGGGCTTCTTCACCTCGAACGTCGTCGGCACCCTGACTTCGAGCGTCACCATCGGCGCGCCCTTCCTTCCCTTCTCGCAGACCTTCGACCGCATCACCGCGCAGCAGGCCGGCTACGTACAGGGGCTTCTGGCGCAGGCCGCGCAGCTCATCGGGACGGGCACGCCCGCCAACGTCGCCACGGGGCAGGCCATCGCGGGCGCGGCCGTGCAGTACGCGACGCTCGCCTCTTCGGGCGGCCAGACGGGTCTGAACGGCGCGAGCACTTTGCGCAGCCCCGGCGGCGCCATCACCGCGGGCACGACCATCGGGCAACGCTTCTTCCTGACGGGCGCACCCGTCCCCGTCAGCCAGAACGCCTTCCGCCCGCTGCTCGCCCTCAACCGCGTCTTCCCCATCTCGGAGGACACGACCTTCTCGTCGGCGCGCCTCGACCATCGCATCAATGGCCGCAACGAGCTGACGATGCGCTTCGGCTATAACCCTTCGGAGATCACCGGCATTCAGGTCGAGTCGCAGAATCAGGCGCTCGGCCAGAACGACTTCTCGCGCACCGGCATTCAGACCTTGCGCGACTCGAACGCCGTCGTCACGCTCCACTCGACGCTCACGAACACGATGGTCAACGAGGCGCGCTTCAACTTCGGGCAGCGCCGCGCGACCTTCACTTCGCAGAACGGGCAGGCCACGGCCTACAACATCACGGGCGCGGCCTTCATCGGTCGCGAGCTGTTCAGCCCCGTCATCCGCACCGAGAACCGCTACGCCTACTCCGACAACCTGAGCGTGGTCGCCGGCAACCACACGTTCAAGTTCGGCGGCGACGCCAACTTCATCAGCGTCTCGGCGCTCTTCGAGCTGAACTTCGCCGGCCTCTTCAACTTCGGCGGCCTCTCGGCGACGAGCCTCGCGGCCTTCCCCGGTGGCGACTGCCTGACCACCACGCAGACCGGCTGCGCGCCCGCCTTCGAGCCCGTGCAGCAGTACGGCCTCGGCTTCCCCGGCAACTTCGTGCAGGGCTTCGGCAACCCGAGCAGCAAGCTGAAGAACCGTCCCTTCGCCCTCTTTGCGCAGGACTCTTGGAAGGTCAACCAGAAGCTCACGCTCAACTACGGCGTGCGCTACGACTACGAGCAGACCGACCAGCTCCCCGTGCAGGACTTCGTTGACCCGCTCTCGGGGCTGACGGTGCCCGCCGCGAACACACAGGCGTTCTACAGCGCCTTCCACATCCAGCAGGGCTTCCCGCGCGACAAGAACAACTTCGCGCCGCGCATCGGGATGGCCTACGACGTGACGGGCAACGGCTCGACGGTGCTGCGCGCCGCCTACGGCCTCTTCTACGACCACCCGCTCTTAGCCATCGGCTTCAACTCCGACATCGCCGACAACGTGCAGCAGCAGCAGTTCATCTCGCTTCCCGGCAACCCCGCGTCGAACCAGTTGCTCAACGCCGTCCAGATTTTTCAGGGCACGGTCTGCACCGCCGCGGGCGGCAACCCCCTGTGCCCGCCCGGGGTGTTTACGCCGGGTGCGGCCGCGACGGCGCAGTACCAGTTCGGCCGCCAGCGCTTCAACGACCAGACCTTCCCCGGCTTCGGCCCGTTCCTGCCCTTCTCGCTCCCCGTCTCTTCCGACTTCGAGTTCGCCTACGCCAATCAGGCCAACGCGACCATCGAGCACAAGCTGACGGAGAACATGTCGATTTCGGCGAGCTGGCTCTTCACGGGCGCGCACCACCTGCCGCACCCGACGAACCTCAACGCGCCGAACAACGCGCTGCTCATCCAGAACTACATCCGCTGCTTCGGCACCGCGCCTACGAACACGACGGCCGTGCTGACGCTCACGCCCTCGACCTGCTCGAACATCGTCGCGCAGCCCGTGCCGGGCCTGATCGCCGTCACCACGCGCGGCGCGGTCGTCCAGCCCTTCGCGGCCAACCTGTTCCGCCCGTCGGGGCCGAACTACTTCTTCACGCAGGCCATCTCGGGCGGCGCGGTCACGCCGGCTGTCTTTAACGCCGCGCTCACCGCCACGGGCGCGCTCGCGCGCCCCGGCTTCGTCACCACCTTCGGCGACGTGAACGCGCAGGTCTCCGACGGCAACTCCGTCTACCATGCCGGTACGTTCGAAGTCCGCCGCCGCTTCGCCAACAACTACCAGTTTCTCGCCTCCTACACCTGGGCGCACTCGATTGACGATTCGAGCGACCTCCAGACCCTTCTGCTGCCGCAGGACGTGACGCGTCTCGACCTTGAGCGCGCCGACTCGCTCTTCGACCAGCGCCATCGCTTCGTCTTCAGCGCCGTGGTGGCCGCGCCGGCCGGTTGGCGCAGCGAGGGCGGGATGCGCAGCTTCCTCGCCGGCTTCGTCGTCGCGCCCATCTTCGAATGGTCGTCGGGACGCCCCTTCAACATCCTTTCGGGTCGTGACACGAACAACGACCTTTCATCCTCGACCGACCGCCCGTCGGTGGATGCCAACGGTGTGCTCTTCGCGCCGGCCGCGTTCCAAGCGGGCAGCCTCGGGCGCAACGCCGGGTTGACGCACTCCTACCAGTCGCTCGACCTGCGCGTGGCGAAATACATCCCGCTCGGCGAGAAGCTCCGCCTCGAAGTCATCGCGGAAGGCTTCAACCTCTTCAATCGCTTCAACGAGGCTGCCG
>JBJMGQ010000442.1:0-15079 GCA_045807845.1 Pyrinomonadaceae bacterium | reverse complement strand
GACCCGACGCGCGCCCCTTCGTGCTGACGCGCGCGGGCTACGCGGGCGTGCAGCGCTACTCGGCCGTGTGGACGGGCGACAACGTGGCGAGTTGGGATCATTTCAGACTCTCCATCCCGATGCTTCTCAACATGGGCGTCTCGGGCGTGCCGCTCATCGGCTCGGACGTGGGCGGATTCTCCGGCAACCCCTCGCCCGAACTCTACGCGCGCTGGCTTCAGGCCGCCGCGCTCACACCGTTCCTGCGCTCGCACTCCGAAGCAGGCTCGAACCCGCACGAGCCCTACTCCTTCGGCCCCGATTTCACACCCATCAATCGCGCGAGCGTCGAGCTGCGCTACCGTCTGCTGCCCTACCTCTACACGCTCTTCCAAGAGCACACCGAGACGGGCGCGCCCGTGATGCGCCCGCTCTGGTTCGAGTACCCCGACGACTCGCGCACCTATACGATTGAGGATGAGTATCTCGTCGGCCGCGACCTGCTCGTCGCGCCCGTCGTGAGAGAGTCCGCGACGAAGCGCGGCGTCTACTTTCCCGCGGGCGACGATTGGGTTGACTGGTGGACGGGCAGGACGTATCAGGGCGGGCGCGACGCCGAGATAGATGCGCCGCTCGACCGCCTGCCGCTCTTCGCGCGCGCGGGCGCCGTCATCCCCGTGCAGCCGGTCGTCCAGCACACGGGCGAGATGTCGAGAGTGCCGCTGACGCTCGTCGCCGTCTACGGCGCGCCCCGCCCGTACGCGTCGCTGCCACCGCCGGGGCCTCTGCGCGCGAGCATCGTCAGCCGCCTCTACGAGGACGCGGGCGACGGCTTCGACTACACGCGCGGCTCTTCGCGCACGACGACCGTCACGCACACGGGCACGCGCCTCCTGCTCAAGCGCACGGGCTCTTACAACGTCTCGCGCCCGCTCGCCGCCGTCGAATACATCGGGCTGCCCTTCGCGCCGCGCACGGTCAAGGTCGGCGGGCGCGTCGTCCGCGACGCGGCTTACGACGCCGCGGCGCACACGCTCCGCATCCCGCTCCCGGCCGAGAACGTCGAAGAGGTCGAGGTCGAACCCTGAACCGCGATGCGCAAGGTTAAGAAAGGCTCAAAGAGAATGGAACACTACCCCGGCGCGCTCGACCGCCGCCGCTTCCTCTCGTCGGTCGGTAAGGGCTTGGGACTGGCCGCGCTCTCTTCGTCGGCGGTGGCCTCTCTGCTCAAAGACGTGCACGCCGCGGCGAAGCGCGTGGCTCATCTCACGGCCGCAGAGGCGGCGCGCGACGAGGATTTCTGGTTCGACATCCAGCAGGCTTTCTCCGTCACGCGCGGGCTCATCAACTTGAACAACGGCGGCGTCTCGCCCTCGCCGCGCATCGTCACCGAGGCGCTCGTCCGTTACCTCTGGCAGCAGGAGGACGCCACGGCCTACACCATGTGGGAAATCCTTGAGCCGCAGTCCGAGACCATTCGCACGGGGCTCGCTGAAGCTTTCGGCTGCGACCGCGAGGAGGTTGCCATCACACGCAACACTTCGGACTCGCTCGAAGCGTTGCTGTTCGGCTTCGACCTCAAACCCGGCGACGAGGTGCTCACCACGACGCAGGACTACCCGCGCATGCTCACCACTTTGAGGCAGCGTGAGCGGCGCGGCCGGATAGTTTTGAAGCTCGTGAAGATTCCCGTCCCGCCCAAAGACCCTTCCGAGATAACGGCGGCCTACGAGGCCGGCTTCACTTCGCGCACGCGGCTCGTCCTCGTCTCGCACATGATTAACCTGACGGGACAGATCACGCCCGTCCGCGACATCTGCGAGCTGGCACGACGGCGCGGCGTCGAGACCGTCGTTGACGGCGCGCACTCCTTCGCGCAGTTCCGTTTCAAGCGCGACGACTTGGGCTGCGACTACTTCGGCACGTCTCTGCACAAGTGGCTCCATGCGCCGAAGGGCACGGGGCTGCTCTACGTTAAGCGCGACAAGATTGCAAAGGTCTGGCCGCTCCTCGCCGCCGAGCGGACGCAGGACGCAGACATCCGCAAGTTCGAGGAGACGGGCACGCGCTCGGCCGCGCAACGCTTAGCCATCGGCGAGGCGCTTCTCTTCCATCAGGGCGTCGGCGCAGACCGCAAGGAGGCGCGCCTCCGCCTGCTCGCGCGCCACTGGATGAACCAGTTGAAGGACGAGCCGGGCGTGCGCTTCAACACCTCCTTCGACGACCGGCAGTCCTGCGCGCTCGCCAACATCCACGTCGAGGGCACAGACCCCTACGCCCTCTGCGACCACCTCATGAGCCGCCACAAAATCTTTGCCACCCCCATCGTCCACGACGAGTTCAAAGGCATCCGCATCACCCCCAGCGTCTACACGACGCTCAAGGAACTCGACCGCTTCTCCGAAGTCATGACAGGGATCGCGCGCAAAGGTCTGCCGAAGGCTTAAAGCTGCGGCTGCACACGACACATTCAAAGAGATATCGTTTCATGAAGGTTGCCGCTTATCAGGCTCCCCTATATGCCACCGGTTCGACGGAGGTCGTGGGCCTGATTAGTGCGCAGGTCGCGTGGTGTGAGTCGGAGGGCATAGAGATTCTATGCTGTCCGGAGGGCGTGCTTGGTGGGCTGGCTGACTATGCGCGCCGGCCCGCCGACATCGCGCTCGACGTGGAGGCTGGTCAACTGCACGCGCGGCTGGCCCCCCTTGCGAGTGAGAGGGTTGCGACCATTCTGGGCTTTACGGAAATTGACAGGGACGGACGACTCTACAACTCCGCCGCGGTCTGGCACCGAGGACTGGTCGTCGGCATCTATCGCAAGTTGTACCCGGCGATTAACAGGTCGGTCTACGAGGCCGGGGACAAGCTGCCGGTCTTCACGGTCGGCGGCCTGACCTTCGGCATCGTCATCTGCAACGACTCCAACTACTACGAGCCGGCTAGAATCATGGCTGCCCAAGGGGCAGCGGCTCTGTTCATACCCACCAACAACGGCCTCCCGCCGACGAAGGCGGGGCCGGAATTGGTCGCCCAAGCAAGGAATGTTGATATCGCCCGGGCAATCGAGAACAGCGTTTCTGTGATCCGTGCCGATGTGGCAGGGCATACTGAGGGACTGGTCTCCTACGGCTCATCCGGGATCGTCTCGCCCGTTGGCGAGGTGCTTCAGTCGGCACGGCAACTCGTCCCGGACATCCTCACGGCCGATATCGAAACTGCGCCTCGTGAGCGCCGGCGCGGCTCGACGGCGGCGACTGAAAAGTCTTGCCAAACGTGCGTGCCTCGTCTATCCTTGCGACACTCACGACAGTGAGGTGACACGAAATGAGAT
Organism: Pyrinomonadaceae bacterium; assembly: GCA_045807845.1. Lineage (GTDB taxonomy): Bacteria > Acidobacteriota > Blastocatellia > Pyrinomonadales > Pyrinomonadaceae > QHXN01. The sequence continues at coordinate 11,769 of JBJMGQ010000442.1, read as the reverse complement.
TCAGCATCCGACTCGCCTAGAACCGACCGCCGTAAACGACCCTCCGTCGTTTCCTATCTTTCCCTTTAATCGGAAAGCGGTTGCCCGACCACCCAAAGGCCGGGAAGGTGTGTGAGTGATGTCGAATCTCGGGATAGAAGTCCGCAACCTCTCTAAATCTTTCAGCAAGCGTAAAGGGTTTGTCCGCACGCGCCGCACGTTGACGCGCGCGCTCGCGGAGGTCTCGTTCGAGGTCGCGGTGGGCGAGACCTACGGGCTGCTCGGGCCGAACGGCTCGGGCAAGTCTACGCTCATTCGTGTGCTCTCGACGCTGCTCGTGCCGGACTCAGGCGAGGTGCGCATGCTCGGCTACCGCATCCCCGGCGAGGAGGCGGAGGTGCGTCGAAGGGTCGGGCGCGTGAGCGTGGACGCGGCCTTCTACAAGAAGCTCTCGGCGCGCGAGAATCTGCTCTACTCAGCCTTCCTCTACGGCATGGAGAAGGCGCGGGCCGAGCGCCGCGCGCTGGAGATTCTCGAAGCCCTCGGGATGGAGGGCGAGAAGTTCACCGACCCGCTCGAAGAGCTGAGCCGCGGGATGCAGCAGAAGGTCGCCATCACGCGCGCGCTTCTGGTCAACCCGCCGCTTCTGCTCTTGGACGAGCCGACGACTGGACTTGACCCGAAGAGCCGGCGCGACGTGCAGACCTTCCTTGAGAACTTGAGGGGCGAGCACGGGACGACGATTCTGCTGACCTCGCACGACATGGCCGAGACCGAGCGGCTCTGCGCGCGCATCGGCTTCATCGCCGGGGGCCGTCTCATCGCCGAAGGGACGGCCGACGAGCTGAAGCGCGCCTCGGGCGCCGAGACGCTTGACGACGCCTTCATCGCGCTCGCCGGACAGAAGCTCGACGAAGAGGACGGCGGAAAGAAGAAGGAGAAGGGAGAGGCGCTGGCGGAGGTTTAAGAGCAGTAGGCAGAAGGCAGATGGCAGTAGGCAGTCGCTCCGCGCTGCGAAAGTTGAAAGATTAAATCAAAGTTTCGACAGCGGTGTTCCTAACTGCCTACTGCCATCTGCCTACTGCCTACTTGAGGATTGAGTTATGGAACAGGTACTGAGGCAGACATTTGCGTTCTTCTTCCGCGACTACCACCTGACGCGGCGTTACTTCTCTTGGGTGGTCGTCTTCACCTTCTACGCGGTGGTCAACTCGGCGACGGTCGTGCTGATCGGCGTGGCGGCGGGCGACCGCCGCCTGACGTTGACGCTGATGGTGGGCGTGATGCTGTGGGGCTTGCTGTCGGTCGTCTTTCAGGAGATCGCCAACTCCATCACGTACGAGCGTTGGGAGGGCACACTTGAATACACCTTCATGGCGCCGGTCTCAAGGCTCATACATCTCGCGGGCGTGAGCATCTTCTCGACGGCGTACGCGGTCGTGAGGGCCGTTATCATCGTCGTGGGGATGCTGCTCTTCGTGAACATCGACCTCTCGCGCGCGAACTGGGGCGGCATCATTGTGGTGCTCGCCGTCTCAAGCGCGGCCTTCATCGGGCTGGGGCTGATGGCGGCGGTGCTGCCCGTCTTCTCGCCGGAGCGCGGAGCGGAGGCGACGAACATCTTTCAGGGCGTGTTGCTGCTCGTCTCGGGCGTCTACTACGACGTGTCGGTGCTGCCGCGCTGGCTCCAACCGCTCTCGGTGATCTCGCCGGCAACATACGCACTGTCGGCGTGCCGCAAACTGGTCGGCATCGGCGAGGGCTCTGAGATGGTCGCGGGCGCACCGCTCTCGTCCTGCACCTACGAGCTGACCGTGCTGACGCTGATGGGGCTCATCTTCATCCCCCTCGGCCTCTACGTCTTCGCGCTGGTCGAGCGCTGGGCGAAGAGGACGGGGAAGCTGAAGCGGACAGGATGAGGCAGTAGGCAGTAGGCAGATAGCAGTAGGCAGTTAAGACAGGAGGGCGCCTGAAAGAATTCGGAGGCGGCGAGTTGCGATGCTCGCCGCCTCCGAATTCTTAAGGCCCTTAGTCTTCCTTCTAACTGCCTACTGCTATCTGCCTACTGCCCACTGCTCCTAATTCTCCTGCGGGGGCGGGGCGGGGCGGCGCATGCGGCGGACGCCGGTGGGGACGCCGGCATCCTTGAGGGTGTAGTCCGAGGGCACTTGGAAGAGTGCGGCCGCGGGCTCGGTGCGTGAGATGCTGGTGAGGCGGTAGGTCGTCTCGCCGGAGCGCGGGTCGCTGTGGCGCGTCATGACGAGAACCTGTAGCTCGGGCGAGTACCATTGCTCGTCCACGATCTGAATCGGCTGCTCGTTGCCGACCTCGCCCGCGGGGATGGTCACGGTCGTGCGTGTGCCCTCGGCCTGCACGCCGTCGAAGGCGCGCGCTTCGAGCTTCTCGGTCTTCGCCTCGTGCTTCGAGTTGTGCGAGAAGAATTCAATCTGCGGGCCTTCGCCGGGGGGCGGCGGCGGAGCGGCGGGCGCGCCGGGTGCGGGCGGGGCGTCGGGGCCGGGCACGCGCACGTTGAAGGTGTAGCTGCGCTCGATGGCGATCTTCTCGGACGCTCCCGGCGGGGCGGGCTGGCGCTCAAGTGTGACCGTGCTCTGCGCCGTGCCGCCGCCCTCGGTCTTGAAGCGCAGCTCAACGCGCGGCAGCTTGCGCGCCGTCTTCGTCGAGGGGTCGAGGATGTAGTGGACGCCCGCGACCGGGTCGTTGATGAAGACCGTCTGCGGCACGTCGCCCGAAGTGGAGTAAGGGCCGATGTAGCCGAACGTCTGGTCGCGGCGCGTGCGCCCTTCGGTGTCGCGGTAGACCTGCGCCGTGTTCTTGCGGACGATGCGGTTGCCGTCCGAGAGCGTCTGCACCATCTCCGTCACGGCCTGCGCGGAGTAGGGCGCGCCCTTGACGAGCCTGCCGGCAAAGCTCATCTCGGTCGCCATGAAGACGAGGTTGTCGCCGCGGATTTCGACCGACGGCGGCAGCGGCGGCGCGGGTGCGCCCGGCCCCTGCGCGATGAAGACCTCGTCCTCGGCCGGCGGCGCGATGATGACCTGCCCCCTGCGCTCCTGCGCGCCCGCGCCCACGACATTCAACAACAGCGCCGCGGCGACCGAGAAGACGAACAACTTCCTCTGCATACTCTGACTCCTTTTCGTTTTTGAATCCTTTGAAAAATTTCGACGACCGCGTCAGCGGACAAAGCGTATGGCGCGCGCGACGCCGTCCTGACCCATGAGCACGTCGGCCTTGACGCGACCGCCGGTCGCCTCCGCGTTGAGGGGCAGGCCGAAGGAGGCGAGCGCCGAACTCGGCAGCTCGACGCGGACGAGATGTCCCTCTTCGGCCTGCGTGTACGGCCCGGCCTGTGCGAGCGGGAGGAACTCGGTCACGACCTCCTGCGCGCTCGCGTTGGACACCTGCGCCGGTCGCGCAGCGCCGCCCCTGTTGTATGAAGCGTTCAAGGCGCGCGCACGCTGGATGAAGCTTTGACGCGGCGTCGTGTCCTTAACTTCGTCGTGCGTGTGCGACGACCCGCCGCCTGCTTCAACGTCTTGCGACGAAGTGTTCTGCGCGACGTTCGGGGCCGCGGGGCCGCCGCCGTCTGAGCCGGACGGCGGCTCGACAAGCATCGCCTTCTGCATGGGGGCGCTCTGCGGCGCGCTCGGCCTGATGAGCATGAAGAGCGCGAGCGAGGCCGCCGCGGCCAGAGAGGCGACCGCGAGCGTCCGCACCCAAGACCACTGCCGCGCAGGCGCCTGCGGGACGAGCGGCACGACGTTCGACTCCGCGCCTCTCTCCTTCGACACTTCGACCACGGCCGCGCGTGCGCGGAAGGCCGCGAGCAGCGCCGTCTCGACACGCGCGGGCGCCTCTGCCGTCTTCATCCCCGCGGCGAGCGCGCGCAGACCGGCGGAGAGCGTGCGCTCGTCGGCGAGCCGCGCGGCGCAGGTCTGACAAGACTCCTCGTGCGCCTCGGCCGCAGAGCGTGTGCGCGCGTCCGCGAGCGCGCCGCGCGCGAGAATTTCGACCTGACTCTCGAACTCAAGACAGTTCATGCGAAACACCTCGCCGTCCTTAAAGCCTGACCCGGTGCAGAAGCGGTGCCTCCATCTTCAAACTCGGCGCCGCCCTCGCGCGCCTCTTCGCGTCGCCCGCGCAGCTTCGCGGCGAGCATCGCGCGCGCACGGTGCAGACGCGAGCGCACGGTGCCGACCGCGCACCCGAGCGTCTCGGCCGCCTCGACGTAACTCAACTCGTGCAGCTCGCAGAGCACGACGACCTCTCGGTAGTGACCGGGCAGCGCGAGCACCGCCTGCCTCAACTTCTCGACCGACTCGGCGCGCGTCAGGTCGCCCAAGGGGTCGGGTCGCGCGACGAGATTCTCGTGCGGCAGCTCGCCGCCCTCCTCTGCCTCGTCGTCGAAGCGGACGAGCGCACGCTCGCGGTCGAAGGCGCGCAGGACGTGGTTGCGCGCGATGCCGTAGAGGTAGGCCGAAACCGACCCGCGCCCCGCGTCGAAGTTGCCGCCGTCGCGCATCAAGACCATGAAGGTCTCTTGCACCACGTCTTCGGCGACCGCCTCGGAGCCGCTCATCTGCAAGGCGAAGCGATAGACGCCGCCCTGCCGGCGCCGGTAGAGCGCCGTGAACGCCTCATCATCCCCGGCCAGCATCTGCCGGAGTAGATCCGCGTCCGTCTGTTGTTGGGAAACTGCCATCCTCGCTCCGGAACTCCTCGTCTCGCGGCCACCGGACACTTCCATTTCGTCCGGGCGCGTAGGAAAGTTCCCGGAAAGTGATGAGTGATGAGTGATAAGTGATAAGAGAAGACAAGGCCCGTTTTTCTTCTCTTATCACTTATCACTCATCACCCATCACTTCCTCAAGGCATGTAAGTCCGGTAATAGATGGTCGAGGAGACGTTCATGCGCAGAGCGCGGCCACCGGAGATGTCGAGGAAGCGGATGCGCTCGGCCGTCTCTTCGGGCGGGCCGAGGGAGAAGGAGCCGTCGGGCAGTGGCACGAGCAGTTGCTCGCCTTCGAGCCAGAGTGCGCCGCGGCGCAGGACGATGCGCGTCGAGCCGTACCAAGGGCTCTCGTGCCGGTAGCGGCCGGCGTAGGCGTCCCACTCCTTCGGATAGACGTACGAGCGCGCGACCTTGTAGTCCCCTCTGAGGTAATAGTCGGCGCCGTAGCCGGCCTCGACCACCTTGTCGCCTTCGCGCCTGAAGACGAGACGGAACAGCTCGAACTCCCTGTGCTTGACGATGAAGAGGTCGGGCCCGCCCGAGCGTTCGAGCGCGACCGCGCGCCCCTTGTTCGTGAGCAGGAGTCTGCTCCCCTCGGCGCTCAACACGAGTTGACGACCGTCGGGCGCCGCGTACGTGCCCGCGTAGTCGGCGGCGTTCTTCACCTCGTCGGGCGGAGGCAGTGGCGCGGGCGGCGCGGGCAGCTCGCGCCCTGCGCGCTCGGCGTTCAAGAGTTCGAGCGCGTGCTTCGTCACGGCGACGGGACGGTAGCCGCTGAGCGATGCGTTCACCGAAGCGAAGGCCGCGAGCCCCGTAGTCAAATCAACGTCCAGCGAAGAGCTGAACGCGACCATCCCGCCCGTGTGGCGCAGGTGCGTCGCGCCGTCCTTGTTTTGACTGACCCAGAGGCCGTACGCGTAAGAAGCCTCCTCGCCGCGGAAGGGCGCCTTGATGACGGGCTTCGTCAGCAGCTCGAAACTGTTTTCAGACAGAAGCCGCCGCGTGCCCGCCGCGCCGTGGTTCAGCAGCATGCGCATGTAGGCGACCATGTCTGGGGCCGTCGAAGCGACGCCGCCCGCGGCCGTGTCAACCTCGACCCACGAAGCCTCGGCCAGACGCCCGCGCAGAGGGAACGGGCGGTCTTCAAACTCCGGCGAGTAGCCGACGGCCATCCGCGGCCGAAGCTGATTAGAGATGACGGGCGCGCTCGCCGTCATCCCCAAAGGCTTAAGCACACGCGCGTCGAGCGCGTCGGCGAAGGGGCGCCGGTCGAGCGCCTCAATCAGCAACCCGAGGACGAGATAGCCGATGTTCGAGTAGACCCACTTCTCACCCGGCTTGAAGACGGTTTCGAGCCCGACGGCCACGCTCTCCGGCAGCAGCGGCGCCCCCGGCAGACCCGACGTGTGGCTGAGCAGGTGATGCGCCGTCACCGCGCCGTGCGCCTGTTCGAGCTTGAGCCACGGCAGGTATTCGGCCACGGGCCGGTGCAAATCAACGCGCCCCTCATCGAACATCTGCAACAGCGCGACGGCCGCGAACGACTTCGAGATGGAACCGACCTCGAACATCGTCTCCGGCGCGACGCGCGTGCTGGTCTTCGTGTCGGCGAAGCCGTAGGTCGAGACGCGCACCGCGCCCGCGCGGTCGGCGAGCGCCAGCGTCATCCCCGGCGCACCCGTCTCGCGCATGTGCCGCTCGACGTACTCATCAAGCCGCGCGAGCGCCCCTGCCCTCTGCGCCGCGCCGCGCCGCGCGCCCCTCGGCCGCTGCGCCTCCGCTTCATCCGTCAACGCCGGCAAGACCGACAACGCGGCGGCTGCCTTCGCGCCATGTTTAAGAAGCTCTCTGCGGGAGATGTTGGGGGACATGGTTCACTCCTTCGGAGTGAGTAGGCAGTAGGCAGATGGCAGTAGGCAGTTAAAGAGGTTGAGCCCCGGAAGGGCTTACTGCTTACTGCCATCTGCCTACTGCCATCTGCCTACTGCCTACTCACAGACGGTCGGGCATGTCGGCGACGACGTAGGCCATGACGGCCATCGTGGCGACGCAGGCGGCCAGCTCTTGCGGGCTGACCTTGTCGAAGGTGTCGGCTTGCGTGTGGTGTATGTCGAAGTAGTGCGAGAAGTCCACGTTGAGCGAGGCGCCCGTCACGCCCTCGCGCATCATGGGGCCGATGTCTGTGCCTTCGCCGTCGGGGTCGATGTGGTCGGCGCGGATGTTCGAGAGCAGTTTGGCAATCTCGACGAAGTCGGCGCGCGCTTGCAGGCTCGCCTTCTCGGAGAGGCCGAAGCCCGTCGGGCGGAAGACGCCGATGTCGGACTCGATGGCGAGGACGTGTTTGGCGACCTCCGCCTTGTGCGCGTCGCGGTAGCCGTTGCCGCCGCGCACGCCGTTCTCTTCGTTGGTGAAGAGTACGACGCGGATGGTACGGCGCGGTCGCAGGTTCAGACTCTTCAGCAGCCGCGCCACCTCCCAAGAGACGATGCAGCCGCCGCCGTCGTCGTGCGCGCCCTGCCCCACATCCCAGGAGTCGAGGTGGCCGCCGATGAGGACTACCTCGTCGGGCCGTTCAACCCCTTTCAGCTCGGCGATGACGTTGGCCGATTCGGCGTCGGGCAGGAAGTGCGCCTCCATCTTGAGCCGAACCTTCGGGTGCTCGCCGCGGTCGTACATGCGCTGCAACATCTCGGCGCCTTCGATGGTGACGGCCGCCGCCGGGATGTGCTGCGTCTCGCCCTCGGCGTAGCGGAGCGAGCCCGTGTGCGGCGTCTGTAGACTGACGGGCGTGATGGAGCGGACGATGACGGCGACCGCGCCGTACTTCATCGCGCGCGACGCGCCCGAGCCGCGATAGACGACCGTCTGGCCGTACGTGGTGAAGGGCGCGTTGTAGACGACGATCTTGCCGCGCACACGCTCGCCCAAGGCTTCCAGCTCGTCGAAGTTGCGGACGACGACGGCCTCGGCGGTGATACCCTCGGGCGGCGTCCCGACGCTGTTGCCTAAGCCCAGCATCGAGAGCTTGCGACTCACGGGCTCCAGCAGCTCAAGGCTCTCCTCGCCGCGCACCCAGTGTGGCACCAACACCCTCTCGGCGCGCACGTTGTCCAACCCGTCGCGCTTCATCTCAGAGACCGCCCAAGTGATGGCGCGCTCAAGCGACTCCGAGCCGCTCAGGCGATTACCGATGCGGTCGGTGAGCCAAGCGAGACGGCGGTAGGCCATGTCGCTCGTGAGCGCCGCGCCGATGATGCGCGACGCGCGTTCGCGATACGCTTCAATCTTCACACGCGGCGCGGGCAGCGGCGTCGGAGTGGGGGCGGGCTCGCGCTGAGATGTCGGCGGCGGCGCCGGGGGCGGCGGCTGCTGCGCGGGTGCCTGAATGATGACGAGCGCGATGACGAGAATCAGCGAGAAGGTGCTTCGCAAGGCTTTCGTTTGCCTCCTGTTTTGTCTCTAAAAGCGAAAGGGTGGCGCCGCTGCTCTAGGGCGTGCGGCAAAGATAACTCAGGGGCGGGAGGTTTGACGAGGGACGTTTAGAAGTTCGACGAGCGGCGCGTGCCGCCGCCGCGTGTGCCGAAGAGGGGCGCGTACTCGCCGGTCTCTTCGGCCGACTTCAGATCGCGTTTGAGTTGGGCGAACCGGCGCGAGATAGTCTCGAACTCTTCGGCGTCGAACGACTCGGGCTCGCCCGCGAGTTTGAGCGCCCAGTCCATGCGGCGCTCGGCAGCGGCGAAGACGCGCGCGCTCAAACGCTTCTCGCGCATGGCGCGCGCCAGCTCGTCGCGCGAGGCCCGGACGTTCTCCTCGTGCTCGCAGATGAGCACCATGTCGGAGCCGGCTTCGACGGCGCGCAGGCATGCCTCGGGCACCGTCAAGGTCTGGACGACCGCGCCCATCTCCATGTCGTCGGTGATGACGAGGCCGTCGAACTTCAATATGCGTCGTAGGAGGCGCGTGGTGACGTTGCCGCTGATGGTGGCGGGGAACTGGTGGAGCCCCTGAATGGTCGGCGGGTCTCCTTCTTGACGGAAGAGGTCTTGCAGGAACTCGGAGATGTCGGGGAAGGCGGCGTGGCTCACCATCACCGAGCGCAGGCGCTCGCCGGGGCGATGGAACATCAAGTCCATGAAGGGCACGAGGTCTTTCTGAAAAATCTCCTGCCACGTATGCGTGACGACGGGCAGGTTGCGGTGCGAGTCCACCTTCGAGCCGCCGAGGCCGGGGAAGTGCTTGCCGCAGCCGATGACCTGCCCGCGCTGCAAGCCTTCGAGGTAGGCGCCCGTCAGCATCGAGACCGTCTCGGGGTTGAGGCCGAAGGTGCGCGCGCGCAGGCCGTTGTCGTCGTTGTCGCCCGAGAGGTCGAGCACGGGCGCGAAGTTGATGTTGAAGCCCATCAGGCGGAGCGCGCGCGCCGCGAGCGTGCCGTACTGCTCGGCGAGGTCTGCGCGTCCCGCGTTACGCACGGCCTTGGCCGAAGGCATCGGCTCGCAGATGTCGCGGAAGCGGTCAACGAGTCCGCCCTCCTGATCCACGCCGATCAGGACTTCGCGCCCCGCGGCGTCGCGTATCTGCGCGTTGAGAAGCGCGACCTGCTCGGCCGACTCGACGTTGCGGCCGAAGAGGATGACGCCGCCCGGCCGCACCTCGCGCAAAAACTCGCGCCAGTGGCGGTCGAGCCTGGTGACGGGCAGGCCGACGAAAAGGAGCCGCCCGGCCTTGCTTTCGAACGACTCCACGCTGCCACCCGTCGAATCTTTCGGCGGCATCGAACTCAACTCACTTCCCTCCCCGCAACGACGACGACACGACCAACGCGGCCAACGAACAGCTTATTCTCCGCCAAGTGAATGTCGCGATTGTGTTGATTGTAACACGCCTCAGCCGCGCCGGCTGACGGAGGGCTCTGTTATAATTTTCGCGCGGTTTCAAGCAGATTTCTGATGAGCACAACGTTAGTGCAAGCGCCCGCGCGACCTCGACTCTCGCCCTCGGAATTGACGGCGGAGGTGAAGCGTCGCGCGCGTGAGTTGGGGTTTGAGAAGGTCGGCGTCGTGCGCGCCGAGCCTCTGGTCGAAGAGCGCGCGCGGCTAGAAGAGTGGCTCGCGCGCGGGCATCACGCGTCGATGGGTTGGATGGAGCGTGACGCGGCGCGGCGCACAGACCCGCGCGAGCTTCTGCCCGAAGCGCGCACCGTCGTCGCCGTCGCGCTCAACTACTTCACGCCGCACGAGCACGCGCGGGACAAAGCGAAGGGAAAGATTTCGCGCTACGCGTGGGGCGATGATTATCACGACGTGCTGGGCGAGAAGTTGAAGGCGCTGCTCGCGCACGTCGAAGAGGTTGCGCCGGGTGTGAAGGGAAAGGTCTGTGTGGACGCGCAGCCCTCGATGGACAAGGCTTGGGCCGTGCGCGCCGGTCTGGGCTGGATAGGTAAGCACACGAATCTCATCACGCGCGACTACGGCTCGTGGGTCTTCTTAGGGGAGCTGCTGTTAGACGCTGAACTCGAATACGACGCCGCGCGTGAGGAAGACCACTGCGGCACCTGCACGCTCTGCATCGACGCGTGCCCGACGCAGGCCATCACCGAAGCCTACGTCGTCGACTCGAACCTCTGCATCTCGCACGCGACCATCGAGCTGCGCGACGCGGAGCTTCCTTCAAACGTCGCAGAGAACCTCGACGGCTGGCTCTACGGCTGTGACGTGTGCCAAGACGTGTGCCCCTGGAACCGCTTTGAGCAGACGACCGCCGAGTCGCGCTTCGAGCCGCGCCCCGACTCTGTCTCGCCCGACCTCGAAGAGATTGCCGCGCTCACGCACGACGCATACGTCGAGCGCTTCCGCCGCAGCCCCATCAAACGCGCCAAGCTCGCCGGCCTCCAACGCAACGCGCGCACGCTCCTGAAGATTTGAGATTTCAAAGTTCAAATTTCAAATTGCAGCTCGTCTTCGCCGCGCTCGTCTGCGTGACGGTGGCGGCGGGGGCCTATGTGGTGCAGGTCGAGTACAGCTCGTTCCCGCCGCGCTTCCGCGGCTTCGGCGAGGTGACGCGCAAAGGCGAGGTCGCGGGCTGGGCCGTGGACGCGTCGCGGCCGGGCGCGCGCATCGAGGTCGAGCTTTACATTGACGGCCGTTTCGTCGCACACGGCGTGGCCTCGCTCCCGCGCCCGGACGTGTTGGCTGCGGGTCGCGCGACAGACGCCGACTGCGGTTATCGCTTCCCGCTCCCCACGCTCGCCGTTGGCACACACGAGGCGCGCATCTACGCCCTGCACGCGCCCGGCCCCGCCGAACGGCGCACCCTCAAACAGCTCGGCGACCCGCTCCGCTTCGACACCGCCGCCGACGGCCGCCCCGTCGCGCCCGCGCGCTAGAGTTAAGGAGCTACTCATGCAACGTTCACACGCACGGCAGCGAAGACTCCACAGCACTGCGCCGCCGCTTTGCCTGCTCGCACTCGCGCTCGCGTGCGCCTGCGCGTGCGGCGCGGCACACGCGCAGGCGCAGGGCCAGACCATTCCGCCCGCGAGCGACGACGAAGGCGCGCCGGACTTCATCGTCCCGGCGCGGCCGACCGCCTCGAATCCGGCGGAGTTCCAGAGGCCGGGCGTGCTGCAACTCGAATACGGCTTCAACGGTAACTGGCGCGCGCAGGGTGGCGCTTCCGCCGAGGACACCCCGCTGGCCCTGCGCTTTGCGGTGAGCCGCCGCCTGCTGCTTGAGTTCGACGGCGACACGCCCGTCTCGCAGGCCGCCGGAGGAGTCAGGACGACGGGCGCGGGCGACACGCAGCTCGGGCTCCAAATCGTCCTGCAACACGAGGCGGGTTCGCGACCCGGCGTCGCCTTCGCCTACTACGTCAAGCTCCCCACGGCGAGCGCGGACAAGGGACTTGGCACGGGGCGCGTCGATCACTCCTTGCTCGCGCTCGTCAGCAAGAAGGCGGGCGCGACCGTCTTCGACTTCAACGCCGTCTACCTGCTCGCGGGGCGCACGACCGGCAACGGCCACGCGGCGAGCGCGCAGGCG
>JBJMGQ010000441.1:0-20042 GCA_045807845.1 Pyrinomonadaceae bacterium | reverse complement strand
CGCACCCGGACTTGTCGGGGACGTGGCAGCTCGACCGTGCGAAGAGCGACTTCGGCGAGTGGAGCGACAAGCCGCTCTCGAAGGCCGACGCGACGCTCGTCATCACGCACGCCGACCCGGAGTTGAAGATGAAGCACACGCTCCGCCTCAACGGTCAGGAGGAGTTGAAGGAGTTCATCTACTACACGGACGAGCGCGGCGAGACGAACCCCGCGACGCTCGGCGTGGGCGAGGTCAAGTCGAAGACGAAGTGGGAGGGCGACAAGGTGGTCGCCTCTGCGCGCATCACGCGGAAGGGGCAGAGCGGCCCTTACACCCTCGACATGATGCAGAAGTGGCAGGTCTCTTCCGACGGGAAGATGCTGACGAACACGACGAACATTAGCGGGGAGTTGGGCGCGCAGCAGATTAAACTGGTCTACCGTCGCGCAGGGTGACGCGCGGAGATGAGTACAGGGGAGGTACGAGGGATGGATGCGCTTGGGATGGTCGAGTGCCGCGGGCTGGTGGCGATGATCGAGGCCGCGGACGCGATGGTGAAGGCGGCGGACGTGCGGCTGGTGGGCTACGAGAAGATTGACGCGGGGCTCGTGACGGCCATCGTCCGCGGCGAGGTGGGCGCGGTGCGCGCGGCCGTGGATGCGGGCGCGGCTGCCGCACGCAGGGTCGGCGAGGTCGTCGCCACGCACGTCATCCCGCGCCCGCACGCAGAGGTGGGCGAGGGCATCCCCGTCATCGACACGGGCGAGACGACGCGCAAGAAGATTGCGGGCTCGGTGCGGGGCAAGAGCGGCGAGGAGAAGTGAGCGCGTGGCGGAGAGCTTGCAGACGGCGGGGCATGCGGGCGCGGGCTTGAACCGCGCGGCGGAAGTGTCGCGTGCGGTGGACGACGGCGCCGCCGCGCAAGCTTCTGCCGCCGCGCCCTGCCCGGAGTGCGAGACGGTACTCGTCGGCGACTACTGCCACGGCTGCGGCGAGAAGCGCCCCGAGGCGCGCGACCTCACGGTGCGACACTTCTTCACGGAGGCCGCGCAGGAGTTGACGAGCGTCGAGCACTCGAAACTCTTCCACACCATCTGGGCGCTGCTGCTGCGTCCCGGCTTCCTCACCAACGAGTGGGTCGCCGGCCGGCGCAAGCGCTATCTCAAGCCGCTCAACCTCTGCCTCGGCATCCTCGCGTTGGGCTTCTTCGTCTACTCGGTCTACAAGCCGGTCTCGACCTACGACCTCGAATCACTGCTGGCGCAGCAGAAGGCGAGCCCCGATGCGAGCAAGCCGCTCGAACGGCTGGCGGCGGCAAAGCAGATGGATCTGTCTTCGCTCCTAGACCGCGTGAGCGACAAGTGGCAGCACTACATGTCGCTCATGCCACTACCGCTCGTCGGCGTCTTCGCGCTCGTGCTCCAGCTCGTCTTCATCTTCTCGCGCCGATACTTCGTCGAGCACCTCGTCTTCTCGATGCACTTCGTCTCGTTCTCGATGTTGACGACGGTGCTGCTCTGGCCGGTCTATTTCTGCATCGGCATCAAACAGGGCCCGGCCAACTACACCATCGCGGCCCTCAAGTGGACGGTGGATATCGTCTACATGTACTTCGCCGTGCGCGCCGTCTACGGGCTGCGCCCCGTGCGGACGGTGCTCGCCTCGGTGCTGCTCGTCGCCGGTTTCTTCGTCACCTACTTGTTCTTCCTCGTCGTCACGGTCGTCGCGGCGGTCGTCAGCGTGGCGAAGTCGTAAGGAGATGCAGTAGGCAGTAAGCGGATGGCAGTAGGCAGTTAAAAACCTTTCTGCCGGCTGCTCCTGATTAATCGCCCAACGTCCGAGAGCGGAGCCACTGCCTACAGCCATCTGCCTACTGCCTAGTTCGAGAGGGCGTTGAAGAGCAGCGGGTAGGTGGCGAGCGACTGCGCGCGGTACTGCGGGCGGAAGCCGAAGAGGTAGACGCGCCCCTGACCGAGCCCGACCTCGACGAGCGCGGCCTTGCCGCGAATCTTCTCCGCGCCGAGGAGCCAGCCCGAGAGCAGGGGCGTGCCCGTTTCGGGGTAGCGCGCAATGACACGGGCGCGCGCGAGCGCCAGCGGGTCGCTCTTGATTTCAAAGACGGGCGAGTCCTCGACCCACGCGATGGACTCGCGCGGCATCCCCTTCGCCAGCGGGTGCGTCGTGTCGAGCACGGTGCGCAGGATGGAGCCCGGGCAGTAGAACTCCGTGCGCTTCAGCTCGGCCGTCACGTCGCGGACGGGCAGGCCGAACTGCTCGATGGCGAAGTTCGAAGCGTCGTTCAAGGCGATGAGCGTCCCGCCCTGCTCGACGAACTCGCGCAGAGCCTTCACGCCCTCCTTACCCAGACCCCCCGTGAACTCATCCGGCATCGAGCCCTTGCGGTGGCCTTCGAGTAGCGCGCGCGGCGACTGGTCGGGGATGATGATGGTGTTGTACTTCGCGCGCAGGTTGCCCTTGCGCACCTCCGCATCTTCGAGCGAAGTGTATGGGACGGAGAACTGCTTTTCGAGCGCCCAGCGCGTCCAGCCTTCGTCCATCGAGGGGACGTGAGACTTGTAGACGGCGAGGCGCCGGTCTACCACCTCCGCGTCGCCGATTTCGATGGTTCGGTTCGTCCGCCTGTATTTGAAAGGGGCGTAGACGGGGGTCGCCTTCACGCCCATCAGCAGCGAAAGCGTGTGCGCGGTCACGTCGTAAGGCGGGATGGGGTGGCCGGAAGAATCGCGCAGGTCGGGGTAGTGCTGTGCTTCGAGCAGCGCTTTGGCGAAGCCGCCGTAAGGCTGATCCATCCGCACGAGCAGTCCCCTGTTCGTGCCTTCAAGTTTGACCCCGCCCCGCTCAAGGATTCTTTGCAACTCCAGAGGGCCGTTGAAGAGACGATGCCGGGGGTCGCTCTCTTCGATGATGAACCCGTACAACTCGCCGCGCTTGCGCGGGCGCACGGCCTCTCTGCCGATTGAGTAGAAGCGCCGGAGCCATGCCTCGCGATTCTGCGCGGCGTGCTTGAGCAGCTCGAACGCGGCGGTCGTCATGTAGTTCGTGATGTCGCGCAGATGCCACTCGCCGCCGGGCCAGAGGACTGGGATGTTGGGCGCGGCCTTGCGCGCGTCGTAGCCCTCGCCCGCGCGCAGTTGTTCGGGCTTCACGTTGATGGGCGTGGCGAGGTTGACCGAGGCCGTCTCGGAGAGGATGCGAACGCCGCCGTGGTAGTGCGAGTATGCGCGCGCGGGCGTCCATGCGTCGTAGGTCGAGTCCCAAGTGATGCCACGGAATCCGGCCTTGAGCATCTGGTCGCCCATGAAGCGGCCCAGCTCCGTGTAGCCTTCGACGAGCTGGCGCGGCACGTTCGGCTCCACGGGCTGCATGTAGGGCGGGAGGAAGAGGCGCGAGCCGTAGGCGCCCTGCTGGTGGATGTCGTGGACGATCTGCGGGTGCCAGACGTTGTGCACCTTGTCCACCGTGAGCTGCGTCTCGACCTGCGTGAAGGCGTACCAGTCGCGGTTGTCGTCGTGGCCGACGTAATGATGATACAGCTCGGGCGGGCTCGTCCCTTCGTACGGCGTGCCGAGCGTGCGGTCGTACCAGTTCTTCACGATGTCCACGCCGTCGGGGTTGAGTGAAGGGACGATGAGGACGATGGTGTTGCGCAGTATCTCCTGCACTTCGGGCTCGTCCGACGAAGCGAGGCGGTGCGCGATGAGCATGCCTGAGAGGTACGAGCCGACCTCGGTCGAGTGGACGCCGCAGGTGATGAGCACGACGGTCTTGCCGTTGCTGATATAACCTTCGGCCTTGACCTCGCGCCCGCCGCCGATCTGGCGCGGGTCTGCGAGCAGACGCTGGATGTCCTTGTAAGTTTCGAGCCGCTCGATATTCTCGGGCGCGCTGATGGTCGCGAGGACGAAGGGCGCGCCCAAGGTCGTCTTCCCCAACTCCTCGAACTTCACGCGCGGGCTCGCGGCGGCGAGGCGGCGGAAGTACTCGACCGTCTGCGCCCAAGACGCGAGCTTGCGGTCGTCGCCGGGGCGGAAGCCGAGCACATCTTCGGGCGCTGGGATAGACGCGGCGCGTGGGGCGGGCACGGATGCGCGCGCCCCACGCGCGTTAGGAGCCGGGCCGGCGAACGGGGCGAGCAGGAGGAGGAGCAGCAGCAGCAGCGTGCAGGAGAGAAGGTGCTTCGGCATCGTCTTGTACGTGCGTCCTGTGTGGGTCTGTTCAGAGCTTGAAACGTTACGGGAGCGGCGAGTTTAGCACAGAGCGCGCGCGGCGTGAGCCCGGCCGCGAGCCTCGTAATTGACAGGCGGCGGCGCAACGTTGGATATTGTCTGGGCGCGTCGCGTCCGGCCGCCGGGGCCTCGGGCGGCGCCTTCGAGAATCCTGCCAACAGAGTTTTAGACTGTAAGGAGCAACCTCATGAACAACCCCCTATGCGCGCTCTGCGGCCACGTCAATCGCGACGGCGCGATTACATGCGAGGCGTGCGACGCGCGACTGGATACGTCCGGCTGGGCGGGCAACTCTGAGCCTTTCGACGACGCGAGCGAGCCCTTCGATGCGACGGGCGAGCCATCGTGGACGGCGCCCGACAGTTCCGGCTCGGACGACGCATGGTCGCCGGCCGCGGAGATTCCGTCGCCGCTCTTCAAAGGCGCGCGCGACGTTATCTCGCCGATGCTCGCCGTCTATCGCAAGCACTTCACGCTCGTCGGCATCCTCGTGCTGGTGGCGATGCTGCCGCAGGCGCTCCTCCAGTACGGCATCATGGACGCGATGGGAGTCCCGGTGCGACGCGGCGTCGTCCACGTCCACATGGGCGCAGCCAACGTGCTCCTCTGGCTGCTGACGATGGCGGGCGGAGCGCTGCTGTCGGGCTCGCTCGTCTACGCCGTCGTGGACTTGCAGCGCGTGGGGCGCGCGTCGGCCGGCGCGTGCCTGTTGCGCGGGTTGAAGGTGCTGCCGAAGGTCTTCCTCGTGACACTGCTCTACTCGCTCGTCACGTCCGTCGGCTACATTCTGCTCATCGTGCCGGGGATCATCTTCAGCCTGATGTACGCCGTCTGCGTCCCCGTCGCCATCATCGAGGGGCGCGGGCCGATGGATGCGCTGAACCGGAGCAAGGAGTTGACGAGCGGCTACAAGGGGCTGCTCTTCATCACCTACTTCCTCTGGGGGCTGCTCGTCTTCGTCCTCAATATAGTCGTGACGATGAGCTTCGCGAACAGCGGGAGGCTCGACCTTCTGCCGACGCTGCTCTTGCAGACGGCCGTGCTCGGGATGCTCAACTCTTCGCTGCACGTGCTGACCGTCTACATCTACCTCGGGCTCCTCCGCGAGCATCAGAGCGGCTTTCAGGCGGGCGCCTTCACGCACGGCCCCGAGGCCGCCGCCCGTTGACAGTTTAGCCGACGGCCTCTTCATCACTCGATATTCCTGAATGGCATACACGGCACAGATCACGCGCGCCAACCCGACGCTCATCGTCTTTCTGCTCGACCAGTCGGGCTCGATGGCCGACCCGTTCGGCGGCGAGGGCTCGGGGCGCAAGGCCGACTTCGTCGCCAACGCGGTCAACCACGCGCTGCACGACCTCGTCATCCGCTGCACCAAGACCGAGGAGGTGCGCGACTACTATCACGTCGCCGTCGTCGGCTACGGCCGGCAGGTCGGCATCGGCTTGGGCGGCGCGCTCGCGGGACGGACGGTCGCGCCCGTCTCGGCCGTGGCCGACAACCCTGCGCGCATCGAGTCGGGCTATCGCCGCGTGCCCGACGGCGTGGGCGGCTACGTCGAGACGCCTGTGCGCTACCCCGTCTGGGTGCACGCGCACGCGGAGGGCGGCACTCCGATGTGCCGCGCTTTGGGGCGCGTGCGCGAGATCATCGAAGGCTGGTTGGGCGCGCACCCGCGCGGCTTCCCGCCGACGGTGCTCCACCTGACCGACGGCGAGTCGAGCGACGGCGACCCCACGCAGGACGGCGAGGCCATCATGTCGCTCGGCACCGACGACGGCCGCGTGCTCCTCTTCAACTGCCACGTCTCTTCGAGCCGCTCGCGCAAGGTCGAGTATCCGGCCGAAGAGTCGATGCTCAAGGACGGCTTCGCGCGCACGCTCTTCCGCATCTCAAGCATCCTGCCCGAGAACTTCCTCGGCGCCGCGCAGCAGCTCGGCGTCCCCGCGGCCGAGGGCTCGCGCGGCTTCGTCTTCAACGCCGACCCCTCCTCGGTCGTCCAGTTCTACGAGATCGGCACCTCCCTCACCGGCATGCCCCCGCACATCTGGATGGGGGAGTGAGGGGTAGGCAGATGGCAGTAAAGGTAGCAGGCAGTTGAGAGCACTGCTGTCGAAAACTATGAGTTGACCTTTCTACATCCGCAACGCGGAACAACTGCCTGCTGCCATCTGCCTACGGCCTATTTACTTCCAACATGAGCGACCGCTATCGCATACAGACACGGCACTTCGTACTCCCGAAGGAGGGGAGCGCGGCGGAGGAGTGTGAGGACGCGGTGGCGCTCGACGCGGGGGCTTTGCGGTTCGCCGTGGCCGACGGGGCGACGGAGGCTTTCGACGCGCGGCGTTGGGCGGTGCGTCTGGCCGCGGAGTGGGTGGGGGCTGTGCGCGCGCCGCTGACCGCCCGCGAGTTCGGGCCGTGGCTGAAGGAGCAGGGCGAGTGGCTGCACGCTTCTTGGGAGGGGCGAAAGCTCTCTTGGTATGCCGAGGAGAAGCGGAGCGCCGGGTCGTACGCGGCCTTCGTCGGGCTGCGGCTCGAACCTGCGGGGCGCCGGATGATTTGGAACGCGGTCGCGCTCGGCGACTCGTGCCTCGTGCAGAGGCGGGGCGGGGAAGTGCTCGCGGCCTTCCCGCTCTCCAAGCCCGAAGAGTTCGGCTCGACCCCGCCGCTCGTGCCTTCGAGCGAAGCCTTGCGCGACGCGGCGCTCGCGCGACTCGTGGAACGGGAAGGACGCGCCGAGCCCGGGGACACGTTCCTGCTCATGACGGACGCGCTCTCGGCGTGGTACTTCGACGCCGCGGCGCGACGCGACCCCGAGGCCGAGCGATTTGATTCTCTGCTCGCCGCATCGGAAAATGGCTCGCTCGCCGAACTCGTCCGGCGCGAGCGCGCCGCCGCGAGGATGAAGGACGACGACGTGGCGGTCGTCAGGGTAGCAGTGGAAGGGAAGTAGGCAGCAGGCAGATGGCAGTAGGCAGGTAAGAGCAGCGAATTTCTGAGGGGATTATTTGTTAACTCCAACTGCCTGACAACCAACAACCAGGAATGACCGTCACCGACTAACTGCCTACTGCCATCTGCCTGCTGCCTACTGTTTTATGCAGAACGCGACGACAAACTTCTGGCCCACGGCGCGGCACTACGCGGAGGCGGTGCAGTGTCCTTTGGTCTGCTTCGAGGAGCCGTCGCTGAAGCGGTTGCTGCCGGCCGTTGACCGTCTGGGCATGCCGCTCGTCACGTCGGGGCAGTTCGCCTACGTCTTCAAGCTCAACCCCGGCGACGCGGGCGGCGAGACGTTGGCGGTGCGCTGCTTCCGCGGCTTTCTCGGCGACCGCGAGGAGCGCTATCGCGCGCTCGACGCGCACTTGAACGCCCATCGCATCGCCGCGCTCCCGCGCTTTAAATACTTCACCAAGGGCATCCTCGTCGCCGGCCGCCGCTACCCCGTCCTCATCATGGAGTGGGTCGAGGGGCCGACGCTCGACGTGTATCTCGACGAGGCCGTCGGGCGCCGCGAGGCGCTACTGCACATGGCCGACGAATGGATCAGGCTCGTCGCTGCTCTGCGCGACGCGGGCGTCGCGCACGGCGACCTACAGCACGGCAACATCATCGTCGAGGGCGGGCGCCTGCGTCTCGTAGACCTCGACGGCATGTACGTGCCCGCGCTCCGGGGGCTCAAGGCGAGCGAGGTCGGGCACCAGCACTACCAGCATCCCGCGCGCGACGTGGCGCACTTCTCGGCCGACACCGACAACTTCTCCGCGCTCGTCGTCTACCTCTCGCTCATCTCTCTGGCCGAGCGCCCCGAACTCTGGCGCGAGCACCACGACGAGAACCTGCTCTTCACGCGCGCAGACTTCGCCAACCCCGGCGCGTCCGAACTCTTCCCGAAGATAGAGGCCATCGGCGGCGAGCACGCGCGTCTGGCCGAAGCGCTCAAGGCCGCCTGCATCTCCGGCCCGACGGCCGCGCCGCCTTTGACCGAGCTGGTCGAGCCGCCCTCCGGGCTCCCCGGCTGGATGAATGCGCCGGCCGACGTGGAGGTGCGCACGCGCACGCGCGAAGTCGCGCGCCGCCCCGCGCCGCCGCCGCGAGACATAGACGACAGGCTCTGGCCGCCGAAGGCTTGGCGTGAGACTCCGGCGACGCCCGACTCTTCGACTGTTCAGAGCATCTTCAATACGACGGGCACGGGGGCCTCGGCGCAGGTCGCGCCGCGCGATCCGGCCGACCTGCGCGGCAACACGTTCTACTTCGCCAAGAGCGCCTTCGGCGATTCGTACGGCTACATCTGGTGGATACCGCTGCACAATTTTCTGCTGCGATATCTGTGGGCGGCCTTCGGCGCCGAGGGCTTCGCGGGGATGATACTGACGCTCTTGACGCTCTTCATACTGCTTCTCTTCTACGGACTCTTCCGCGCGGTCTACTACGCCGAGACGACGACGGCGCTCCCCGCCGGAGGCGCTCCCGTCCCCGCCGTCGGCCCCGCGCGCACTGCGCAGACGCTCTTCGCCGCGCCCGCGCCGCCGCCGCCGCTCTTCGCTTCGAACGCGACCGGCACGCCGCCCGCGACGACGACGCAGCCCCTGACCGTCGCCGCGCGCCCCGTCGTCGGCAACCGCAGCCTCGCCATCTATCACCTGCTCGACTGCGACTGGGCCACCCGCGTCCCCGCGAGCCAGCGCGCAGACTTCGACTCGCCCAACACCGCCCTCGCCGCCGGGTATCGTCCCTGCCGCGTCTGCAAACCCTGAAGAAGTGATAAGTGATGAGTGATAAGTGATAAGAGAAGATAAGGCGCGCCTCTCCTTTCTCATCACTTATCACTCATCACTTATCACTTCCCACTGGCTTGCCTCTGCCCCCGAGCCGCGTGTAAAGTAGCGCCACTGTCCCCTTTAAAAGGCTCTTCCCTTGTAGCTCGACAAATATCGGTTGGAGGTCACTTCTGATGTCGTCTGACGCACTTGACCCTTCCAAGCACCAGGTGGCCGTGACGAACGAGTACCCGGATATCGTCGGCTTCAAGCCCGACGAGCCGCACGCGGTCGCTTACAAGCCCTACATCGCGCCCGAGACCTTGATGCCCGAGCTGACGGTGCGCGCCGTCATCGTCGGCACCATCCTCGGCATGATCTTCGGGGCGTCGTCGCTCTACCTCGTGCTGAAGGTCGGCCTCACGGTGAGCGCCTCGATTCCCGTCGCCGTCATCTCCATCACGTTCTTCCGCATCCTCTCGAAACTCGGCGGGCGCAACGCGACCATCCTTGAGAACAACATCGTGCAGACGGCCGGCTCCGCAGGCGAATCAATCGCCTTCGGCGTCGGCGTGACGATGCCGGCCATCATGATTCTCGGCTTCGACCTTGAGTGGTCGCGCCCCATCCTCGTCGCGCTGCTCGGCGGACTGCTCGGTATCCTGATGATGATTCCGCTCAGGCGCGCGCTCATCGTGCAGCAGCACGGGCTCTTGAAGTACCCGGAGGGGACGGCGTGCGCAGAGGTCTTGAAGGCGGGCGCCTCCGACGAGTCGCGCGCGCAGGCTTCGGATTCGGCGCGCGCCGAGTGGGAGCGGTCGGGGGCGGGCGCCGAGGCGTCGAACACGGGCGCCAAGACCATCTTCGCGGGCTTCGGCGTCGGCCTCGTCTACACGACGCTGATGAAGTCTTTCTACGCCTGGAAGGAGTACCCGACGAAGGTCTTCGGCGCGCCCTTCAGCAACGCGTCGCTCTCGGTCGAGTCAAACCCGGCGCTCTTAGGCGTCGGCTACATCATCGGGCCGCAGATCGCGTCCATCATGGCGGCGGGCGGCGTGCTCGCCTACCTCGTGCTCATCCCGATGATCTCCTTCTTCGGCCCCTACCTCGGCAAGACCATCGTCCCGCCCGGGACGACGCCCATCGGCGAGATGGATCCGGACGCCATCCGCAACGCCTACGTCCTCTACATCGGCGCGGGCGCGGTCGCGGCGGGCGGCATCATCAGCCTCTTCCGGAGCCTGCCGACCATCTGGCACGGGCTCAAAGGCGGACTGGCAGACCTGCGCGGCGGGCAGGAGGCGACGGCCGCGGCGCCGCGCACCGATCAGGACTTGTCGATGAAGTTCGTGCTGGGCGGCATCATCGTGCTCATCGCGGCCATCATGCTCCTCCCGCAACTGCACCTTCAGTTCAACCTGCTCGGTGCGCTGCTCATCATCGCGTTCGGCTTCCTCTTCGTCACCGTCTCTTCGCGACTGACGGGTGAGATCGGCTCGTCGTCGAACCCCATCTCGGGGATGACGGTGGCGACGCTGCTTTTGACCTGCTTCATCTTCCTCATCATCGGCTGGACGGGCCCGGGCTACTACGTGACGGCGCTCTCCATCGGCGCCATCGTCTGCATCGCGGCGTCGAACGGCGGCACGACCTCGCAGGACTTGAAGACCGGCTTCCTCGTCGGCGCCACCCCTTGGCGACAGCAGATTGCCATCCTCATCGGCGCGGGCGCGTCGGCTCTGATACTCGGGCCGATTCTCATCAGCCTCAACGGCGCGGCGACCGTCTACGTGCCCGCGTCGAAGCTGCAACTGCCGGCCGACGTGCGCGCCGACGTGCGCCAGCTCGCGCCGCCGAGCGAGACCGTGCCCGACGATCAGGGCATCACCGACACGAAGCAGTATCGCGCGTGGTTCAAGGTTGACGAGAAGGGCGCGAAGTCGGGCAAGTATCTGGTGGACGAGGCGGGCACGCCCGTCTACTACGTAGACCCCGGCATCAACGGCACGCACAAGGCGACCGAGGGCGGGCGCGAGGTGGAGAAGTTCGGCGCGCCGAAGGCGACGCTGATGAGCTATATCATCAAGGGCATCCTCAACCGCGAGCTGCCGTGGGGCCTCGTCCTGCTCGGCGTGATGATCGCGGTCGTGCTTGAGATGGCGGGCATCCCTTCGCTCGCCTTCGCCGTGGGCGTCTATCTGCCGCTCTCCTCGTCGTCGCCGATCTTCGTCGGCGGGATGGTGCGCTGGCTGGTGGACAAGTACCTGCGCCGTCGTCTGGCGCACCGTAATATGACCGAGGACGAGCTGGTCGCCGAAGGGGACAAGAGCCCGGGCGTGCTGATGGCGTCGGGCTACATCGCGGGCGGGGCCATTGCGGGCATCATCATCGCGTTCCTCGCGGGCGTGCCGTGGTTCACGAACTTCAACAAGAGTATGACGGCGTGGGGCGAGAGGAACCCGCTCAACGCAGGGCCTTGGTCGGACGTGCTCGGCATCATCCCGTTCATCGTCTTGGCCGTGGTGCTCTTTGCGGTCGGGCGCGAGTGGCTGCTCGCGGGGCGGCGCGCGCCCGAAGAGCGTTAAGCTCAGGGCTCGCTTGACCCCGCGCGCGCGCGGATGGAACAATGGCTGACCGCGGGGCGTCTAACGTTCCGTGGTCAGCCGTTCTCTTTGCGCCGGACTTAACAGTTTAAGACTCTCCGCAGCCCCTCCCCGAGCCGCCTTGCCGAAAGAACTAGCCAAGATGAACAGACGCACGAAGCTTAAGACTTTCACGCTCGCACTCTGCCTGCTCGCCTTCGCCTCTTCTGCGTCGGCGCGCGCGCAGGCGGGCACACAGACGAGCGCGCCCGCCGCCGCGCAAGCGTCGCCCACCGAGGTGGTGCGCGCCTACTACACCGCGCTCAGGGAGTCGCGCTTCCGCGACGCCATGCTGATGTCCATCCTGCGCCCGGCCATCGAAGCGCTCAGCCCCGAAGAGCTGAAGGACTTCCAGACCGACTTCGCGCGCCTGTCGCCCTCCGTGCCCACAGACTTCGAGATCACGGGCGAGCAGTTGAGCGGCGAGGAGGCGACCGTCTTCGTCAGAACGGGCGAGGGTAAGGAGTTGAAGGTCGAGCCCGTGAGCCTCATTCGCGAGCGCGGCGTATGGATCATCGGCGACCGCGAAGGCGCGGCGGCCGTCAAGAAGCAGGGCAAGAAGTTCTTCTCCGAGCAGCGCATCGCCGCGCACGAGCAGGACGCAGAGGAGATGCTCCAGCGCATACAGGCCGCGCAGCTCGCCTACGCGCTTCAACACTCGGGCAGCTACGCCGACCTGAACGCGCTCGTGCGCGCAGGCTACGTCCCGCAGGACATCCTCGGCACGGAGACGACCGGCTACCGCTTCAACGTCAACGTCACCTCGGACGCCAAGTCCTTCACGGCGCGCGCCGAGCCCGAGCGCTACGGTCGCACGGGACGCCTCTCCTTCTATCTCGACAAGTTCGGCCTTCAGAAGAAGGACGTGGGCGGCAAGCAGTTCTCGCCTTCCAAGTAGCAGCGCGCCACTACACCACATCACGACGATGAACTTCGCACGGACATTAACGAAGTGGCTGGCGCCCGCGGTGGCGCTCTTCGCGCTCGCCTGCGCGCTGCTCGCGCCGGCCGAGGCCGGCAGCCCGCGCCGCCATCATTCCCTCGCGCAGAACGTGCAAGTGCAGGCGGTCGAGAGCAAACAGGATGAGACACCGGATAACTCGACCGTGCGTGGCCGCGTCGTCTATGACGACACGACCCGGCCCGTGCGGCGCGCGCGCGTCATGCTCATCACCGAAGGCGGCAGCGGGCGCAACGAGTACGCCGCGTTGACCGACTCGCGCGGCGACTTTCTATTCCGGGGCGTGCGCGTCGGCACCTACTACGCCTTCGCGGACGTGCCCGGTGTGCTCTCGCCCGTCGGCTTCATCAGCGTTGACGACATGCGCGGCGCCTCGGGGATGCCCGACCTCGGCGAGGGGCGCAAGTACTTCGACATGGTCGAGGTGGATGGTAAGCAGGATTTGACCGTGACGGTGCATGCGCGTCGCGGCGCCTCCATCGGGGGGCGCGTCTCATACGCCGACGGCGACCCCGCGGTCAACGTCACGCTCAGCCTCATGCGCCGCGGCGCCGACGACCGCATGCAGAGGTATCTGACGGGCGCGTCCATCGTCTCGCTCTCGGGGCTGCGCACGGATGATCGCGGCATGTTTCGCGTGACGGGGCTGCCGCCGGGTGAGTACCTCGTCGGCGTCAACGAGTCGATCAACCACGGCACGGAGGGCAGCAACGTTGGCTCGATGGGCGAAGACCTCTCCGGGATGTTCCGTGGGATCTTCACGCAGCAACTCCTCATGACCTTCTATCCTTCGACGACGAACTTGAAGGAGGCCGGCGTCATCAAGGTCGCGGCCGGCGACGAGCGCGCCGACATAGACATCACTATCCCCGATCTCGAACTGCGCACCATCGCGGGCGTCGTGCGCGCGCGCCGCGGCGGCCGTCCCGTCGCGCACGCGCGCGTCTCCATCACGCGCCGCGACGACCCGCTGGCCCCGAGCCGGCCCGCGTCCGCCTACTACGACTCCTCCGAATACGGCCCGAACGGCACGCTAACCGACGAGGAGGGGCGCTGGCAGCTCAAAGAGATTCCCGACGGCGCCTACATCATCAACGTCAAGCCGCCCGAGGAGTACGAGACGGCGTCGGACGTTGCCGTCGTCGTGGACACCGCCAGCGCGAACACCAACGTCGTTGCGGCCACGAACATGAACGCGAACGGCACCTACAACCCCCCGCGGCGCAAGCACTCCTACGCGCCGACGCATCGCAATCTGGACGTGTCGGGCGACGTTTCCGAGTTCGTCGTCGAGGTCGCCGACGGCGGGCGCATCGCAGGCACCATCTCAATCGAGGGTGGAGCCACGCCGCGCTACGGGCGCATCTCCGTGACGCGTCTTGACGAAGGGGTCACCGTGCTCGACGCCTCGGCGACAAACTCCGCGGGCGTCGATGGCGGCCGGTTCGCCGTCGAAGGGTTGGCCGCGGGCAAGTTCGTCATCCATCCGACCATCGGCGGCGCCGACGACAGAATCTACCTCAAGTCGATGACCTGGAACGGCAAAGACCTGCTGCGCGAGCCGCTGGAGCTGGCCGAAGGCGCCTCGGCTGAGGGCGTCCGCATCGTCTACGCGCGCAACCCCGCGACGCTGAACGTGACCGTCCGCGGCGCCGTTGGCAAGCGACTGCACAACGCCTTCGTCTACCTCTTGCCCGCAGACCTCTCCACGTGGTCGCCCTCCGGGCAGTCACTCTACTGCGTGACGGACGAAGCGAACGTGTGCTCCATCACCGCGCCCCCGGGCGATTACCGCGTCTTGACTTTGCAGAAGGCGGCGCTCGCCGGCGCCTTCGAGCAGGAGGTCAGGCGCCGCGCGCCGGCCGCGCCGCGCATCACTCTGCGCGAGGGCGAGACGCGTCGCATGGAGGTGGACGCGCCCGACAACTGAGGCCCGAGAACTGGCGCACGGCGGAGATAACGTTTGCGCGGGCCGCGCGCGTGCGGCTACAATCGGGCCAGCGGCCGTTACGGTCTCACCGCCGCAAGGGAAGGGCCGCCAAGTGCCCCGCCTCCAACGCAGTTCAGCTTTCAAACACAGCGGCCGCGCCGCGCGGGGCGAGCGCGACGACTCTCCCCACAGCCGCCGACCCCGCGAAGGGGCCGCGCGAGGAAGAGATGCCGGAGCGACTACGCACAATCGCGAGCCGCCTGCGCGAGTTCGTGGGCAACCGGCGGCGAGCGCCGCGCCGTCAGGTGCGCCTCGCGGTCTTCGTCTCGCTGCTCGACTCGGCGCCGGGAGCGCCGCCCGCGGGTGGCGTCGCCGGCCACACGCGCGACGTTAGCGAGAGCGGCCTCGGCATCGTCCTCCCCGCCATCCGTCTCGGCGAACGCTACCTCGTCGGCGACGGCGTCACGCTCCGCCTCACGCTCAAGCTCGGCGAACAGAGCGCGCGCCTCTACGGCAAGCCCGTCCGCTACGAGCGCCTCGAAGAGGAGCAGGAGGACGCGCAGACCAGCCCCGGCTTCCTCCTCGGCATCCACCTCACCGAAGACGGAGACCGCGCCCTCCTCCTTGAATATCTGAAGGGATTGAAATGAAGTAGGCAGTAGGCAGATGGCTGTAGGCAGTTAAGACAAAGGCGAAGCAGGTGGCATAAAACGAGGCGGCCGGTTTTGAAAGACTCGGCCGCCTCGTTTTATATGACCTGCTTGGTTCTGCTCTTAACTGCCTACAGCCATCTGCCTACTGCCTACTCTCACTTAAAAACTATCCACCCGAACTTCTCCGGAACGTGGAAGGCGGGCTCGGGTGTGTGCGTGGGTTGCCATGTGAGGTAGCCGCGGGTTGGGTCGTGGCCGACGCAGCGGAAGAGGTTGCAGCGCCAGCGCTCGTCCTTCGAAGGCGTGCGCCCGAGCGCCTTCCAAGGAACGCGCAGACCCGAAGTGACCGCATCGGGACGGACGCGCGCGGCGGCCTTCACGCCTGAGCTGAAGTCCCAGTCGGTGTCGCGCCCCTCCAACGTGACCGTGAGCGCGAGGTCGATCCACTCGCCCGTCGGCGCCACCTCGAACTCGTAGTAATGCTTGATGCGCTCGGTCTCGGGCGTGATGAAAATCTCGCACACGTCCCTGTCCCACAACCGCAACGTCTTGCGTTCGAGCCGCGGCGCGGCCGAGACGACGAGCGGCTCCGTCTGCCGGCAGTCGAAGCGCACGGTGAAGCCTTCGGCGTCCCACACGATGCGCGCCTCGGCGCGGCGCCCCTGCGGCGCATCCTCGCCCGACCAGTAACGCGCGATGTGCGCCGCGCGCGCACGCTTCCACGCCTCGGCCTCGAAGTCGCCCGCCGCCAGAGCCTTCCCCGTCCGCAGCGCCTCGACGATGTTCGTAATCTCGTAGCCTCTCGCAACCATGATTAAAGGAGTGATAAGTGATGAGTGATAAGTGATAAGAAGGAAGGACGGGCTGTGTCTTCTTCTTATCACTTATTACTCATCACTTATCACTCATAAGAGTCCTTTCACCCAGCCCCCATCGACGACGAGGGTCTGGCCCGTGATGTAGGAGGCGCGTTCGGAAGCGAGGAAGGCGACGGCCGCGGCGATCTCTTCGGGGCGTGCCATGCGACCCAACGGCACCTCCGACGCCCAGCCCTCAATCATCTCATCCTTCGTCCGGCCGAGTCGCGCGCCGCGCTCGACGGCAAGCACCTCCTGTCGCGAAGTGAGCGTCCAGCCGGGCGCGACGTTGTTGACCGTCACGCCGTCGGCGGCCACCTCGTTCGAGAGCGTCTTGGCCCAACCCGTCAGCCCCGCGCGCACAGTGTTCGACAGCAGCAGCCCTTCGATGGGCTGCTTCACCGAAATAGACGTGACGTTGACGACGCGCCCCCAGCGCCGCTCGCGCATCCCGGGCACGACCAGCCCCGCGAGCCGCACGGCCGAGAGCGCGTTCAGCTCGAAGGCCCGCCGGTACATCTCAAGCCCCGTCTCCGCGGATATCGAGCCCGGGCTGCCGCCCGCGTTCGTCACCAGCACATCCACGCGCCCGGCCTGCTCCTGTGCCGCGCGGACGAACATCGCCGTCTCCTCGTCGCTCGTCACGTCGGCCGCGACGCCCGTGACCTCCGCGCCCGTCTCGGCCGCGATTCTCTCGGCCGCCGCATGCACGCGCCCCTCGTCGCGCGAGCAGATAAAGACGCGCGCGCCCTCGCGCGCCAGTTCCAGCGCCGACGCGTAACCGATGCCGCCGCTCGCCGCCGCGACCAGAGCCACGCGCCCCTTCAGTCCTAAGTCCATCTCAACCTTCCTCGCGCCGTGAAGCCTGCAACGCTTCGAGACAACGTTCGAGCAAACGCTCGGGGTCTTCGTCGAAGATGACGGGCGCGCTCGACCTCTTCGGCAGAACATGCAACAGACGTTCGGCCTCGTCGGCGACGCCGCCCGTGCCTTTCAGACAACCGGCGACGCGACCCTCATCGTGCGCGATGGTCAGCTCGTTGAGCGTCCCCATCCCGCCGCGAAAGATGAGCACCACATCGCACGAGCGCACGAGCACGACGTTGCGCCCCTTCAGCCCGAAGCCCGTGTAGACGAGCACGTCCGTGGCCGCGAGCGGCAGCCCGTAACGCTCGGCGTGCTCGCGCGCATCAGAGGCGGGCGACACGCCGACGTGCAGGCCCCCGGCCGCATGCGCCGCCGCGCCCGCCGCGTGCGGCAGACCCGTCGTCCCGCCCGTCAACGTCACGCACCCGCGTGCCGCAATCGCGCGCCCCAACGCCTCGGCCTTCGCGCGCAGCGCCTCGCCCTCTGCTCCCGCCGGCGCCTCTCCGGCCGAGCCCATCACGCCGACCTTGACCTTCATGTCTCGGAACCAATAACACTTTCCGGCGGACGAAGCAAAAGAAGAGCTGGCCTCTTATTCTTCAAAGCGTGTGAGACGGAGTGCGAAGCGATGGTGGAAGTCTCATCCTATTTCCACTTTCTTTGTAGCGCTTGACAGTGGTGTCGATAAGAAATAATCTGTGCGACGTTTAACAGAATGTGTGCGACGCGAGACCCAGCCGTCCGCGTCCGCGAGCCTACAGCGCTCAGCCTGTACACCCGTAATCAATCCCGACTGACAGAACCCGGATAGCCTCGCCGTCCCGCCAGACTGCGTCGGCCTCATCTGGACGACACGCGTGCGGAGCGTCCCCGAAGGTCAACCCCGCGCACAGTGAAGTCCCGGGAAGCGAAGTCCGGTGTCTCACTACTTCGGCCGTCAAACATTGAGGAGGATTCGATGACATTCCCCCGCCGTGCGGGCCTTCTACCCGCACTCGCAGTTCTGGCACTCGCCGCCGCGCTCATCCCCGCACGCGCCGCGGCGCAGAGCGCCCCCTCGAAGAAACAGTCGTCCAACGGCAAGATCGTCTTCCAGAGCACGACCGGCAGCGACTCCTACATCAACGACATCTACGTGATGGACGCCGACGGCAAACACCAGACGCGCCTGACCGACGACGCGGCCGACGACGTGTCCGCACAGTGGTCGCCGCAGGGCGACCGCATCGCCTTCCTCTCAGACCGTCGCGGAAACGGCTACGAGATTTTTCTGATGAACGCCGACGGCAGCAACCAGCATCCGCTGCGCAACGCGACTCCCGTCTGCCCCTTCACCTTTGAATGGTCGCCCGACGGGACGCGTCTGGCCTACAGGGACGGCGGCGACGTGTACGTCGTCGAAGTTACGTCCGGCGGCGAAGAGAGCACGGCCGACCCTGTGAACGTCTCCGTCAACAAGCCCGGGGGCACTTCGGACAGCGACCCGAGCTGGTCGCCCGACGGGGGCCGCCTCGTCGTCGTTAACTTCGCGGCCTGCGGCGGCTGCTCAGACCTCCATGTCTTCAACGCCTTCGACGGCGGCGACCGCATCGCGCTCAGCACAGGCCCCGGCTTCGACGCCAACCCGAGATGGTCGCCCGACGGCTCGCTCATCGCGTATGAAGGCGACCGCGGCGGGCGCGGCATCTACGTCACCCCTTCGAACGGGCTCGGCCCCGAGTCGAAAATCTCGGGCACCGTCGGCTCCTTCGGCGGGCCTGTGTGGTCGCCCATGGGCTCGCGCGTGGCGTTCCGCTCCGACGCGAGCGTCCTCTACGCCGTCAACGCGAACGGCTCCGGGCTCACGCGCTTGAGCGACATGCAGAGCACGGGCGGCAGCATCTCTTGGTCGCCCGACTGCTCGATGGTCAGCTTCCACAATGCCAACGCCGACAACTGGGTGGACATCTTCGTCGTCAACTCCGACGGCTCCAACCGCAAGGCCACCAACTACACGAAGACAAAACGCGCCGACGAGTTCTCCTCAAGCTGGCAGAAGCTTCCATAAAGGAACCAGACAGCAGCCAGTAGAAACACGAAGGCAGCCGAGCATGTTTGCTCTGGCTGCCTTCGTGTTTCCAGAGTGCCGGGGCGTCGGGTGCATGCCGTTGTCAGGCGTCGCCTTTGGGGCCGGGGGCGGGCTGATTATCTTTGGTTACTCTAATCAGGAAACGTAGCGCCTCATTCACGGCATCCGCATCTGGAAACACTTTCGCCACGTCCGGCTCTAAACGAACTACCTCGCCAAAACTCTTCCGGCCTCGGCCTAACCTGCTCACATGCAAGCTGCGCAAGTCATACTCCGGGCGAAGCTCATCGTTCATGTCTGTTTCAACTTTCTTCATATGCTTCTCGCTCACTCCGGGTTACTTCCCTGGCTTGATATCATCGCAAACCCGATTGATATCGTCGTAATCCCGAATGGAATCAACATAATCTTGTTTGCTTTCGCGTCACGGCAGAAGTGAAGCGCCGTGGCCGGAGTCGTGATATTATGCGGCGCGTTCGCCCAGCCTCAAGTTTTAAGCTGTCCCGGAAAGGAGAAAGATTATGGCTTGTTCGATGGACATGCTCTCCCTCTTGAAGATAAGCGCGCCGAAGGGGCCGATTCCAGAGGGAATGAAAGTAACGGCCCTTCAGGGGCCCGACACTTTACAGTCCGCGAATCCCGGCCCCGTGCTCGGCATCGGCGGTTTCACGCTCTGGCCGATGAGTTACATTGATAACCGCGTCAGCTTCGGCATGGTCATGTATGATCTGGAATGGAGAGTCGTGAACACTTCGGAGAAACCCGGCGCCCGCTACGTCTACCAGATAGCGCTGAACGGCACGGAGGGGTCTGTGACCTTCTCTGGACAGGCCAATCAGTCTGTGACCATGTCCCTCGACGAGATTTGCCAGATGCTTTATTAGGGAAGTAAAGAAGTAGGCAGTAGGAAGTAGGCAGTAGGCAGTTGAAGAGAAGAAGTTTCCTTGACGCATCCGTCCTTCAGGAGATGCGTCTGCTGCTAAAGAATCGGAGGCGGCGTGATACATTACTCGTCGCCTCCGATTCTTGTTACTGCCTCCTTGTCTTTTCTGCGTACTGCCATCTG
>JBJMGQ010000440.1:0-4471 GCA_045807845.1 Pyrinomonadaceae bacterium | reverse complement strand
TCCATCACCCGTACGAGGCGTTCGATCCCGTGATCCGCTTCATCGAGGAGGCGGCGGAGGATCCCAACGTCCTCGCGATCAAGCAGACCCTCTACCGCACCTCCGGCGACAGCCCGGTCGTGCGCGCGCTCTACCGGGCGGCCGAGGCGGGCAAGCAGGTGACGGCGCTCGTCGAGCTGAAGGCGCGCTTCGACGAAGAGAACAACATCGGATGGGCGAAGCGTCTTGAGGAGTCGGGCGTCCACGTCGTCTACGGCATCATCGGGTTGAAGACGCACTGCAAGGTTGCGCTCGTCGTCCGTCGCGAGGGCGAGACGCTCCGTCGCTACGTGCATCTTGCGACGGGCAACTACAACCCGGTCACCTCGAACTTCTACACAGACCTCGGGCTGCTGACGGCCGACGAAGAGATCGGCGCCGACGCCACCGACCTCTTCAACTTCCTGACCGGCTTCTCGCGCCAGAAGGAGTACAAAAAACTTCTCGTCTCGCCCGCCGTGCTGCGGGAGAAGACCATCGCGCTCATCCGGCGCGAGACCGAGCACGCGCGCGAGGGACGCCCCGCCCGCATCATCGTCAAGATTAATCGTCTGGCCGACACGCGCGTCATCGCGGCGCTCTACGAAGCTTCGCAGGCCGGCGTTCCCATCGACCTCATCGTGCGCGGCATCTGCATGCTCAAGCCGGGGGTGGAGGGACTCTCGGAAACAATCCGCGTGCGCAGCATCGTCGGTCGCTTCCTCGAACACAGCCGCGCCTACTATTTCCAGAACGGCGGCGAAGAGGAGGTCTACACGGGCAGCGCCGACTGGATGCCGCGTAACTTCGACCGCCGCGTCGAGACCATCGCCCCCATCAGCGACGAGCGTTTAAAGAGGTACTTGAAGGACGTGCTGCTCGACGCTTATCTGCGCGACAACGTGAAGGCGCGCGTGCTCACCCCCGACGGGCGCTACTATCCCATTCCCGTTGAAGAAGGCGCCGAGCGCTTCAACAGTCAACTCTTCTTCATCGACGCCCCCGCACCCGAATGAGACTGAGAGAATTTTTTATCGAGGAGTGTCGAAGATGTCTAACAATCTATTCCGAACAGTCATCGTAGCACTGGCGTCAGCCGTTCTGACGCTCTCGGCGTACGCGCCGGCCGTGGGGCAGAACGAGGCGGGGCAGAGCCAGTCCAAGAAGGAAGAGAAGAAGGAAGAGAAGCAAGAGGCGATGCAACAGGGGACGCCCGTCCTTTGGCAGGAGCCGACCGATATCTCCTCGCGCAACCTTCTGCTCGGGCCGGGAGGCGAGGAGTTGAAGCCCGACCTGAAGCAGGTCATCTGGGAAGAGTCGATGACGGAGGGCTACTCTGTGAAGTGGCGCGTGCGCGACGCTTCGGGCCGGCACTGGGTCGTCAAGCTGGGCAACGAGGCGCAGCCCGAGACGGTCGCGACGCGTCTGGTCTGGGCGGCCGGTTACCAGACCGAGGTCAACTATCTCGTCCCGTGCGTGCAGATCACGAACGCGCCGAAGCCGCCTTCGAACAAGAGCGTCAAGCGCTGCGAGGGTAAGGGCTTCGCCAACGTCCGCTTCGAGGCACGCCCCGACGACTACAAGCGGCTCGACGAGTGGAGCTGGGCGAAGAATCCGTTTGCGGGGACGAAGGAGTTCGCCGGCTTCGTCGTGCTGATGGGTCTGCTCAACAACTGGGATTTGAAGGACACGAACAACAAGGTCGTCTTCGTCCCGTCCGGCGGCGGCGGTGAGTTGCGCTACATCGTCAGCGACCTCGGCGCGACCTTCGGCAAGACCGGCGGGCCGATCTCGCACAGCCGCAACGAGCCGGAGAAGTACATCAAGACCGGCTTCCTCGACAAGGTCGAAGGCGACCGTGTCCATTTTGATTATCACGGGAAGAACAGCGGCCTCTTTGATAACATCACTATCGAGCAGGCGAAGTGGATCGGCGACATTCTCTCGCAGTTGAGCGAGGAGCAGATTAAGGACGCCTTCCGCGCGGCCAACTACAATCCGGATGAGGTCGAGGGGCTCGCGCAGGAGGTCTTGGGGCGCATCAACGCGCTGCACAGCCTGCCCGCGCCGGCCACGGCCAGCACGCCCGCCCAGTAACCCGCGTTGCGGGTTCGCGAGTGGTGCGAAGCAGAGTACGTGTCGGACATCGTCGCAATGCGATGATGTCCGACAGACGTTTCAAATAACTTCTTCGGAGTGTTCCGTGCTTGACAGACCCCCCGCACGCCTCGCGCTTATCCTTCTCCTTTTCGCCGCACCCCTATGCGTCGCGCAGCAGCCGGCCGCGCAGGAGGAGCAGGAGACTGTCAAGGTCTACACGGAAGAGGTGCGTCTGCCCGTCGTCGCATACGACGACCGCGAGCGCTTCGACCCGACGCTCGCGGCCGACGACGTGCTCGTGCTCGAAGACGGCGTGCCGCAGCACGTGCGGAGCGTGAGGCGCGTCCCGGCCAACGTCCTGCTCGTCTTCGACATGGGCGGGCAGGTGACCTCGACGGGCGCGGCGAACGCAACGCGCGAGGCCGCACTCCGGTTCGTCGCGCGGCTCGGCGATGGCAATCGTGTGGCGCTCATCCAGACCACGGCGCGCCGCCCGGAGCTACTGCTCGACTGGACGACGGACGCGTCCGTCGTGACCCAAGCGCTGAAGACGAAACTCTTCTCGGCGCCACGCTCGCGCCTCTCGGAGTGTCTTGCAGCGGCGGCCGAGAAACTGAAGGAGCGCCCCGTTGGAAACACGCACGTCGTCATCTTCACCGATGGGCTGGAGGGGCAGTCCAGAGACGAGATTCGCGCGGACGACATCGCGAAGGGGGCGGTGCGGAGCCTCTTGGCGGCGCAGGCGAGCGTGCACGTCTTCTGCTTCGCGTCGCTGGTCGAGCAGGCCGTGAAGTACCACAACAACCCCGTCAGCTTCGGCGGGACGGGCCGAACCGTGAGCGTCATCCTCGACACGGACTTCGAGATGCGACGCTGGTTCAAGAACTACGCGCTGGCGACGAAGCGGCGCGAGGCGCAGCTCGCTGAACTGGCGCGCGAGGCAGGGGGGCGCGTGCTCCTCCCGTCTTCGCCGGAAGAGGTGCCCGCGTTGGCCGAGAAGGTCGCGCGCGACATCGGCGCGCAGTACGTCGTCACCTACAAACCGCTCCGCCCGTTTGCAGAGGGCGGCGTGGGCGAGCGCAGGCGCGCGGAGGTGAGCGCGCGGCGCATGGGGCTGCAACTCTTCACACTGCGGAGCGTCGTGACCGCGCCGCAGCGAACGACACCGGACGAAAAGTAAGCATAAGGGAAATGGCGAACAGTAAGCTCAGAGGAAAAGGATTCACGGTCGCGGTCGCGGTGATTGCACTGTCGATGGGGTTCCTGTTGGTCGCGGCGCTGATGCGCGGCTACGGGTCGGGCAATGCGACCCCGGGCGGCGCGGCCGACCCCGTGCGTACCGAAGCACAGACCCAGCAGCCCGCGCGCGAGCCAACGCCCGCGGAGCGCGCGACGCAGGGCTCCGCAGCCAACGAGACGCCATTCTCAAAGGCAGGCGGCGATAACCGCACGCCGCAGCAGCCAAGGCAGAGCGAGGCGAGCGACTGGCTGATGACCTTCGCGACCGTCACGGTGCGCCTGACGCTGGCGGCGCTGCTCGCGGCGATGCTGGCCTTTCGCCCGCGCCGTCTGTCGCACACGGTCAAGCGCAACCCCTTCGTGGCGCAGACGCAAATTCTGATGGCCGTCGTCGCCTCGGCGCTGATGATGGTCGTCGGCGACAGCGCCGCGCGTGCCTTCGGCATCTTTGCGGCCGCCTCGCTCGTGCGCTTCCGCACGAACATCAAAGACCCGAAGGAGATCACGGTGCTGCTCGTGAGTCTCTCCATCGGGTTGGCGACGGGCGTCGGCCGTTGGGAACTGGGGCTCATCATGACGTTCTTCGTGCTGCTGCTGCTCTGGGGGCTGGAGTACCGCGAGCGCGATCTAGTCGTGCGCTCGATGGAGTTGACGGTGAAGACGCGCAACATCGGGACGACGCAGGACGCGCTGCTTCAACTCTTCCGCAGGTACGACTTCGTCGCCG
Source organism: Pyrinomonadaceae bacterium (assembly GCA_045807845.1). Taxonomy (GTDB): domain Bacteria; phylum Acidobacteriota; class Blastocatellia; order Pyrinomonadales; family Pyrinomonadaceae; genus QHXN01. Next base: position 387 of record JBJMGQ010000440.1, on the reverse strand, counting down.
AGATGCGCATCATCGACCGCCCCGACGCCGAAGGCGAGACGGGCTGCATTGTCTACAATGTGGACGTAGGCCCCCAGGCCAGCACCGACCGCATGAGCGAAGAACTGCTCGCCGCCGACCCGCGCAACATCGACAGCGTCGGGTGGGATCAGCAGAAGAACACTTCCTACTTCTACCAGTAAAGACAGCAGGCAGATGGCCGTAGGCAGCTCTGAAACTATAACCGGACCTGATCCTCAACTGCTTACCACCTGCGGAGCTTGATAATGGAATGGTTTACTCAAATCTCTAAGCACATTCAACCTGTAGTTCCGTAGGCAATTACCACAGGTGCAAAACTTGCGGTCAGCAACCAACAAGCTGCTGCTGACTGACTTACCGCATCTG
>JBJMGQ010000439.1:0-38411 GCA_045807845.1 Pyrinomonadaceae bacterium | reverse complement strand
GCAATCACCTGCTCGGTCAAGAGGGAGATCGCATCAACGCTTTGCTGACGGGCTGCGGCTTCAACCTGAGAAAGCTGTGGCGCTTCTTCAAATCAGCCGCGAATTTACAACCGGCCTGACTTTTTCAGGGACGACTAATTATTTTCCTCAGGTACGCTAATTATTTTCCATGTACGCTAATTATTTTTCTTCCACAACGAGTGACTCTAAGGTCAGTGGCCGCCGTTGGCCATTTTGCCGATGAGGGTGAAGAGGGGGAGGTACATGGCGATGACGATGGAGCCGATGGTGACGCCGAGGAAGCCGATCATGACCGGCTCGATGAGCGTCAGCAGGGAGGCGATGGCTGAGTCCACCTCTTGCTCGTAGAAGTCGGCGATCTTGCCGAGCATGGCGTCGAGCGCGCCCGTCTGCTCGCCGATGGCGATCATCTGCGAGACCATGTTGGGGAAGACCTCGGTCGCCTTGAGCGGCTCGACGATCGACTCGCCGCGCTCCACGCCCGTGCGCACCTTGTTGATGGCCTCCTCCAAGATGACGTTGCCGGCCGTGCGCGCCGTGATCTCAAGTGATTGGAGGATGGGCACGCCCGACGAGAGCAGCGTCGAGAGCGTGCGCGAGAAGCGCGCCACCGCAATCTTGCGCAGGATGCTGCCGACGATGGGCACCTTCAGCAGGATCGAGTCGATGCGACGGTGCCCGCCCGGCGTCCGGTAGTAGAATTTGAGGGCGACCACCGTCGCGATGATGACGCCGAGGATAATCAGGCCGCCGATGCCCGCGAGGAAATCGCTGAAGCCGACGACGATGCGTGTCGGGAGCGGGAGCTGCTCGCCCGGGCCCAGCAGCCCCGTGAAGATGCTCTGGAAGGACGGGATGACGAAGACCATGATGACCGCGATCACACCAACGGCGATGACGATGACGGCCGCCGGGTAGATCATCGCCGAGATCACGTCGCGCCGCAGCTTGACGATCTTCTCGATGTAGGTGGAGAGGCGCTGGAGGATGAGGTCGAGGATGCCGCCGGCCTCGCCCGCTTCGATCATGTTGACGAAGAGCTGGTCGAAGGTCTTGGGGTGACGCGCCATCGCGGCGGCGAGCGTCGAGCCCTCCTCCACGTCCTGCCGCGTCTGCGTCAAGACCATCTGGAAGTTCTTGTTCTCCTGCTGCTGCGCGAGAATCTCCAAGCACTGCACGAGCGGCAGGCCGGCGTCGATCATCACGGAGAACTGGCGCGTGAAGATGGAGAGGTCTTTGGCGGCGACCTTCTTGCTGCGGCTGCCAAGCTTCGGCACGGCGATCTCGCGCCCCTTCTCCTTGACCGAGGTGAGCATGACCTGCTCGCGCCGAAGAAGCTGGCGCAGCATGTCGCGGCTGTCGGCCAAACGCTCGCCGACGATCATCTCACCCATCCGGTTCCGACCTTTGAAGACGTAAGTGGGCATGAACTAACTCCTAAAGCAGTGACGAGTGACAAGTGATGAGTGACGAGTTGAGACAGGTTTTAGCTTGTCACTCTTCACTTGTCACTGCTTTTGTCAACGGGCTCCCGGGCGTGTGCCGACGGGGCGGGGCTGGGCGTAGGGGGAGGGGTGTGGGCGCTGGCCTTGCGGGCCGGGGGCGCCGTTGCCTGTGTTGACGCCCGCGCCGTGCTCGATCAGCTCGCGCAGCTCGTCCGCGTTCGAGGAGCGCTGCATCGCCGTCTCGATGGCGATGAGGCGCTTGTGGTAGAGCGTGGCGAGCGCCTGATTGAAGGTCTGCATGCCGTGCTTGCCCTGACCGGTCTGCATCATCGAGTAAATCTGGTGCACCTTGTCTTCGCGGATGAGGTTGCGGATGGCCGGGTTGGGGACGAGTATCTCAAGCGCCATCGCGCGCCCGCGGCCGTCGGCGCGCGGGATGAGCGACTGACAGAGGATGCCTTCCAAGACGAGCGAGAGCTGCGCGCGGATCTGCGCCTGCTGCGCCGAAGGGAAGACATCGATGATGCGGTTGATGGTCGAGGCCGCGGAGTTGGTGTGCAGGGTGGCGAAGGTCAAGTGGCCGGTCTCCGCGATGCGCAGAGCCGACTCGATGGTTTCGAGGTCGCGCATCTCGCCGACGAGCACGACATCCGGGTCTTGACGCAGGGCCGTGCGGAGCGCTTCGGCGAAGCCGTGCGTGTCGGCGCCGACCTCGCGCTGGTTGACGATGCAGGACTTGTGCGCGTGCAGAAACTCTATCGGGTCTTCGATGGTGACGATGTGCTCGTGCCGCTCGCGGTTGACCTTGTCGAGCATGGCGGCGAGCGTCGTCGATTTGCCGGAGCCGGTCGGGCCCGTGACGAGGATGAGGCCGCGCGGCTTGTCGCAGAGAGACGAGACGACGGGCGGCAGGCCGAGGTCGTCGAACGACTTGATCTCGTAGGGGATGGCGCGGAAGACTGCGCCGACCGCGCCGCGCTGGTTGAAGAGGTTGGCGCGGAAGCGGGAGAGCCCGCGCACGCCGAACGAGAAGTCGAGTTCGAGCGCCTCCTCGAAGCGGTGCTTCTGCGCGTCGGTCAAGACGGAGTAGGCGAGCGACTTGGTGTCGGCGGAGCTGAGCGTGCGCACGCCCTCGATGGGGCGCAGGTGACCGTCCACGCGCACCTGCGGCGGCGTGTTCGTCGTTAGGTGCAGGTCAGACCCGCCCATCTCGATGAGCTTCTTCAGCAGGTCTGAGAGCGAGAGCGGCTCCTGGGGCTGTTCTTGTCCGGTCATAAGATTCCCTGTGTCGAAAGATTTCGGCCGCCGTGGGACTTGGCGGGTTGGGGGAGGGGAGGTCGAGTGAGCCTCGACCTCCCGCGTCCTTACTTCTGCGCGGCCGTGTTCCTGCTCGCGGCGGGCTGGAGCGAGGCCATGAACTGCTCGGAGCCGGCCGCGATGGGCGCGGCGAACTCGAAGGGGGCCGTCGTCGCGAGGCTGTAGAGACGGCCGTCAATTTCGGTGAAGTAGAAGGTCAGGGACTGCGCCGGAGCGCCGGGGGCGCCCGTCTGCGCCTGCACGACGAAGACCTTGCGGCCGTGCAGCTCCTGCACGAAGTCGTTAGTCACCCATCCGCCCTCGGCCACCATCCGGTCGATGACCGTGCGCCGCAACGCCGCCACGGGCGTCCCGCCGACGGTCTTCGTCTTGGGGCCGACCGAAACGCCGGCCAGCTCCGCGCCCGACAGAGAGACCGGTGCGACAACGGCTGTCCCGCTCACGCGCCCGTCCGAAGTCGCAACCGTGAAGACGGCCGCGCCCGAGCGCGTCTTGCGACCCGCCGTCCAGTTGTGCGGCGTTGCAAAGTCGAAGGGAAGGAGCGACGTGCGCGCCGGTGCGACCGCGCGCGCGGGCATCGAGGCGAGCGTCGCGGGCGCGACAGGATTCGACGCCCCGGCGGGCATCAACGGTGCGCCCGCGTTCGCGTTGAAGGTCAGAAGTGCCGTGTTGATTCTGGGCGCACCGGAGTTGCCGGCGGCCTCGACGGCGAGGCGGCGGCGCTCTTCGACGCGCGCGCGTCTGGCGCGCACGAGCGTGCGGTGCCGGCGCCACCACGCACGCGAGTGTCTGCGATGGCGCTTGTGGTTGCTCACCGCTGAGCGGCGGCTCCACTTGGCGAGCGACTCGGTGATGGGCAGGGCCCCGGCCACCGTGACGAGGACGAGCAGTGTCAGCGTGATGATCCTCAGCCTGTTCATGTTCTATGCCACCGTTTCGCGCACCACCTCTTCGAGCGTGGTGATACCGTTCCTGATCTTTTGCAGACCCGACTCGCGCAGCGTGATCATGCCGTCTTCGATGGCGCGCTTGCGCAGCTCCAAAGAGGACGCGCCGATTAGAATCAGCTCGCGTATCTCGTCGGTCACCTCCATCACTTCGTAGAGGCCGACCCGCCCCTTGTAGCCCGTGTTGTTGCACTTGCCACAGCCCGTGCCCTTGTAGGTCTTGAGCTGCGCGGCCTCCTCCTTCGAGAAGCCGACCTCGGCCAGCCCCTCGGGTGGGAGATGGTGCTCGGCCTTGCAGTCCTTGCAGATGCGACGGATGAGGCGCTGCGCCTGTATGAGGTTGACGCTAGTGGCGACGAGGAAGGGCTCGATGCCCATGTTCATCAGGCGGGAGATGGTGGAGGGCGCGTCGTTGGTGTGGAGGGTGGAGAGGACGAGGTGGCCTGTGAGCGCGGCCTTGATGGCAATCTCGGCCGTCTCGAAGTCGCGGATTTCGCCGACGAGGATGATGTTCGGGTCTTGGCGGAGGAAGGAGCGCAGGGCGGCGGCGAAGTTCAGGCCGATCTGCTCCTTCATCTGCACCTGATTGATGCCCGGCAGGTTGAACTCGACCGGGTCTTCGGCCGTCATGATGTTCGTCTCGCTGGTGTTGAGCGCCTGCAAGGCCGAGTAGAGCGTGTTCGTCTTACCCGAGCCCGTGGGGCCCGTGACGAGCACCATGCCGTAGGGCTTCGTGATGTTGCGCTCGAACTTGACGAGCGACTCGGGCTCGAACCCGAGCTTCGTCATGTCGAGCATCAGGCGCTCCTTGTCGAGGAGGCGAAGCACGACCTTCTCGCCAAAGAGCGTCGGCAGCGTCGAGACGCGGAAGTCCAGCTCGCGCGAGCGGCCGTGCACCTTGAGCTTAATCTTGATGCGGCCGTCCTGCGGCAGGCGCTTCTCGGCGATGTCGAGCTTGGAGAGAATCTTGATGCGCGAGATGAGCGCGTCGCGCAGGCGCAGCGGCGGGTGCATCACGTCATAGAGCACGCCGTCGATGCGGAAGCGGATGCGCATCTCCTTCTCGTACGGCTCGATGTGTATGTCGGATGCGCCGCGCTGAAGCGAGTCGGCCAGAAGCACGTTGACGAGCCGGACGACGGGCGCGTCCTCGCTCATCCGCGTCAGGTTCGAGAGGTCGATCTCGTCGTGCTCTTCGACGACTTCGAGCGCGTCGGCGCCGTCGGCCGTGAAGTCCAGCTCGTCGAGCGTCATGGAGGATGACTGTGGCAGCGTGTCGAGCTGGCTCTCGTTCTGCCTCTCACTCTCCTCAAAGTCGCGTGCCAGCTCAATCTCGCGCGAGCCCGAGTAGTAGCGCGAGATGGCCTCCTGCACGCTCGCCTCCGAGACGACCACCGGCTCGATGTTGAGCCCCGTCATGAACTTGATGTCGTCCATGGCGAAGACGTTCGTCGGGTCAGCCATGGCGAGTGTGAGCGTCGCCCCGACGCGTGAGAGCGGAAGCACAGAGTACTTGTCGGCCACGTCGCGCGGGATGAGCCGGATGACCGACTCGTCCACGTCGAACAGCTCAAGGTTCACCGAAGGGACACCGTACTGCCTTGAGAGCACGGCCGTAATCATGTCGTCCGAGACCAGCCCCATCTTGACCAGATTGAAACCGAGCCGGCCGCCGTGCTCCCTCTGAAATTCGAGGGCTTCGCGGAGCTGAACCGGGGTCAGGAGATTTTCGCGGACGAGGATTTCGCCGAGTTTGGCTGACATTATGGAGCGTTCCGTGTTTAAGAACCGAAAAGGCGGGGCGCGTGCGGTATCCGTCGAAAGAGGACACAGGGCAGGCCGACGACCGCACCGTCGGCACAAGGCCAAAGGCTTGTAACACCGTTGGCCTAAAGCATGTTACTGTTTAACTCCGAGGCTGTCAAGATGAATCTGGAAGTGGTCAGAATGAGTTCAAAAAGCCGCGCCCGGTCTCTGTACCGGGCGCGGCTAAATGATTGAGTAACCGTGTCTTAGGTGGCCTTACGGGCGCTTGCGGGGCGGGCGCGAAGAGGGCGTCTTCTCCGTCTTGATGTTCTCCGCGGTCTTCAGGTATTCGAGCGCGTCGCGGGTAGAAGCCTTCAGCGGATCGGTGTCGGGCGCCTTATCGACGTAGTGCTGTAGGCGGTTGGCGGCCTCCTGATATTTCGACTTGTCGCCGGTCGCGTAGAGCGCGAGGCCGAGGATGCGGTTGGCGTCCGGGTTGTCGGGGTCTTCGGCGAGTATCTTCCCAGCCTCGGCAACGACGAGGTCGGTCGCACCCGCGTCGAAGAGCGCCTGCAAGGTGTCGGCCTTGATGCGGGCCTTCTTGGCGGCGTCGGTCTCGATTTCGAGGTACTCCTGATTGGCGGCGAGCGTCTCGGCCGCCTTCGACTGGTCAACCTTGGAGGCGACGCGGCGCAGCAGGAGGGCGCGGACGGAGATGGCGGCCTTCTTGTTCTGCTCGTACCCGGCGGCGTTTACGTTCGCGCCGGCGGGGTTGGCCGCCTTGACCAGCGTGACCGCCTTGCCGGCCAACTCGGCGCCTTCAACCCAGTCCTTCTTCGCCGCGTCCATCCCCTGAAGCTTGGTGTCAGTGTTCGTCTCCTTGACGGCGGAGTTAAAGCGGCTGTCGGCGCGCTGGCGCAGCGCCTCGGCGAGGTTGGTCAAAAGTGCCACCTCTTCGGGGCGCGCGGCCAGACCCTCCCTGTAGTTGGTGATGGCCTCGTCGAGCCGCGGCGGGTTAGCGAAGAGAGCATCGTTGCCGGCCTTGAAGACGCGGTTGACGACTTCGTTCGAGTTGGTAATCTCCACGTTCTTCTTTTCGATCTCGGCGATCTCTTTCTCTCTCGCCTCGCGCGCGGCCTTCTCCTCTTTGCTCTCGCCGCGCGGGGTGCCGCCGCCGGCCGGGGCCCCGCCGCCGCCCGCCTCACGCTTGTTCACGTCTTCGATGCCCGGGCGCGAGCCGTCGCCGGGGACGAGCTCGAAGTCGCGCCGCGTGTCGGTCGTGAAGCGCTGCTTGGTCGCGAAGGTCGGCGACGCGCCGGGAGCGCTGATGATGACCGTGTAGGTGCCGACGAAGGGGAGCCCGGCGTGGATGTAGTTCCCCTTCTTGTCGGTCTTGGTGTGGAACTCGGCCTTGATGTCCGTGCGGTAGATGTCGACGAGCGCGCCGACGACCGGAACGACGGTGCCGTCGGCCTGTTTGAGCGTCACCTTGCCGTTCACCTGAGTCGATTGCGCAGAGGCGGCGACGGCCGCCGCGGCCACGACGAGCGCGGCGAAGAGCGTGCGAAGTAAAGGGTTGGAACGCATGGTCGGTGGTCTCCTGCTGACTGATGATTGCTGACGCTTCCGAGGGGAACCGCAGGCCGCGCTTAGGATGCAGGCGCGCCCCGGTCGGTTGTCAGTTGCTGCCCTTTGTTCAATTTCTACGTACCATTTTAGCAGCACAACCGGGCGCTTTGCGAGCCTCTAGGCATAAGGAATCGGGTCTGCGACGCCCGCCTCGCGAAAGGCCCTCAAACGCAGCGCGCACGAGTCGCAAGTCCCGCACGCAAGCGCTTCCGCGCGATAGCAAGACCAAGTCAGCCCGAGCGGCGCGCCCAAGCCGTGGCCGCGGCGGATGATCTCCGCCTTGCGCATGTGTATGACGGGCGTCCTGATCTCAACGCGCGTCTCGGGGCGTGTGCCCGCGTCGATGGCGCGCTGGAAGGCTTCGTAGAACTCGGGGCGGCAGTCGGGGTAGCCGGATGAATCTTCGGCGACCGCGCCGATGTAGACGCTTGTCGCGCCGATGACTTCGGCCCAACTCGTCGCGGCCGAGAGCAGGTGCGCGTTGCGGAAGGGGACGTAGCTGGTCGGTATCTCGCTTGAGGCGAGGTCTGCTTCCGAGACAGGAATCGAAGCATCCGTGAGCGACGAGCCGCCGATGCGCGCGAGGTGTTCGAGCGAGACGACGAGGCGGCGCGAGACTTTGTAGAAGTCGGCCAGCTCCTCGAAGGCGCGCCGCTCGCGCGCCTGTGTGCGCTGCCCGTAAGAGACGTGGAGGAAGGCGAGTTCTTCGTTCTCCTCGCGCGCGACGGCGGCGGTCACGCACGAGTCCATCCCGCCCGAGACGAGGCAGACGGCGAGAGTCTCTTCAGCGGCACTCTCGTCAACAGCCGACTCTTCCGGCTCTTCGTCGTGGACGAAATCCCTGTCGCTCGGCGAGCCGCCCATCAGACTCCGTGCACCTCCGGCCCCCAGATGTATTTGTGTAGCTGCAACTGCATCCTGACGTTTTTGAGCCCGCTCTGCGAGACGAGGTCGGCCAACTCCTTCAAATCCGTCTCGCCCCAGACGGGTGAGACGAGGAGGGCGAGCGCGCGACTCTCAAGCTCGTACTCCTCGACGACGCGGCGCGCGAACTCCCAGTCGGCGCGGTCTTTCACGACAAACTTGACCTCGTCGCGGTCGGCGCGCAGACGCCCGAGGTTCGGCCAGTGGTTGCGCTCGGCCTCGCCCGAAGCCGGACACTTCACGTCGAGAATTATCTTCGCGCGCTCGTCCACGCCCTCGGTCGAGACGAACCCGCCGGTCTCAATCAGAACCTCGAACCCCTCGTCGCAGAGTTGACGGATGAGCCCGAGCGCCCCCTTCTGCGCGAGCGGCTCGCCGCCCGTCACCTCGACGAGTTGGCAACCATAGGCGCGCACCTGCCGCATCACATCCTCGACGGAAACATGCTCGCCGCCCGTGAACGTGTATTCGCTGTCGCACCACACGCAGCGCATCGGGCAGCCCGTCAGGCGCACGAACGCGCACGGCCGGCCGGCGTGCGTCGATTCGCCCTGAACGGAGCGGAAAATTTCGGTGACGCGGAGCATAGAAAAGCAGTAGATAGTAGACAGTAGCCCGTAGGGTTCTGCCCTGCGAGCCTTGACGATGACAACCGCACGGTTCGTAAAAGGTTTTACTACTGACTACTGACTACTGTCTACTGACTACTCGATTCGTGGTAGCATAGGCCGCACCGGCCGGCGTGGCATCTTGGCTTCTGGACTCTCGGATGCCGACAGACCTCGAACAACTTGTGCGTGAAGGTGCGGAGCGCTTACTGGCGCGCGCCGGCGACGTGCGCTCGCTCAACGCCTCGACGGTCGCGCCGCGCGTGCGCGCGACGGTCGAGAAGTACCTTCTGCGCCACAAGCCACTGGCCACCGACGCCGAGGTGAGAGAGTTTATCGACGCCTTGCACGCCGAAGAGCTGCTGCTGGTCGTCGCGTGCGAGCGCGGGGACTCGGCCGCGTGGGACGACATCGTCGCGCAGTACAGACCGACCGTGCTGTCGGCCGCGCGTTCGGCCAGTCCGGGCGAGGCCGAGGCGGAGGAGTTGGCCGGTTCCGTGTGGGCCGAGTTGTACGGGCTGCGCGAGCGCGCCGACGGGCGACCCGCGGGCAAGCTCGCCTACTACTCTGGCTGCGGGAGTCTGGGCGGTTGGCTGCGCGCGGTCGTGGGGCAGTTGGCCGTTGACCGGCATCGCCGCACGTCGCGTCTGGTGCAGACCGAGGAGCCTTCGGAGTTCGACCGCGCCGCTGCCGAGTCGCACGAGCAGGATGGTTGGCGCCCGCCCGCGCCGCTCGACCCTGAGAGCGCGCTCGCGGAGTCGGATGCGGCGCGCGCCGTCGAGGAGGCGCTTGCGCACGCGCTGCAAGGGCTCGATGCGGAAGACCGTCTGCTCGTGCGTCTCTACTATTTCGATGGGCTGAAGCTGAAGGAGGCGGGCGCCGTGCTTGGCGTCCACGAGGCGACGGCGAGCCGGAGGCTGACGCGCGTCCACGCAGAGGTCAGGCGCAGAGTCGAGGCGACGCTCACGGGCGAGCGACATTGGAAGCGCGAAGAGGTCGCGCGCGCACTGGCCGACGCCGCGCACGCGCACACAGACGCAGACCTGCGCGCGATGCTTGCGCCCGAGCGTGCGGGCGCCGTCGAGAAGCGCGAAGAGTTGTACGAATGAACGTTGCGATGGTCAGAGTTAAAGGGCTTGAGCGGCGCAAGTTTGTGTCGCACACGCGTTCAGACATCGGGCGCAGCATGAGGTTAATTTGCAGCCCGGCACGTTTGCGATGAAAGAGGATTTCGACAGAGAGATGGACTCGTTGCTCCGGCGCGGCACGCGCGGGACGGCGGAGTCGCGCCTGTGGGGCGAAGGCGCTGGAGACGGTGTAACCGGCGCGCACCTCGACGCGGACGAGATGGGTGCCTTCGCGGAGGGCGCGCTGCCGGCCGCGGCTCGCGTCGCGGTTGCCTCGCATCTCGCCGACTGTGAACGCTGCCGCGGAGTCGTCGTCGGCCTCGCGCGCGTCGCGGGGTTTGAAGTCAAAGAGCAAGCGGTCGCCATCCCCGCCTCGGCCGAGTCGGCGCGTCCTTCTGCTTGGCGCGCGTTCGTCACGTCGCTCTTCGCGCCGCGCATGCTGCGGTACGCAACGCCCGTGCTCGCGCTCTCACTCGTCGCGGTCGTCACCTACGTCGCGCTGCGCTCGAACAACAGCGCGAACGTAAGGATGGCAAGGCAAGAGCGCGCCCAGACCAGCACCGCGATAAAGGAGCCGACCGCGCCCACGACAACGAACGATAGTGCTGCCAACGCGAACATCGGCGGGCTCGTCGCGCAGAACAGCAACGCCGCTCCACACGAGGAACAAGGCGCGGGCGCTTCGCCGGCGCAGACGAGGGGGCACGGCGGGACTGAAGCGCAGCCCGGAGATGTCGCCGCCGACAAGGCGGAGGCGCAACCACCCTCCACGGCGACTACGGCGGCTCCGCCTCCTCCTCCGCCGGCCGCCGCAGCCGATGAGCTGTCCACGCTGAGCAAGGCCGCGCCGAAGACGGCTACGACCGAAGAGGGTGAGGCCGCCAAGGCCGACAACAACAAAGAGAAGTCGGAGAACAGGGACAAGTCTGTGCGCGGGGCCGAGCCCGGGGATGACGTGGCGTCGAACGACGCGATAGCGCAGCGCAGTCGCTCGCGCATGAATCAGGTGCAGATGCCCGACGGCGGCACGAGTAATCAGAAGCGCGCGGCCGACAACAACGCTTCGGGCAACTCCGGCAACGCGGCCGGCGCCGGAAGCACAACCGCGCCGCCGAAGGAGTCTGACCGCGAGCGCGCCGGTACGCGCTCGGAAGTCGCGAGCCGCGCACGCGCGCCGAAGCAGGCGGAGCGGAAGGACGAGGACGAAAGAGAAGGGCAGACGCGCACCGCCGGCGGGCACCGCTTCCGCCGCGAAGGCTCGAAGTGGGTTGACGTGAACTACAAATCTTCCATGCCCTCGACCGGCGTGCACCGCGGCACCGAATCCTTCCGCGCGCTCGTCGCCGACGTGCCCGAGGTCGGCCGCGTCGCGGAGGCCATCGGCGGCGAAGTCATCGTCGTCGTGGGCGGCCACGCCTACACCATCCGTTAAGTAAGTCTTAAGTCGGGAGCCGGAGCCGGGAAGGATGAAAGTCGTCGTGTCTTGACTCCGAAGTCCTCAAAGGCCCTGCTGAAGTCCTCATGCTTCTCACGGCGAGAATCTGACCCGCCCACGCTTTTCGTAATTCACTCGAAAGTTCTCAGGCAGCTTCTGTTCAAAAGCGAGGAGAGACGAGATGATCTTTCGCAGCCTTTTCCCCGAGGTCGAAATTCCGCAAGTCCCTCTTACCGAGTTCGTCTTCGGCGACGCGGCCGAGCACGCCGAAAGACCGGCGCTCATCGACGGCGTGAGCGGGCGCGTCTTGACCTACGCGCAGCTCGCGGGTGCGGTGCGTGCGGCGGCGGCCGGGCTCGCGCGGCGCGGCTTTCAGAAGGGCGACGTGCTCGCAATCTTGAGCCCGAACCTGCCCGAGTACGTCGTCGCCTTCCACGCGGTCGCGACGCTCGGCGGAGTCGTCACGCCCGTCAACCCGCAGTACACGGTCGAGGAGTTGGGCAAGCAGCTCGAAGACTCGGGCGCGAAGTACCTCGTCACCATCCCTCAGTTACTCGAACGCGCGCGCGCGGCGGCGGAAGGGAAGAGGTTGAGCGAGTTCTTCGTCTTCGGCGAGGCCGAAGGGGCGACGCCGTTCGCGTCTCTGCTCGAAGGGGGCGCCGACGATCTGCCGTCTGTTCAAATCAACCCGCGCGAAGACCTCGTCGTGCTTCCCTATTCGAGCGGGACGACGGGCGTCTGCAAGGGCGTGATGCTGACGCACCACAACCTCGTGGCGAACCTCGCGCAGATAAGAGGGACGGGGCACGACTGGCGCGACCAGACGCTCGTCTGTGTGCTGCCGCTCTTTCACATCTACGGGATGTCCGTGATTATGAATCACGGCCTGCGTTGCGGCTCGACGCTCGTCACGCTCCCGCGCTTCGACTTCGAGCAACTGCTGCGTGTGATGCAGGACTACCGCGTCAGCTTAGCGCACCTCGTCCCGCCCATCGTGCTCGCGCTGACGAAGAGTCCTTTGGTTGAAGCCTACGACCTCTCCGCGCTCAAGACGGTCTTCTCGGGCGCGGCGCCGCTCGGCGCGGAGCAGTCGCGCGAGTGCTCGGAGCGGCTCGGCTGCACGATCATACAGGGCTACGGGATGACGGAGACGAGCCCCGTGACACACCTCACGACGAAGGAGCACAACAAGCCGGGCTCGGTGGGTCTGTGCGTGCCGAACATGGAGTGCCGGCTCGTCTCGGTCGAGACGGGCGAGGAGGTTGGCACAGGCGAGCGCGGCGAGGTACACGTGCGCGGGCCGCAGGTGATGAAGGGCTACTTGGGTCGCCCCGAAGCGACCGCGCAGACCGTGGACGCCGAAGGCTGGCTGCACACGGGCGACGTGGCCTACGCGGACGAAGAAGGCTTCTTCTACATCGTTGACCGCGCGAAGGAGTTGATCAAGTACAAGGCGTTTCAGGTCGCGCCTGCGGAGCTTGAAGCGCTGCTTCTGACGCACCGTTCGGTGGCCGACGCGGCCGTCATCCCGAGCCCGGACGACGAGGCGGGCGAAGTGCCCAAGGCGTTCGTCGTCGTGAAGGAGGGGCACGGCCTGACCGAGGAGGAGGTGGTCGGCTTCGTCGCCGCGCGCGTCGCGCCGTATAAGAAGGTGCGGCGCGTGGAGTTCGTCACGCAGATACCGAAGTCGCCGTCGGGGAAGATTCTGCGCCGCCTTCTGGTTGAGCGGGAGCGGGCACGAGAGGCGCAGTAAGTTATTACGAGAGCCGCAGTAAGTTATTAAAGGAGCGCGGGCAAGATACCCGCGCTCCTTCTTTTCTGCTACTTTTACCCACCTTCCCGCGATGGAAACTTTTCCGACCAAAAGGCGCGGGCGGGCGTCTTAAACGCGTCGGGAATTCATCAAAAGTCAGAGGCCGGAAACGGCCGGGAAACAGTCAATCTTGAGCAAATCCGGAGCCGTCATGAAAGTAACTGTGTCAGCCCGCCGTCGCGCGCCGCGGGCCTTCGCGCTTGTGGTCACGCTGGCGCTCTTATCGAACAACCTCTTCGTCGGCGCCGCGCAAGTTTCGGCCGCGAAGGCGTCGGCGCAGAAGTTGACGGAGGAGCAGCGCGTCGTCCACGTGCTCAATCGTCTGGCCTTCGGTGCGCGCCCGGGCGAGGTCGAGCGCGTGCGCAAGCTGGGGCTTGAGGCTTACATCGAGCAGCAGCTCAACCCTTCCAAGATTGACGACTCGGCTTTGGAGGCGCGGCTGCGCAACCTCCCTACGCTCGGCATGTCGAACGGCGAGCTGCTGGCGAAGTACCCGCAGCCCAACCAACTTCTGCGCCGTCTGGAGCGCGCGGGCGAGCTGCCGCCGGAGCTGGCCTCGTTAGTGCGTCAGCGTCAGCAGGGACAGGCGCAGCCGAACGGCGCGGCTCAGGTGAACGAGCCGAACGCCGACGCCGAGAAGACCATCGCCGAGGCGATGCGTCCGCCCGCACAGGGGCAGGGCCCGGGCGCGATGCAGGAGGAGCAAGACCCGCAGAAAAGGCAGTACCGGCAGGCGATTGCGAAGTACATGCGCGAGCAGGGATTGGAGAGCCCGCAGCGCATCATGTACGAGCTGGACTCGTCGCGCATCCTGCGCGCCGTCTACAGCGAGCGGCAGTTGCAGGAGGTGATGGTTGACTTCTGGTCGAACCACTTCAACGTCTTCGCGCAGAAGGGCGCCGACCGCTGGTTCTTAACTTCTTACGACCGCGACGTGATACGCCCGAACGCGCTCGGCAACTTCCGCGACCTCTTGGAGGCGACGGCGAAGAGTCCCGCGATGCTCTTCTACCTCGACAACTTCCAGAGCATGAGCCCGAACGCGCAGGCGCCACGCGGCATGCTCCGGCGCCGTCAGCAGATGGATTCGGAAGGCGCAGGCCAGATGCGACCCGGCGGACTCTTCGGCGGCCGGCGCATGCGACAGGGCGAGGCGCGGCAGCGACAGTCGGAGCGCGAGCAGCAGCAGAAGCAGGGCGAAGGCCAGATGACGGCGCAGCAGCAGCAGCGCCCGCCGCAACAGCGCATGCGCCGCGGCATCAACGAGAACTACGCGCGCGAACTGATGGAGCTGCACACGCTCGGCGTCGAGGGCGGCTACACGCAGAAGGACGTGCAGGAGGTGGCGCGCGCCTTCACCGGCTGGACGATCTACCAGCCGCGCGGCGGCGGTGGCATCTATGGTGGTGAAGATGGAGACAGCCGCGCGGGCTCTTTCTACTACGCGCCGCGCATGCATGACGACGGCGAGAAGACCGTGCTCGGCGTCAAGATTCCTGCGGGCGGTGGCGCAGAGGACGGCCGAAGGGTTCTAGACATTCTCGTCGCGCACCCTTCGACCGCGAAGTTCATCGCGACGAAGCTCGTGCGCAAGTTCGTCTCGGACGAGCCCGACCCGGCGCTCGTCCGGCGCGTCGCCGATGCGTTCCACAACTCGAAGGGCGACATCAAGACGACGCTGCGCGCTCTCTTCAACTCGCCCGAGTTCAACTCGTCCGAGGCGCGGCGCGCGAAGATCAAGACGCCGTTCGAGCTGACGGTGAGCGCCCTGCGCACGCTCGGCGCGGAGGTCGAGGTGCGGCCCGCGCTCATCCAGTGGGTCGCGCGCATGGGCGAGCAGCTCTACGGCTATCAGGCGCCGACGGGCTACCCCGACGAGGCGAGCTACTGGGTCAACACGGGCGCGCTTCTTGAGCGTCTCAACTTCTCGCTTGCGCTCGTCTCGAATCGTATCCCCGGCACGCGCGTTGACCTCGCGCGTTTCGTCGGCGAAGAGGCCACAAGCAGTCGCGCCGTTGACCAGAAGGCAATCGTCGAACGCTTCCTGGGCGTCGCGTTGCAAGGTGACATCTCGCCGCGGAGTCGAGAGGTCTTGATGAAGCAGTTGACGACGCAGTCGGACGCGCCCATCACGTCGGCGCCCGAAGACGATGAGACGCGCGACATGAACACGCGTGCCGCGCGCCGCGAACGGCGGCAGGAAGGCGCCACGGTCGGCAACCCCGAGGTCGCGCGCATCGCCGCGCTCGTCATCGGCTCGCCGGAATTTCAACGTCAATAGGTGAAGCAATGAATCAGAATCGCAGGTTCTTCTTAAAGAGTAGCGGGCTGGCGTTGGCGAGCGTCGGTTTGGTGGGGAGCGCGCCGTCGTTTTTGAGGCGCGTGGTCGAGGCGCAAGGGTTGACGGCTGCGCCGAACGGGCGCCGCAAGACGCTCATCACCATCTTCCAGCGCGGGGCGGTCGATGGGCTCAACATGGTCGTGCCGCACGGCGAGCGCGCGTATTACGAGCTGCGCCCGCAGATCGCAATCGCGCAGCCCGGTGGTGCCGAGTCGGCCATCAATCTCGACGGCTTCTTCGGGCTGCACCCTTCGATGGCGCCGCTCAAGCATCTGTGGGACGAGAAGCGCATGGCGATAGTCGAAGCCGTCGGCTCGCCCGACAACACGCGCTCACACTTCGACGCGCAGGACTACATGGAGTCGGCGACTCCGGGCGTCAAGTCCACGCAGGACGGCTGGCTCAACCGCTACCTGCAAGCGCGACCCGATGCCAAGGCGACGCCGTTTCGCGCCATCTCGATGACGCAGAACCTGCCGCGCTCGATGCAGGGTCGCGCAGGGGCGGTCGCCATGCGCAACCTCTCCGACTTCCAGCTTCGCGCGGGCGCCTACACGGCAGGTGTGCAGGGCGGGTTCGAGGGCATGTACGAGCAGGGCGTCGAAGACGTGCTGCGCGGGACGGGCAAGGAGACGTTCGAGGCGGTCAACTTTTTGAAGAAGGTGAACCCGGCGCAGTACAAGCCCGAGAACGGCGCGCAGTATCCGAACGGCGATTTCGGCCGTGCAGTGATGCAGATTGCGCAGCTCATCAAGGCGGGCGTCGGGTTGGAAGTGGCCTTCACCGATGTCGGCGGTTGGGACACGCACCGCGGGCAGGGCGGCGCGCGCGGGCAGCTCGCAAATCTTCTCGGTCAATTCGCGCAAGGGCTCGACGCGCTCGTTACAGACCTCGGCCCGGCGCGCATGCAGGACGTGTTGGTGCTGACGATGAGCGAGTTCGGGCGTACCGTCCGGCAGAACGGCACCGGCGGCACAGACCACGGCCACGCCAACGCGATGTTCGTCATCGGCGGCGCGGTGCGCGGCGGGAAGGTCTACGGCCAGTGGCCGGGGCTCAAGGACGAGCAGCTCTACGAGGGGCGCGACCTCGCTCTGACGACGGACTTCCGCGACGTGTTCGGCGAAGTCGTCTCGAAGCACCTCGGCGGCGTAGACCTCAAGCGCGTCTTCCCCGGCTATGCGCCCGAAGGCAAGGTGCGCGGGATGTTAGGCTGAAGCCCGACCGTGAGAGAGGGCGTCTGGAAGTAGGAAGTAGGAACGCGGAACGATGAAGTGAAAGCCTCATGCCTTCAGTTCATCGTTCCGCGTTCCTCGTTCAGCGTTTCACCGACGCCCTGCCTCACGGCCGGGCTACTGCCTCTTATCACCAAGGGTTCGCCGCCGCGACGGCTTCGGGCGCGAGCTGTTTGTTCTGCTCGTCGAGCCAAGCCTTGAGCGGCGCGTAGTAGTCGATGATGGCGGTGGCGTCCATCTTCTCTTCGCCGGTCAGCTCCTTCAGCGCCTCGGGCCACGGGCGGCTCTGTCCCATCTCAAGCATCTTCTTGAGGCGCGCGCCGACCTCCTTGTTGTTGTAGACCGAGCAGCGATGGAGCGGCCCTTGAAAGCCCGCCTGACGGCACATCGCGCGGTGGAACTGGAACTGAAGGATGGCAGCGAGGAAGTAGCGCGCGTAGGGAGTGTTGGCCGCTACGTGATACTTCGCGCCCGCGTCGAAGTCCTGTTCGCTGCGCTCGACGGGCGGGACGATGCCTTGATACTTCATGCGCAAGTCCCACCAAGCTTTGTTGTAATCCCCGGGCCCCACTTCGCCCGAGAAGACCTTCCAGCGCCATTGATCTACGAGGTAGCCGAAGGGCAGGAAGGAGACTTTGGCGAGCGCGCTTTTTAAGAGGAGCCCCGTGTCTGCGCTCGCGTCGGGCACGCGGTCGATGAGCCCGAGTTCTTTGAGGTACTCGGGCGTGACCGAGAGCGCGATGGTATCGCCGATGGCTTCGTGGAAGCCTTCGTTGGCGCTGTTCTGGAAGAGGTAGGGCTGACCGGCGTAGGCCATCTGGTAGTAGTTGTGCCCCAGCTCGTGATGGACGGTCTGGAAGTCCACCTCGTTAATCTGGATGCACATCTTGAGGCGCACGTCCTGCTTCGCGTCGATGTCCCAAGCGCTGGCGTGGCAGACGACCTCTCGGTCAGCCGGCTTCACAAACAGCGAGCGCTCCCAGAAGGTCTGCGGCAAAGGGTCGAAGCCGAGCGACTTGAAGAAGCCTTCGCCGTAGCGCACGAGCTGCTTCGGGTCTGTGTTGCGCCGCTTCAAAATCTCCGTCAGGTCATAGCCGGGGTCGCCCGCGGGCGGCGCGAGCAGCGGGTAGATGTTCTCCCACTCCTGACTCCACATGTTGCCGAGCAGGTGCGCCGGGATCGGCCCGTTCTTCGGCACGACCGCGTCGCCGTACTTCTGGTTGAGCTTCGCGCGCGTGTAGATGTAGAGCGAGTTGTAGAGCGGCCTGACCTGCTGCCAGAGCCGCTCCATCTCTGCGGCGAACTCGTCGGGCTTCATGTCGAAGTTCGAGCGCCACATCGCGCCCACGTCCTTAAAGCCCATCTCGCGCGCGCCCTTGTTTGAAAGCTCGACGAAGCGCGCGTAACGTTGCCGGTAAGGCGGCGAGACGGTGTGCCAGCCGAGCCAGATGCGTTTGAGTTCTTCCGGGTCGCGGCTCGCCGCCATAATCGGCTCCATGTCGTCGAGCGTAAGACACTTGCCCTGCTCGCCCTCAGGGCACCACTTGCCCTTGCCGTAGTCGCCCTCCATCGAGGCGGCGATCTTCGTCAGCTCGTCGCGCTCGTTGGGGTCTGCGGGCGCGGGCAGCGTGAGCGCGAGCTTGAGGAGCGCGAACTTGCGCGCGAGCGCCTCGGGCTTCTGCAACTGGTCGAAGCGGCGCGCAGCCTCGGCCAGCTCCGAGACGGCCGCGATGTAGTCCTTGTTGGTGTCGGCCGTCAACACCTCCGTGTCCTGTGTGATGAAGTTGCTCTGCACCCACGAGGCGCGCTGCGCACGCAGGCCGAGGTCGTTGAGCCTTCCTTCGGCGTCGGCCATGAACTTCTCGGCCTCCGCGACGGTCGGCGGCGCGGAGGCCGGGGCATTAACGTTGGGTTGAGTTGCACAGGAGAGGAGCAGACATGAAAGCATCGACAGGAGCAGGAGCGCGGGCGCGTGCAGGCGCCCCTTCGCGCGGCGAAACAGATTCATCGCAGACCTCCGGCGAAGAATGGTTGGACGAGCTTCGACTGCGGGGAGATTCGGTTTAAGTTGCGTCGCTTCGGCCCCGATTGTAGCGCAAGCGCGCGCCGCCTGTCGCCGCTCCGGTCGAAGAATTGGAGCACGGGGCGGGCGCGTGTTAGTATCGCGGCAACGATTCCCCCGAAAGAATATTTGCCGGAAGACGCGGACGCCCTGCGGCCGTCGTCCGTTCCGCTTTGCCTTCAAGATATTTTCAAGTCGAGGGGAGACAAAACGAATGGCACAGAGTGGTGCTGCCGAGAGCAATACTTTGGAGCAGATTATCGACCGGCTGGCGGCGTTCGAGCCCGTGGAGGGGCTCCCCGTGGTCAGCCTCTACCTCAACGCGCAGGCCAACGAGCACGGCCGGCAGGACTTCGAGCGCTTCCTGCGCAAAGAGTTCTCTGAACGCGCGCGCACCTTCAAGGCGCACACGCCGGAGCGCGAGAGCTTCGACCGCGATGTGGAGCGCATCAACGAATATCTCCGCGACGAATTGCGCCCCGAGACAAACGGCGTCGCCATCTTCGCCTGCGCAGGCGCGGAAGATTTCTTTCAGGCCATCCAGACCGTCGCGCCCATCGAGGCGCACCGGCTCTACATCTACAACCAGCCGCACCTCTACCCGCTCGCGCGCCTGATGGATCAGTACCCGCGCTACGCCGTGCTCGTCGCCGATACGAACCGCGCGCGCCTCTTCGTCTTCGGCCGCGGCAAGGCGCTCTCGTCTGACGAGATTCTGAACGTCAAGACGCGCGGCGCGAAGGTCGGCGGGTGGTCGCAGATGCGCTACCAGCGCCACTTGGAGCAGTATCACCTCCAACACGCCAAGGAGGTCGCAGACCAGTTGGAGCAGGTCGTGCGCGAGGACAACATCCAGCACATCATTCTTGCGGGCGACGAGGTTATCATCCCCAAGCTCAAGGAGCAGTTCCCGAAGGCTGTGACGGAGAAGGTTGTGGACGTGCTCAGCCTCGACATCAACGCGCCCGAGCACGAAATCCTCGCCGAGTCTCTGGCGGCCATGCGCGAGCACGACCTGGTGAGTGACGTGGATAAGGTCGAGCAACTTCTGAACGACTACCGCGCGGGCGGCCTCGCCGTCGTCGGCTCGACCGACACGTTAGAAGCTTTGGCGATGGGGCAGGTCGAGGAGTTGGTCATCGCCGCGCAGCAGCAGAGCGTCGAGGGCGACCGCGAGGACGTTGCCATCCTGTCCGACGTAGAGATGGTCGAACCCGTAGTCGCCGGTGACGACGGCGGCACGGTCGCCAACATCGAGCCCGACTCGGTCATCGTCGCCGCCGACCTCGTCGCGCGCGCGCGCCAAACTAGCGCCCGCATTACCTTCATCGAAGATGTGTCGCTGCTCGAAGAGTTCGGCGGCTGCGGCGCCTTCCTGCGCTACCGCATCCAGCCGCAGACGACCGAGAGCGCGCCGCAGCCCCAACACTCCTGACGCGGCGCGCAAGTGACGAGGCTTTCAAACACAGAGACACAGCTTGAACTCTTTGAGCTGTGTCTCTGTCTCTTTATGGTTAAATGTTGTCGTATTAAATCTCCTGACGGGTGAGGGAAACGAGATGTTCTGTCCGCGTTGCGGCCAGCAGGCCGCCGAAGAGGTTCGCTTCTGTTCGCGCTGCGGGCTGCCGCTCGACGCGGCGGCCGGGTTAATCGAGGCCGGAGGCCGCGCTGAATTGGAGCCGGCGCAGACGGAGGCGAACACCGGGCTCACGCCGCGACAGCGCGGCACGCGCAAGGGCTTGATGATTATCGCGGGCGGGGTCTTCTTCTTCGTCCTCATCGCGATTCTCACCACGATTAAAGACGACTTCTTTCCCTTGCTCATCCTCGCCGGGCTCATCATGACGGCCGGCATCATGCGCATGCTCTACGGCCTTCTGCTCGAAGAGCACGCGCCCAACCAAAAGTCTCTGAAGCAGGCCGGCGCGGACGCCGCGCCCGCACTCGCGCGCAAAAAAACACGCGGCACAGAGCTGCCGCCCGCCCGCACCGTCCCCGTCTCCGTCTACGCCAAGCCCGGCGCCGACACAAGCGACATGGCCGCTCCGCAGAGCGTCACGGAGAGCACGACCCGCCTGCTCGACGATCAGAACCGCGAGCGATAGCAACCGGGTGCGGTCAGGGCTTGCCGGAGTGAGTTTGACCCCGTCCAGTCCAATCTTCGAGCCGCCGCTTAGACTTTGACCTTCTCCGGTGCCATTTCTAGTGCGCCCGACATCATTTCAAGTGCGTTCGACACTATTTTCATTGACGCCGATATCATTTCAAGTGCATCCGGTGCCATCTGCAATGCGTTCGGTCTCATGTTGAATGCGCCCGACTTGATAACAAATGCATTCGAGTCGATTTCATTTGCCATTGGCTCAATCTCAATTGCGACAAACTCGATAGCAAATGCAATCGACGTAATAGCAATTGCAATTGACCCGATTCCAATTGCTATCGACTCAATTCCAATTGCTATCGACTCGATTTCGATTGCTATCGAGTCGATTACATTTGCTATCGACCCGATTTCAATTGCGTCAGACCTTATATTCGAGCGTGCCGATGCTATATCAACACATCCTGCGCTTCGACTCGCTGCCCTCGACCAACACGGAGGCGGCGCGACAGGCCGTGCTCGGTGCGCCCGAGGGGCTGTGCGTCGTCGCGCGCGAACAGACCGCGGGGCGCGGCCGTCGCGAGCGTGTTTGGGTTTCGCCGAAGGACGCGGGGCTCTACGTGAGCATCGTGCTGAGGCCGACGCTTGCGGCGCGCCTGTGGCCGCTCATCACGCTCGCAGCGGCGCTGGCCGTGCGCGACGCGCTGCTCGAAGCATGCGAACTTGAGGCGGATATCAAGTGGCCGAACGACCTGCTCGCGGGCGGGCGGAAACTCTGCGGCATCCTCGCCGAGACAACCGAAAACGCACGCGCCGTCGTCCTTGGCGCCGGCATCAATCTCAAACGCGGCTCCTTCCCCGAAGAGCTAAACGGCACGGCCACCTCCGTCGAAGAGCAGACCGGCCGCGCACCCGACGCGGAGAGACTTCTCGAAGCGTTCATGCGCTCGCTCGCACAACGCTACGAGAATCTACACGCCGAAGGCGGCGTCGAAGAGCTTCTGCGCGACTGGCAGCGCCACTCAACCTATGCACACGGCCGCCGCGTGCGCGTCGCGCTCGCCGAAGCGACCTTCGAAGGCACCACCCGCGGCCTCGACCCCAACGGCGCCCTCCGCGTCGAAACCGACACGGGCGCAACCAAAATCGTCACGGCGGGCGACGTGACGGCGTTGAGGGAAGCGCTGAATGAGCCGCCGCGGAGCGGCGACTGATCGCTACTTATGAGCAAAATCGTTATCTCGACGTTCGGGTCTTTCGGCGACGTGCATCCGTACGTGGCTATCGCTTTGGAGTTGAAACGGCGCGGGCACCGGCCCGTTATCGCTACCTCTGAGATTTATCGAGAGAAGACCGGCGCGCTCGGTTTGGAGATTCATCCGGTGCCGCCGGACTTGCCCGGATACGACCGGCCGTTGGAGATTGCGCGGATGATCTCGGAGATGATCGACCCGAAGAAGGGGCCGGAGCGCGTCTTCACACAGTTCATCAATCCGCACCTGCGCGGGATGTACGAAGCGCTTGCAGAGGCCACGCGCGACGCAGACCTGCTCGTGACGCACGTGCTCTCGCTCGCGGGCCCGCCGCTCGTCGAGAAGACGGGCATCCGTTGGGTCTCGACCGTGCTCGCGCCCATCTCTCTTTTCTCCAACTACGACCCGCCGGTCTTCCCGCAGATGCCTTGGCTCTATCACCTGCTCAAGCTGCATCCGTCTGTGTCGCGCGCGGCGATGCGCGTCGGGCGCTTGAAGCTCGACCAGATGGCCGCGCCGCTCTACAAGCTGCGCGCCGAGCTGGGTCTGCCGCGCGGCGGCAACCCGATGCTCGAAGGCCAGCACTCGCCTCTGCGCGTGCTCGCGCTCTTCTCAACGGCCATCGCCAAGCCACAGCCCGACTGGCCGCCGCAGACGCGCGTGACCGGCTTTCCCTTCTACGACCGGCGCGACCGCGCGGGCGATACGGAACAGCTCGACCCGGCGCTCTTGAAGTTTCTCGAAGAGGGCGAGCCGCCCGTCGTCTTTACGCTCGGCTCGTCGGCCGTCTACGTCGCCGAAGGGTTCTACCGCGAATCTCTTGAGGCGGCGCGCGCGGCGGGCGTCCGCGCGCTGCTCCTCATCGGCGAAGAGAGCAATCGCCCCGCCGACCTGCCTGCGTGGGCCGCGGCCTTTGCCTACGCGCCTTACGGCGAGCTTCTGCCGCGCGCACGCGCCATCGTCCATCAAGGCGGCATCGGCACGACCGCGCAGGGCTTGCGCGCAGGCATTCCCGCCCTCGTCGTGCCCTTCAGCCACGACCAGTTCGACAACGGCTCACGCGTCGCGCGCATCGGCGCCGGCCGCGTCCTCCCGCGCGCGAAGTACAACGCATCAAGCGCCGCGAAAGAATTAAGCACGCTGCTGTCGGAAGCGAGTTACACTACGCGCGCCGCGGAGATAGGGCGACAAATCAGAGCCGAAGACGGAGCGTCCGCGGCGGCCGACGAGATTGAAGAGGTGTTGAGAGGATGAGAACGGCATGCTGTTGGTGATGGACGTGGGGAACACGAACACTTCGCTGGGCGTGTTCGAGGAGGAGCGTCTCGCTTGGCACTGGCGCCTGACGACGGAGCGCGCGCGGACGGTGGACGAGTACGGCGTCCACGCGCGCAACCTGTTCGCGTTCGCGGGGCTCGACTTCAAAGCCATCACGGCCGTCGCCGTCGCCTCGGTCGTGCCGCAGCTCAACTACACTTTGAAACGGATGTCGGAGGTCTACTTTCACCTCACGCCGCTCTTTATCGACGAGGCGGTTGACACGGGGCTCACCATTCTCTACGACCCGCCCTCGGACGTGGGCGCCGACCGCATCTGCGACGCCGTCGCCGCGATGCACAAGTACGGCACGCCCTGCATCGTCGTAGACTTCGGCACGGCGACCAACTTCGAGGTCATCGACGACGAAGGCCGCTACCTCGGCGGCGTCATCACGCCCGGCATCTCCATCTCGACCGACGCACTGTTTGCGCGCGCCGCGCGACTGCCGCGCGTCGGCATCGAGCGCCCGCACAACGTCATCGGCACCTCGACCGTCTCGGCCATCCAGTCCGGGCTCTACTACGGCTACGCGGGACTGGTGGACGGCATCCTGCGGCGGATGATCGAGGAGCTGGGACGCCGGCCGCGCGTCGTCGCCACGGGCGGGCTCGCGCCGCTCATCGCCACCGCCTCCGAGTTCATCGACGAGGTTGACCAGACGCTCACGCTCGACGGCCTGCGGCTGTTGTATGAGAGGAACCGCGGCCGTGCTACTCAGGACTGAAGTTTCTTCAAGAGAAGGAAACTGTCCATGCCCCCTCAAACAATCGAAGAGATCATCACGCGCCTCGAACAGATCATCGACGATGCGTTGCGCGCGCAGCATCGCATCGGATATTTCGCGGCGCTCTACGAGCGCGTCACGTCGAACGTGCGGCGCGCGCTCGTGGCCGGCAACGTCTTCCAGAACAACCCGCGCATGGAGCATCTCGACGTGGTCTTCGCCGACCGCTTCCTCGCCGCGTGGGACGCATACAGCGAGGGGCGCGAGCCGACCGCTTCGTGGCGCGTCGCCTTCAAGTGGCTCGAAGACCCCGGCCCGCTCGTCGTGCAGCACCTCATGCTCGGCATGAACGCGCACATCAACCTCGACCTCGGCATCGCCGCCGCGACCGCAGCGCCGACGCCCGCTGAGCTTCAGTCGCTCAAGCCGGACTTCATGACCATTAACAACCTCCTCGGCCGTCTGCTCGGCGTCGTCGAGTTGGAGCTGGGGCAAATCTGCCCGCGCTTCGCGCGCGCGCAGCGCCTCACCTTCTTCGTGCCGCATCTCGAAGACCGCCTCTTCGGCTTCGGCATGGGCGCGGCGCGCGACCTCGCGTGGCTCTTCGCCGAGCAGCTCGTCGCCGCGGGTGAAGGGAACCGGGAACACCTCATCGCCAAGCGCGACGCTGAGACGGCCATCGTCGGCCAGACGCTCTACCCGCTCCACGGCTTCGCCGCCCACGTCGCCCGCTGGATTCACGGCTCCGAATGCAATGACATCAAGACGAACATTCAGATCATTGCTGAATGAACAGTAGGCAGTAGGCCGATGGCAGTAGGCAGTTAAGCCCTTAATAAGGAGAAGACTGGGTTAAGGCTTCAGCGTCCGAAACGCGGAGCGGCTGCCTACTGCCATCTGCCTACTGCCATCTGCCATCTGCCTACTTCCTCTTGACTATTCTCCGCGGCATGTTCATTCTCTCCGGGCACGGCCGAGTCTCGGCAGCTTCCGAAATCCTTCTGAAGAACTTTCCGTTCAGCGAGCAGGTGATGAACAAAGCGGAGGCGGCGCGCGCCGCCGTCGAGCAGGGGGGACGGGCGCCCCTGAACTACTTCAACTATTTCACCGAGATTGAAGACGCCTTCATCCGCCGGCGCGGCAAGCACCTGCTGCTGAGCCCGTTGGACTGGGCGCTCATCGAGAGCTGGAAAGAGATGGGCGTGCCGCTGCACGTCGCGCTGCGCGGCATCGAGAAGTCGTTCGACTCCTACGAATCGAAGCCGCGCAAGCGCAGCGTCAAGTCGCTCTTCTACTGTCAGGAAGAGGTCGAGGCGCAGTTCGCCGAGTGGGTCGAATCGCAGACCGGCGCGCACGTCGCCGCGGCCGATGCAGAGTCGGCCGCGGGCGGCAAGGATACGGCCGCCGCCGAGACAGTTGACGAAGGTGGCCGCAGTCTCCCTTTCCCGCGCGCGGTCATCGCCGCGCACCTCGCCGACTGTATCGAGGGGCTGGCGCGCTCTCTGGAGAAGAGAAGGGCCGCCGGGGCGGGCGAAGACGCTGTGACCGAAGCACTCGCGCGCGCGGTCGGGCGTCTCGGCGAGTTGGCGGAAGACTTCAGCCGCGCCGCACGGCCCGACGCGGAGCTTTTGGAAGGCTCGCTCACGGATTTGGAATCGCTGCTCGACCGCGCACTGCGCTCGGCGCTCTCGGCCGACGAGGTCGAAGCGGCACGCGCCGCGGGCGTCGAGCAGTTGCGCCCCTACAAGGCGCGGATGGAGCGCTCGACGTACGAGCAGACGCTCGACAACCTTCTGGCAAAGTCACTGCGCGAGGCGGCCGGCGTCCCGCGCCTCAGCCTGTTCTACCTCTAAACCAAAACCTCCCCCGAGGGGTGAAGGAGTATCGAGATGGCGAAAGTGCAAATCAAACGCGTGGGTATCTTCTCCTGCGCTAAAATCTATTCCATCACGATGGCCGCCATCGGCCTCATCTTCGGCATCATCTACGGCCTGATCTTCATGGTGCTCGGCGGCGCGATGATGGCGGGCGGCGGGCGCGACGCGGGCGCGGCGGGCGCAAGCAGCCTCGTCATCGGGGTCATCATGATGATCGCCATCCCCATCACCTACGGCATCATCGGCTTCATCGTGGGCATCGTCGGCGGCCTCGTCTACAACGTCGCCGCGGGGGTCGTCGGCGGCCTCGAACTCGAACTCGAAAACATGGACGGCAGCGGCTACGCCCCCCCGCCTTCGCCCACCTACGGCGACCAGCCGCCCTACACGCCCGGTCAACAGCAGCAGTACCCGTATTGAAAAAGTAGGCAGTTGGCAGATGGCAGTTGGCAGTTGAAGACCTTTGTCATTCGAATCGTTCGGGTGTCATCATCAACGTCCGCCAAGCGGAGCTTACTGCCATCTGCCTACTGCCTACTTAACTATGAAGAGTCGGAGGCAAGCGCCGCGGCGCAAGGCGGCGGCAGAAGGGGACGGGCGTCTGCGCGCAGGGGCGCTGCTCGACGTGAGGGTCGAGCGCATCCTGCCGGGCGGCGTCGGGCTCGCGCACGCGGAGGGGCAGACGCTCTTTGTCTCTCTGGCCGCGCCGGGTGACCTCGCGCGCGTGCGCGTCGATTCGACCAAGGGGCGCGCGGCCTTCGCCTCCATCGTCGAAGTGCTCGAAGCCTCGTCCTCAAGAGCTGAGCCGCCCTGCCCATACTTCGGCCGCTGCGGCGGCTGCGACTTCCAGCAGTTAACTTACGAGGCGCAGCTCGCGGCGAAGGCCGAGATCATACGCGACTGCCTGCGCCGCGTGGCGCACACCGAGCCGCCCTCGGAGATTGAGGTGGTACCCTCGCCCGAGGTCTGGCGCTACCGCTCGCGTGCGCGCTGGCAGCACGACCCCGTGCGTCGGCACCTCGGCTACTACGAGCGCGGCTCGCATCACATCTGTGACGTGGCCGAATGCCCCGTAGCCGCGCCGCCCGTGGCCGCGCGCCTCGCGCGCCTGCGCGAGCTGATGTCGGAGGGGAGTCTGCCGCAGGAGCCCGAGTTCGAAGCGGTCGCAGGCGACGAGGGCGTCGCGCTCAAACCTGCCGTCGATCCCGTTGACGAATTCGAACAGGTGCGCCGCATCGGTGTTGAGAGCTACCACTTCGACGCCGGTTGCTTCTTCCAGATTAACCACGCGCTGCTCGAACCGCTCGTCGCAGAGGGGCTGCGCGGCACGACGGAAGGCGGCGACATCGCGCTCGACCTCTACAGCGGCGTCGGCCTCTTCACGCTCCCGCTCGCGCGCAGGTTCAAACAGGTCATCGCCGTCGAGGGCAACTCCGCCTCCGCCCGATACGCCCGCCGCAACCTCTCCGGCGCTTCACTCGACAACGCGCGCGTCGAAACCTCCGCCGTCGGCGACTGGCTCACGCGCCACGCCGCAGAGCTCGGCCACGCCGACTTTGTCCTCCTCGATCCCCCACGTGCCGGCGCCGAGCCCGAAGCCCTCCGCGCCATCAACGCCCTCAAACCAACACACATCTCCTACGTCTCCTGCGACCCCGCCACCCTCGCCCGCGACCTCCGCCACCTCCTCGACGCCAACTACTACATCCACTCCCTCCGCGCCTTCGACATGTTCCCTCAAACACATCACGTCGAAACGGTCGTCCACCTCTTCGCCGGCCCTGTGTCTGAAGATACGGAAGTGAATAAGACGATCACGTCGTAGCTTTAATTATTGACACGCGCGCTGCTAAAAGAATATTGTTCCAGCCTTCGTAGTCTTTGATTTCCTGCCGGCGGGAGCTTGTAGCCGCCCGTTGGCCTCACAAGAGAAATGATCACCTGAGCAGCGTCGTGCTGTCTCTCACTTGAACGCGCTGACCGACTAGTCGCTCCTTCTACTCTTCTGCAAGTTCTCAACGCGCAGGAATCTCTCTTGCACACTTCTGACAGGGAAAAGACAACATGTTCGACGAGCGGGCCTTCATCAAGCAGTTTGAGGCGGCGGACGCAAAAGAGATGGCGCGCACACTCGCCCGCCCGACCGGCGAGCAGGCGACGGCGCTGCGCCTCTACCTCGGCGAGATTCGCTACGAGCGTATGCATAGCGCGGCGCTACAGGCGACGGCCGCGCGCCGCGGGCTGACCACTCCTTCGAAGGGCCGGGTGGTCGTCATCCACGGCATCATGGGGGCCGAGTTGGGCTACTTCGACTCTCCCGCCGCGTCCACATCGAGCAAGGTCTGGGTACACTACTGGCACATCTTTCGCGGTTGGGCCGAGCGCATGTTGCTCAACCCGGATGGGCAGACCTCGCCGTACGATGTCCGCGCCACCGGCATTATGCAGGACTACTACGGCGAGCTGGTGCTCGCACTGTTGGTCAAGAACTGGGACGCGCAGTCCTTCTGGTTCGACTGGCGTAAAGACATGAACGCCTCCGCGCGCGAGCTGAACGCGAAGATCAACGGTTGGTTCGGGACGGACACCCCCGTCCACATCGTCGCCCACTCGATGGGCGGCGTCGTCTCCCAAATCTTTATTAAGAACTACGCGCAGCGTTGGGCCTCGATGTGGGACGGGCAGTCGGAGCCGCAGGGACGGCGCGGCGGCCGACTCGTGATGCTCGGCACGCCGACCTATGGCTCGTTCATCATCCCGCAGGTCATCACGGGGCTTGAGCCAGTGGTGCGCAAGCTCGCCTTCGTCGATGGCAGCCACGACCTGCGCGGCATCCTCGACATCGTGAACACCTTCCCGGGCTCGTACCAGATGCTCCCGTCGCCTTTCGTCAAAAGGGACGGCGACCCGGACTGGGCCGAACGCATGAAACGCCTCTACCGTTCCGACCTCTACGGCGACCTGCGCATCTCACAACAACATCTGGACAACGCGCTGCGATTTCAGGAGAAGCTCCAATACGTTGACGACCCGGAGCGCATGATCTACGTCGCGGGCTACAACCAGAAGACCCTCAGCGACCTCCGCGACCCGTCCGAGGTCGGCTTGCCCGACGCCTACGAGGTGACCCGGCTCGGGGACGGGCGCGTGACGCACGAACTCGGCATCCCCCGGACAAAGGACGACGCCCGAATCGAGAACGTTCTTTACATCGAAGAGGGGCACGCGGAACTGCCGAGGAACGAGACCGTCATCGCCGTCATGGATGAGCTGCTGGAACAGGGCACGACTAAAAACGCTCTGTTGAAGAGAAGCGTCCCCGCGGGGCTCCGCGGCGCGCGGGCGGGCACCGCGGAGCGAGCCCTCTTCGTAGCTGAACAAGAGGCTGAGGTCGAACGCTTCAACCTTCTGGTCTCGCCGCTCCGCTGGTCGCGCGGCGGCGAGCCGGAGCTGATGATCTCCGAAGATGAACGAAAGGTGCGCGAGAGCCTGTTGGGCAGCCCCGTGTTTGTAGACGAGGGGGGGCGAGATAAGGGGAGGCAAAGGATGAGCGAAGAGGAGCGAAGGGTTCATAAGAGCGTGGAGATAGAAGTACGTCTCATGTGGAGCGGCATCGAAGACGTAGGGGCGGGGCGCGAGCGGCCGGGCAGTGAGCCCCCCGTCGATGCCATCTCCGTCGGCCACTACGCGGGCGTCGGCAAGCCGCTAATGGCCGAGCAGATGCTGGACGAGGCGATCAGCCGCGAGTTGTTGAAGCGGAAGTATCCGCCGGGTACGGAAATCCCGGACGTTGAAAAACTCCTCGCCCTCTACTCCGAACGGAGCATTGTCCGCGGGACGCTCGGGCAGCCCTTCTTCATCCCCGACCCGCGCTCGCGCACCGGCCGCCTGATCGTGCTCGCGGGGATGGGCGAGGCCGGGCGCTTCGGCGTGCCCGAGTTGACCGTCATGGCGCGCGAGCTGAGCTGGTCGCTCGGGCGCCTCCGGAAGCGACACCTCGCGACGGTGCTCATCGGGGCGGGGCAGGGCAATCTTCCGATTGACCAAGCCGTGACCGCTTGGCTGCGCGGCATCGGTTATGCCCTGACGGGGTCGCCGCACGACCGAGACTGGCGCCTTCAGCGCATCACCTTCGTCGAGATTGACCCGACTAAGATCGAAGACCTGCAAGACGCAATCATTGCTTACCAGAAGAACCCGCAACTCTTCGCGGGCGAGGTCGAGCTGAAAGTCGATTACCGCCCGCTCGACTTCGCAAGGGTCAAAAACAAGTTCGGGCGGACGCGCGACGAGGAGATAGACCACCGCGAAGACCGGCGCCGGAGAGAGAGAGCCGAGCGACGCAAGCAGGCGCGTAAGCAGGGAGCGAAGCCTTCGGCGGAGGTGGACGACCCGGTGCCGGTGCGCATCACGCTCGGTCTCGAAGGCAAGAAGTATCGCTTCGGGGCCATCACCGAAAAGGCTTCGATCCCCGAGCGCGAGATAGCGCTCGACCCGACGCTGGTCATGGAGGCCAATGACAGGCTCCCCGAGCTGGAAGACACGGAGAAGCAGCTCGAATGGGGCAGGTACATGGAGAACCTTTTGATGCCCGACGACCTGCGCCCGGTCTTCTCAACCAGCGCCCCCGTCGTGATGACTCTCGACTCCACCACCGCGCGCATCCACTGGGAGATGATCGCGCAACCGGACATCTACTCTTTCTCCGGCAACGAAGCGAACACGGGTCAGGTGTTGAAGACCGACCCGCTCGATTCATTCCTCGGAACGAGCCGCGGCTTCACGCGCCAGTTGCGCACGACCTTCGCGCCGACGCCGGAGCCGCCGCCTCCGCCGCGCCGCCTGCTGCGGGTGCTGGTGGTGGCAGACACGCAGGAGGAGGCGCGCCTCCCCGGCGCCGAACAGGAGGGCCGCGAGGTGGCGGAACTGTTCAACTCCTTCAACGGCCTGTGGCAGTTGCCGGACAATCGCGTCGAGGTCGTCACACTGTTCGGGCCTAACGAGGCGACGCGTAACGCCGTCCTCTTTCATCTCACGCGCCGCAACTACGACATCCTCCATTTCGCGGGCCACTGCATGTTCGATAAGGATGACCCGTCCGCTTCCGGCTGGATGTTCAGCGGCGGCAAAGTGCTTTCGGCCAACGAGCTGAACCGCATTGACCACATCCCCAAGTTCGTCTTCTCCAACGCGTGCGAGTCGGGCATCACTCCCGACCGCGCGTCGAAACGCTCGTCCTTGTTGGCCCCGAGTTTTGCGGAGGCATTCTTCGCACGCGGCGTGGCTAACTTCGTCTGTACGGCGTGGCTGGTTGACGACTCGGCGGCGCGCGAGTTCGCGCTCACGCTCTACTCAAAACTGCTCGGCCTCGAAAGGAAGAACGGCCAGTACGTGAAGGGTAATCCGGAGGCCATGCACCGCGCGATGCGTCAAGCGCGGCTTGAGATCGCCAGGCGGGACTACGGCGTGCAGACGTGGGGGGCTTACCAGCACTACGGTAATCCGCGCCTGCGCTTCTTCGACAAGGCGACACTCATGGGTGTGGGCACGGCCGCACCAGCAGGCGGCGCAAAGGGACAGCCGGGCGGGAAGCGCGAAGAGTCTACCCCTAGAGCAAGTAAAAAGAGCGCGCGCTCCGGTGCCGCCGCCGCGACGGGGAAGCGGTCGCGCCGCGGCCCCGCCGCCAAAAATAGCTAACGAGTGATTTTTGTCTGCCCGTCCGCCACGGCCTCTCTTGTTAAGAGTTCCGAGGCGTCGCGAGCGCCTTGCCCTCCAGCTCCTTGCGCGCCTTCGCCTTCTCCTCGTCGGACTCCTGTTTGGTCGGCGTCACCTGCGCCGCGGCCGTCACCGGAAGTAAGAGCAGACAGAGCGTGAGTAGCTTGAGCGGCAGTCGAAGCGGCGTGACATAACTCTTCGGGTTGAGCTTGCCGGGGCCGTTGAGGGCGGGAGACTCGGAATCGCTTGCGGCCTCGCTTCGGCCGGATTGTACACGAGTTTAGGTAGTAGGCAGTAGGCAGATGGCAGTAGGCAGTTCGGATAGAAAGTCTGCCCATTGTCTACTTTCTTTCCCTTGCCGCGACCGTGGGCTCTGTAATAAAGTCCTGACGCCGCAGGTCAATCATCCCAGCCGAACTTTTACCGGAGGTCTCAATGCGTCTGCTTCGTCTGCGCTCTCTCGCCACAATCTTTCTGCTCTGCGCGCTCGTGTCCGCGCAGGCCGCGCCGCCGCAGGACGGGAAGCCCATGTCGGGCTTCGGTGGCGCCGGCGCGGAGCAACAGCGCGCGCTCGAAGCGCGTTTCGATTCGTTGTTGAAGAAGGAGAATCTGCGCGAGTGGATGCGCCGGCTCTCTTCGCGCCCGCACCACGTCGGCTCGCCACACGACCGCGACAACGCGGGGTTCATGGTCGGCCTCTTCCGCTCGTGGGGCTATGACGCGCAGATCGAGACGTTCGACGTGCTCTTCCCGACGCCGAAAACACGCGTGCTTGAGCTGACCGCGCCCGAGCATTTCGATTACGCGGCGCGTCTGAGCGAGCCGACGTTGAAAGAGGACGCGACCTCCGGTCAGACCTCGGAGCAACTGCCCGTCTACAACGCCTATTCGATTGACGGCGACGTGACGGGGCAGCTCGTCTACGTCAACTACGGCGTGCCGCGCGACTACGAGGAGCTGGAGCGGCGCGGCATCGACGTTAAGGGCAAGATCGTGCTGGCGCGCTACGGCGGCTCGTGGCGCGGCATCAAGCCGAAGGTGGCGGCCGAGCACGGCGCCGTTGGGTGTCTCATCTACTCCGACCCGCGCGACGACGGATACTTTCAGGGCGACGTGTACCCGAAGGGCGCCTACCGCAGCGAGTGGGGCGCGCAGCGCGGCTCGGTCGCGGACATGCCGGTCTTCCCCGGCGACCCCTTGACGCCCGGGGTCGGCGCGGTCAAGGGCGCGAAGCGGCTCGAACTGAAGAACGCGCCGACGCTCACGAAGATTCCCGTGATGCCCATCTCTTACGGCGACGCTTTGCCGCTGTTGCGCGCGCTCGGCGGCGCGGTCGCGCCCGCCTCCTGGCGCGGCGCGCTACCCATTACTTATCATCTCGGCCCCGGCCCCGCCACGGTTCACCTCAAGCTCGCATTCAACTGGGACACGAAGACCATCTACGACGTGGTCGCGCGTCTCAAGGGCACCGAGCGCCCCGACGAGTGGGTCGTGCGCGGCAACCACCACGACGCGTGGGTGAACGGCGCCGAAGACCCCGTGAGCGGCATGGTCGCACTGCTGGAAGAGGCGCGCGCCGTGGGCGAACTCGTCAAGACGGGTTGGAAGCCGAAGCGCACCATCGTCTACTGCGCTTGGGACGGTGAGGAGCCGGGGCTGCTCGGCTCGACCGAGTGGGCCGAGACGCACGCCGAAGAGCTGCAACGCAAAGCGGTCGTCTACGTCAACTCCGACTCGAACGGGCGCGGCTTCCTCGGCGTCGGCGGCTCGCACACGCTCGAAAAATTCGTCAACGAGGTGGCGCGTGACGTGACCGACCCGGAGAAGAAGATTTCGGTGTGGGAGCGCGAGCGCGCGTCGAGGATTCTCGACGGCTCGACGGACGAGCGGCGCGAGCTGCGCGACCGTGCCGACTGGCGCCTCTCCGCGCTCGGCTCCGGCTCGGACTACACGCCCTTCCTGCAACATCTCGGCGTGGCCTCGCTCAACATCGGCTTCGGCGGTGAAGACGGCGGCGGCTCCTATCATTCCATCTACGACTCGTTCGAGCACTACACGCGCTTCGGTGACCCGGGCTTCGACTACGGCATCGCGCTCGCGCAGGTGGGCGGGCGCGTCGTGCTCCGTTTCGCCGACGCGGACACTTTGCCGCTCAACTTCGGCAATTTCACCGACACGGTCGCGCGCTACGTGCAGGAGGTGACGAAGCTCGCCGAGACGACGCGCAACGACATCGCCGAGAAGAACCGCATGCTCTCCGAAGGGACTTACCGCGCCGTCTACGACCCGACCGAGACCTACGTCCTTCCCAAAGAAGAGACGCTCCCGGCCGCGCCCGACCTCACGCCACTGCAACGCGCGCTCGCGAAGCTTCAGGAGAGCGCGAAGAGCTACCAGACGGCCTTCGACTCTCCCGCCGCGCGTGAGCGTCTGAGTTCGTCGCCGGAGACGCAAGCAAAGCTCGACCAGATTCTCCTCGGCTTCGAGCGCTCGATGACGCGCGAGGCAGGGCTGCCGCGCCGCCCTTGGTTCAAGCACCAGATATATGCGCCCGGCTTCTACACCGGCTACGGCGTCAAGACGCTACCCGGCGTGCGCGAGGCCGTCGAGCAGCACAACTGGACGGAGGCCATCGAACAGATCGCCATCGCCTCCGCCACCCTCGAACGCGCCGCCTCCGAGATCGACCGCGCCGCCGCGCTCCTGCAAGGGAGATAGTTAAGAGCCGTCACAGGTTTTGTAAAAGGCCCTAGTGCTTGAGCTTCCGCCAAAGCTCCGGCGTTGCAAACGTCGAAGCCTATGTCCGGAAGTCCTCCCACATCGAACTTCAGCGAGCACCCGCTCGTCGCCCTCGCCGCAGCGTTCGCGGCGGGCGTGCTGCTCGCACGACTCACACACGCGCCCTCTTCGGCCTGCGTCACACTCGCCGCGCTGACCTCCACGTTAGCTTTCTTCAACGCCTTCAAGAGGAGGGAAGCAGCCGCGCGTCTCGCCGTGCTGGCCTTCGCCTGCGCGGGCGCGGCATTCTCATCAATGGAGGCGAGAGAGGAGCGTGGCGAGTCGCGGCTGCGCGGCCTCTACGAGAGCGGCCGAATCGCTTCGGCCGAGCCCGTCGAGCTGACCGGCGTGCTGGAACGCGCGCCCGAGATTGCGCCCGACGCTCTAGTGCTCTCGCTCCGAGTCGAGGCCGTGCGACACAAGTCCGTTGAGACTTCATGCAGCGGACGCGTCGAGCTGTTCGCGCCCGTGCCTGACGCGCGCGCCGAGGCCGCTTACGACTCGCTTGAGCTGAGGCGCGGCGCGCGCGTGCGTGTGGCGGCGGCCCTCACGCGCGCGGAGAGGTTCCGCAACCCCGGCGCCCGACCCTTCGGCGAATACCTCGACGTGCGCGACGTGGATGCGCGCGGGACGCTCAAGAGCGCGCTGCTCGTCGAGCGACTCGACGACGAGGCAGTCTTTCTCCCACTCGCGCTGCTCGACGAGTGGCGCACGTCGCTCGTCAGAAAAGCAGATGCCACCTTCTCGACGGACGCGGCCGGAGTCTTCAAGGCCGCCGTGCTCGGCAACCGCTTCGGCCTCTCACGCGGCGCGGCCGAGCGCTTCCGCGAAAGCGGAACCATTCACGCGCTCGTCATCAGCGGCCTACACATCGCCTTTCTCGGCGGGCTCGTCTGGGCGTTGGCGCGCCGCCTCACGCGTAGGCCCATTGTGCGCTGGGCCGCGTCGGTCGCATGCGTGTGGGCTTACACGCTCGGCGTCGGCGCCGAAGCCTCGGTCGTGCGCGCGGCGCTCACCTTCACTTTGGCGACGCTCGCGCCCGCGCTCGGCCGCCGCTCGGGCGCGCTCAACGCGACGGGTGGGGCCGCGCTCGCGCTGCTCGTCTGGCGACCCGCAAACCTTCTCGACCCCTCTTTCCAACTGACGTTTCTCTCCGTGCTCGCCGTGCTGGCCTTCGCGCTGCCGCTCGTCTCGAACCTCAAGGCCATCGGCGAGTGGCGCCCCACGCGCGCGACGCCGTATCCGCCCGCGTGCCCGCGCTGGTTCCGCGTCTTAGCGGAGACGCTCTACTGGCGCGACCGCGCGTGGCGGCGCGAGACGGCGCGCGCCTCGCACAGTTACGAGCTGTTCAAGACGCCATTGGCTTCGCGTCTCGAACGTTGGCGCGTGCAGCCCGCGCTGCGCTTCGCCTTCGTCGCGGTGTTGATGACAATCGTCGTGCAGCTCGTCCTGCTGCCGCCGCAGGCCGTCTACTTCCATCGCTTCTCGCTCGCATCGCTCGTGCTCAACCTCTTCGCAGGCGCGCTCCTCGTCGCGCAAGCCTTCAACGCGCTCGCCGCGATGACACTTGCCGAGGTAAATACGACGCTCGCCGCGCCGCTCATACGCCTGACCGAAGCTTCGACCTATCTCCTCATCCACGGTGTTGACCCCTTCACGCGCGCGGGCATCGCAAGCTTTCGGCTGCCCGCCTACACGGGCGCGGCGTCCGTCCTCTACGCGCTCCATTACGCGCCGCTGCTGCTGCTCGCACGCGCGCTCCTCCGCTGGCGCCCGCTCGCCGACCCGCCGCGCGCGAAAAGGTTTGAGGAAGGAAGCCGGGTGCAGGTTGACGAAGAGAAAGCTATCAAGAGGCGAGCCGAGGTGCGTGGCAGGCGTGTGTCGAAGGCGGCGGGTTGGATGTCCGTCACGACCGCCTTCATCATCGTCGCGCACCCCTTCAGCGCGCCGCGTCCCGACGGCCGTCTGCGCGTGGACTTCCTCGACGTGGGGCAGGGCGACGCGGCGCTCGTCACGATGCCCGACGGCTCGACGCTGATTGTAGACGGCGGCGGCCATCCGAACTTTCGCACTCCGCACCGTGATGAAGAAGTGGAAGAGTTTGAGCCCGACTCGCGCGGCGTCGGCGACGCGGTCGTCGCCGAATATCTCTGGTGGAGAGGTCTGAGCCGCGTTGACTACGTGCTTGCGACGCACGCCGACGCAGACCACATCGACGGCCTGAACGACATCCTCAAGAGCTTCGGCGCACGCGCCGCCCTCGTCGGCCGCACCCCGCACGGCGATGAAGAGTTCGCACGCTTCTCCCTGACGGCGCGCGACGCGGGCGTGCCCGTCTACGTCGTCGCACGCGGCGACCGCCTGCGCTTCGGCGCGGTCGAAGTGGACGTGCTCTGGCCGCCGCCCGTCGAAACTTTAACGGAAGAGGAGCGCGCGCATATCGCGACATCAGCGAACGACGACTCGGTCGTGCTGCGGCTGCGCTACGGCCACCGGACGCTCCTGCTCACCGGCGACATCGAGTCGCGCACGGAGCACGCGCTCGTGTCTGCCGGCGACGATCTTCGCAGTGACGCGCTCAAGGTCGCACATCACGGCAGCCGCACCTCTTCGACCGGCGGCTTCATAGCCGCGACGCGCCCTGCGTTCGCCGTCATCTCGGTCGGCCGCGACTCGCCCTACGGTCACCCGCACGCGGAAGTCCTCGCGCGCTGGCGCGACGCGGGCGCGCAAGTTCTCATCACCGGCGAGCGCGGCATGATTACCGTCAGCACCGACGGCGAAGACTTGAAGGTGGAGACGTTCGTGAGCCCGTGACCGGCTCAACGTGCAAGGAGGATACGCACGTCGCGCACGTTCGTGCCCGTGGGGCCGGTGTTGAGAGCGTCGCCGAGGAGGTTGAAGAGAGTGTAGGCGTCGCTCTCTTCGAGCAACGCCCGCGCGTCGAGCCCGCGCGTGTGGGCGCGTGTGTTGGTCGTCTCGTCGGCGAGCGCGCCCGCGGCCGGGCTGTTGCCGTCGATGCCGTCCGTCCCCGCGCAGAGCGCAACGACGTGTTCCGGAATGAGCCTCGTCGGCGAGCCGCGTTCCGCCAAGACCTTCTCCAACTCGAACGCGACGCGCAGCGCCGTCTCAGAGTTGCGCCCGCCCGTGCCGCCCCCGCGCACGGGACAAGAGAACTCGCCGCCCGAGATAAGGCACACGCCGCGCCCGCCCGCCGCGCCCTCCCGCGCGTAGAGAGTTAAGAGATGCGAGACGAGTTCGGCCGCGCCCTCTTCGACGTGCTGCTCGACAATGTCTCGCGCGAACTCGACGGCGAAGCCTCGCTCGCGCGCGGCCCTTACGGCGGCCTCGCAGGCACTCGTGTTGTCGAGGAGAACTTGGAACGTCCGTGGTGCATTGGACGACGTTTGTGCGGGACTGTGCGCGCCGGCCTCTTCG
The DNA here is from genome assembly GCA_045807845.1 of Pyrinomonadaceae bacterium. Taxonomy (GTDB): domain Bacteria; phylum Acidobacteriota; class Blastocatellia; order Pyrinomonadales; family Pyrinomonadaceae; genus QHXN01. The sequence goes on along the minus strand of JBJMGQ010000439.1, from coordinate 552 downwards.
AGTGCGCGCAGGACAGTTGATGGAAGTTTGGAAGTCAGCCCGTAGCGTTTGATGATTTCGATGAGGCGAGGAGCGTCGGGCGGGGCCGCAAGGGTCGGGCCGGAGGCCACGTCGTAGGCGCGGCCAGAGGCTACGTCCGAGACGACGAGCGTGGCCTGTGCCGCGCGCGGAGCAAGCGAGGCGAGGCCGCCGCCCTTCACGGCCGAGAGCGCGCGTCGCACCGCGTTCACCTCGTCGATGGGGGCGCCGCACGAGACGAGCACGCGGTTCGCCTCGCGCAGCTCTTCGAGCGTCAAGCGCGCGTCGCGCGGCCACTCCAACATCGCTGACCCGCCGCCGGAGACGAGGAAGACGACGAGCGCACTCTCATCGTCGGCCTCGCTTAGAAGCTCGAACGCGTCGCGCGCTGCTTCGCTGCTCGCCTCATTCGGCAACGGGTGCCCGCCCGCGAAGACGCGCCAGCGCTCTGACAGTTTGAAGTCGGAACGAGGGGCAGAGAGCACACCGCCGTCGAGTGCTTTGCCGAGCAGCTCGTCCAGCGCAGAGGCCATC
>JBJMGQ010000438.1:0-5922 GCA_045807845.1 Pyrinomonadaceae bacterium | reverse complement strand
AGTGCGCGTCGGCCGCGAACGAGAGGTTCGGGATCGCGGCGCCGAGGTGCAGCATCGTCGCGAGCTGGACGCCCAGCTCGCCCGACGAGTGGACCGCGACGCCGAGCTGGAACGTCTCGCACACGCCCGCCGCCTTCAAGCACGGCCGGATGCCGCCCCAGAAGGTCGTATCCAACAGGACGACATCGACGGCCGTGTTGAGCACGTTAGTGGCGAGCTGCTCGAAGTTGACGACCACCGTGTTCGTCGCCAAGGGCATGCGCACCTTCTCGCGCACGCGGCGCATGCCGTTCAGGCCGTAGACGGGGTCTTCGAGATAGTCGTTGCGTATGTCCTCTATCTGCTGTCCAAACCAGATGGCCTGCTCGGTTGACCAGACGCCGTTCGGGTCAAAGCGGAAGCGGTCGCGGTCGAAGCCGTAATCTCGGAGGCCCTGTCCGAGGGCGCGGTAACATTCAAGCTCGTACTCGGGCGCGAAGACGCCGCCCTTCAGCTTGTGCGAGGTGAACCCGTGCTTCGCCTTCAGAAGGCGCGCGTGCTCCGTGAGCTGTTCTATCGTCCGCACCTCGCCCGCGCCCGTCTTCGGATTCGGGTAGCGGAAGAAGAGGTAGGAGGCGAAGGGCACGCGCTCGCGCAGGCGCCCGCCGAGGATGTCGTAGACGGGCACGCCCCACTTCTGGCCGAGCAGGTCGAGGCAGGCGAACTCCAGCGCCGCGAGCACCTGCGTGCGGTTGTTGTAGAGCGAGGCCGTCGGGTTGGCGATGAGGAAGCGCATCTCTTCGAGCCGCGCCGGGTCGTGCCCGACGAGGTAAGACTTCATCGCGCGGAACATGCCTTCAGCCGACTCGCCGCCGCCGCCCATCTCGCCCAAGTCCGACGAGCCCTTCGTCCGTCTCGACCTCGACGATGGTGCGGACGAAGCGCCCCCAGTGGCACCCGTTGGCGTGCCGGAGCGGCGCCTCCAAAGGCACCGTGACGGTTGTGGCTCTGATGTCTGTAATCTTCATCTTGCAGGATCAACGGGGCGACGACTCAACATTGTAAATGCTCTTGGCCTTGTACTCTTCGAGCGTCTTCTGCGACGGTTCGACGCCGGCGGGCAGCGGTCGCTTCGAGAAGGTCTGGAAGTAGAGCAGGCAGGCGTCACGCCACGCGACCGCGTCGCGCTCCTGTATCTCAAGCTTCCGAGCAACGGCCGCGTGCCGCTCGGGGTCGATACGGCCCGCGAGCGAGTCCCAAGCCTTCTGCGTGGCACGCACCCAATCGACTCCCCGTTGATAGTGCAAAGCCAATTCATCCCACAGCGTCCGCCCCGAGCGCATGCGCCTGTCCCAAGGGACGTGATGAAACCAGAGCAGATACTTTTCCGGCGTCGCAGCCGGGTCGGAGAAGATGGCGCGTACCGGGGGGCTGTACTGCGCGACGGCGTTGCTGCCCGACGCCGTGCGGTCGAAGCCGAGCCCCGTGGCGTCGGCCTTGTGATAGTAGACGGGGTTCCAGTCGGCGCGCTCGAACTTATTCTCCCAAGGCGCGGGGCCGTAGTGATGCACGCCCCACATGATGTGATGGAGCCCGAGCGGCGTCATGTAATCCACGACCGCCTCGTGTGACTCCAACATGATGCGCGCGATGGTTGCCGCCGCCGCGCGTTCATGCGTGAGCGTCATCTGTATCCACTCGTCCGCGATCTGCCGCGAGGGCGTGGTGGGGTTCCAGGCGAGGCGGCCGAAGGCGTACCAGTTGGCCTGCGCGAAGTGGTGTCCCGTCCAGTTGCGGTCGGTGCCGGTGTTGGCGACGCCCGCCATGCCCGTGAGGCGTTGGCCGAAGAGTGTGCCGTCGAGAACCTTCGCCACGGTCGAGCCCGGGCCTTTGGCGTGCGTGTCGGAGTCGAGCACTTCGCGCCACAGCGGTGCGAGGAAGACGAGATGGTTCGAGTGGCCGAGGTACTCCTGCGTGATCTGCGCTTCGAGCATCATCTGCGTCTTCGGCATCGCGCCGAAGAGCGGGTGGAAGGGCTCGCGCGGCTGAAAGTCGATGGCGCCGTTCTTGACTTGCAGCAGGACGTTCGGCGCGAACTTGCCGTCGAAGGGCTGCAACTGTTCGTAGGCGGCGGACGCGCGGTCGTAGCCGGGCTGCGGCGCGTCGTAGACGAACGCGCGCCAGATGACGACGCCGCCATGCGGCGCGAGCGCCGCCGCCAGCATGTTCGCGCCGTCGAGATGGTTGCGGCCGTACGTGCGCGGCCCGGGCTGCCCCTCGCTGTTGGCCTTGACGAGGAGGCCGCCGAAGTCGGGGATGAGCTTATAAATCTCGTCGGCCTTCCGCTTCCACCACGCGGCGACCTCCGGGTCGAGCGGGTCGGCCGTCTTCAAACCGTCAAGCTCGATGGGCGAAGAGAAGCGCGCCGAGAGATAGACGCGCACGCCGTAGGGACGAAAGGTGTCGGCGATGGCCTTGGTCTTTTGCAGAAACTCGGCGCTCAGACTCTTCGAGTTGGCGTTGACGTTGTTGAGCACCGAGCCGTTGATGCCGATTGATGCGTTAGCGCGCGCGTAGTCAACGAGGCGCGGGTCAACCTTCGCGGGCAGCGCGTCCCAGTCCCACAGAGAGCGGCCGGCGTAACCACGCTCGACGCTGCCGTCGAGGTTGTCCCAATGGTCGAGCACGCGGATTTGGAGCCGCGGCTTCTGGCTCACGTCGAGATGGTTGATGGGCTGAAGCGTCTGCATCAAACGCAGAAAGTGGAACGCGCCGTAGAGCGCGCCCGCTTCGCCCTGTGCGGCGATGACCGTGACCGAGCGCCCGCCGAGTTTGACGGAGCGTATACGAAAGCCCTCGGGGCCGAGCGCGGCGAGCCCGCGCCCCCAGCCGAGGCCGTCGATGAGCGGCGAGCCCGACGGCGTGCCCACGACGATTGCACCGTCGCGCTCGACTTTGCCGGCAAGTGAAACGGAACTGCCGAGCAGTCCCGAGCAGCCTTTGACGAGTTCCGTGCGGACGGCGTCGAGCGTCGGCGACTCGCCCTGCACGACGACGGCGGCGACGCGCGCGCGGTAGTCCTTAATGACGCTCGCGGGCAGAGGATCGTAACGCAGCCACAGTCGATAGCCGTCCTCTGCCTTCGCCTTCGCACCCGCGCACAACAGTAGAGCTAAGGCGAGGCAGATGAGCCGCGCCGTCTTGATTCGTCGATGCCGCGGACAGATCATCTTCACCCGTCGAAGTCGATAAGGCCGCCGACTCCTGTGCCCTCTTTGAGACGTGGTTCGGTCGCCCCTACTTTCTCGCGCTCGGGTCGCCGGTGGGCGGCGGGGCGTGGTCTTCCTTTGCGGGCGGGCCGAGCAGTTTGGTGAAGATGGGTTTCAGCGCGTCGGCCCAGACCTGATAGCCCTTCACGTCAAGGTGCAGCCCGTCCCTGCTGGTCATGCCTTCGTAGAGTCTGCCTTCGCTGTCGGCGAGCCTGTCGTTGATGTTGACGTATCTGATCTTCTTCCCGTCGGCGAACTTCGAGATGCTCCCGTTGATCCGGTTGATGATGGGCAGCACGGCCATGTTGTCGTTACGGGGCGTGATGCCCATCAGGATAATCGTGGCCTTGGGGGCCTTGCGGCGGCAGAGGTCGAGGATGGCCTTGATGCCGCGCGTGGTGTCTGCGGCGCGCGGGTCTTCGGCGCCCGTGGGAGACTTTTTGCCGACGTTGTTGGTGCCGGCCATGAGGACGATGATTTTGGGATTGACGTTGTCCAGCTCGCCGTTCTCCAGACGCCAGAGGATGTTCTGCGTGGTGTCGCCGCCCCAGCCGAAGTCGGCGGCGTTCCAGCCGTAGAAGTTCTGCCGCCAGTTCTCAAGGAACGCTTTGTACTGCTCGTCGCTCGTGCCCCAGCGTCTCGTGATGGAGTCGCCGAGGAAGTAAACGTCGATGCGCCCCTTCTTCTTCTTCTCAAGCAGCTCTGCGTGCGCGAGCATGGAGTTCTGGTCGGCGCGCGGAGACGGCCGGTCGGCGGCCTGCACGGGTGATGTCATCTGATTCTGATTTGTCGGCCCCTGCGCCGCGCATAGATGTGCAGCGGCGTGGAAGATTAAGAGCGCGATGCTCGTCCGGACAAAGTGTCTTAATGGATTCATGGGTCGATTCTTCGGGATACAGATTTCGCCTGAACTCCCGTAACATATCGGTATGAGCACCGCTCGGCAAGTGGAGGAGTTGTTCTACAGCAAGATACCCATCACGCGCGCGCTGGGCGTCAGGGTCGAGGAGTACGACGGGCGGCGGCTGGTGTTGACGGCGCCGCTCGGTGAGAACGTCAACCATCTGGGCACGGCCTTCGGCGGGAGCCTCAACGCGTTGGCCGTGCTGAGCGGCTACGGGCTGCTATGGCTTGAGCTGCGCGAGACTGAAAGTCACATCGTCATCCGCGAAAGCTCTATCCACTACGACCGGCCCGTGCGCGGAGAGATACGCGCCGTCTGCGTCCGCCCTGATGAAGAGGTGTTGGAAGCGTTCAGGCGTCAATTCCGACAGAAGGGCAAGGCGCGCATCGTCCTCGTTGCGACCATCGAGGACGGAGGCGTCACGGCGGTGCGCTTCCGCGGGACGTTCGTCGCCATGCGCTAGTGCGTTCCCATATCAACCTCACACCGCCCAGCAGTCGGATTCCGGCTCGCAGGCCGCGAGGGCCGCGCCGATGCGTTCGACCGCTTTGCGCAAGACCTCTAACGAAGTTGCGTAGGAGATGCGCAGATGGCCGGGTGCTCCGAAAGCCTCGCCCGGGGTGAGAGCCACGTGCGCCTCTTCAAGAAGGTAGGTCGCCAACTCCTCAGACGTGAGGCACCTGTTGCCGAGCGCGCCCCTGACGCGCGGAAAGGCGTAGAAGGCACCGTCCGGCATCGCGCACGTCACGCCCGGTAGCTCGTTCAGGGCCGGGATGAGCCAGTCGCGTCGCTCGCGGTAAGCTTCAAGCATCCGCGCGACTGAATCCTGCGGCCCGGACAGTGCCTCGACGGCGGCCTCCTGCGAAATCGAAGAGGGGTTCGACGTGGAGTGGCTCTGCAAGCAAGCCATCGACTCGACCCACGCGCGCGGCCCGAGCGCGTAGCCGATGCGCCAACCCGTCATCGCGTATGTCTTCGAGAGCGAGCCGGCGACGAGCACGCGACGGCGCAGCTCGTCCGGCAGTTGCGCCGCCGAGAAGGGACGGGCGGGCGCGTAGACGAACTTGTCGTAACACTCGTCGGAGATGACCCACAGCCCGCGGCTGACGGCGAGCGCCACGATGCGCTCGAACTCTTCCGGAGGCACCACCAGCCCCGAAGGGTTCGACGGCGAGTTGATGATGAGCAGCTTCGTGCGCGGCGTGATGGCGCGCTCGACCGCTTGGGCGGTGAGACGGAAGCCGTCCTCTTCCGTCTCGACCCAGACGGCACGACCGCCGACGAACGTGACCGCTTCGGGGAAGGTCACCCAGTAAGGTTTCGGCAAAAGCACTTCGTCGCCGTGCTCGACGACCGTCGCAACAGCGTTGAAGATGACCTGCTTCGCGCCCGCCCCCGCAATCACTTCCGAAGTGTCGTAGCTCGCGCCGTAGTCGGCGGCGTATCGCTCGCAGATGGCGCGCTTCAGTTTGAGCGTGCCCGCGGCGTTGGTGTACTTCGTGTGCCCGCTCTCCAACGCGACGGTGGCCGCGCGGCGGACATGCTCCGGCGTCGGGAAATCCGGCTCGCCCGCGCCGAGGTCGAGCACGTCAACACCAGAGCGGCGCAACTGCTCGGCCAGAGCGGTGACCGCCATCGTCTTCGAGGCGGACATGCGCGCCACGCGCGACGCCAAGGGGAAAGAGGTTGACTCGTCTGAACGTAACGTGTAGACCATTGCAGCCGCCTTTAGATGTGAATGGGACTCGCCGAACGACTCGGCGGAACCTT
>JBJMGQ010000437.1:0-16087 GCA_045807845.1 Pyrinomonadaceae bacterium | reverse complement strand
GCAGCCGACGCCCACGCCCACACCCGTCTACTCCGTCTCGGGCCGCGTGACCGACTCTGCCGGCGCCCCCGTGGCCGGCGTCCTCGTCACGTTCGAGCTAAACGCTGAGGGCGCGGTCGAGACGCGCGCGGCACAGACGGATGCTTCCGGGAACTACTCTTCGGGCGACCTTGGTTGCCGCAACGGCGTGAAGGTGACGCCGTCGAAGATCGGGCTCAGCTTCACGCCGCAAGCGCTCAACTTCGTCAGCACGCGCTGCCTCGCCGGCAGCGGCACGGCCAACTTCGTCGCGACTTCGGACTCGGCGCCGCGCTACACCCTCTCGGGGCGCGTCACGGACGGCCGCGGCGACGGCATCTCCGACGCGACCGTGACGCTCGGCGGCTCGGTCACGGCCGTCACCACGACCGACGCGGTTGGCAACTACTCCGTCGCGGGACTGCCCGCCGGCAGCAGCTACACCCTCTCGCCGTCGAAGGCGGGACAGTATCTCAAATTCTCCACGGGCGTGAGTGTCTTGAACTCCAATCAGACCGTCAACCTCACCCTGATCCCATACGTGTCTGTCTTCGTGCGGGTCACGGACGCGGCCGGGAACGCGTTACCGGGCGTCACCCTGAGGTTGGGCGAACAGACGCTCGGCGCGCCGCTGACGAACACGGCCGGCACCGTCACCTTCAACGTCACCCACCCGGCGAACGGGGAGACGACCACCAAGCTGACTCCCTCGAAGTACGGCTACGCCTTCAGCCCGTCCGAGACCTCCTTCAGCACACGGGGCGGCAACCAGACGTTCAGCTTCAGCGGGGCGCTCCTCAACCAGATTTACGACACGCAGTTCTTCGTCCGCCAGCACTATGCAGACTTCCTCTCGCGCGAGCCTGACGCCGAGGGGCTCGCCTTCTGGACGCAGGGCGTCGAGAAGTGCGGCGCGGCGGACGGCTGCCGCGAGGTCAAGCGCATCGACACGTCGGCCGCCTTCTTCCTCTCCATCGAGTTTCAGAACACGGGCTTTCTCGCCTACCGCGCGTACCGCGCGGCCTACGGCGACCTGCCGGACAAGCCCGTGCCGCTGATGCTGGGCGAGTTCCTGCCCGACACGCGGCAACTCGGCGAGGGCGTGGTCGTCGGCCGGGAAGGCTGGCAGGGGCGACTGGCCGCCAACCAGACCGCCTACTTCCTGCGTTTCGTCACGACCGAGCGCTTCCTCTCGAAGTACCCCGAGGGCATGGACGGCGACGCCTTCACGCGCGCCCTCTACGCCACGGCCGGGGTCGAGCCGAGCGACGAAGACCTCGACACCGCGCTTCAGACCTTCCGCGTGATGAGCCCGACGGCGGCGCGAGCAAACGTCCTCCAGACGCTCGTCGAGAATGAGACTCTGCGGCGGCGCGAGACGAACCGCGCCTTCGTGCTGATGCAGTACTTTGGTTACCTGCGCCGCGACCCTGACTCCGCGCCCGACGCAGACTTCTCCGGCTACCAGTTCTGGCTTGCGAAGCTCGAAGAGTTCGGCGGCGACTATCGCCGCGCCGAGATGGTCAAAGCCTTCCTCGACTCGACCGAGTACAGGCAGAGGTTCCGGCAGTAATTACAAACCGATGAGGGTGCGCTGCGCTTCGACTGGTATCACTCACTTCAGCTACGGTCATGGAATCTTGAGTCGTCAAAGCACCCACTCACGAGACCGGGCTGAGCGTGAGAAGGATACGCCCCAACCGTAAAGAGGGACGCCACGATGAGTGCCGCCGCGAGCGGCTTCACGTTGCGTCGTATCGGGCTCGCGCTCGGGTGCATGAAATCGCCCTCGGTCAGACGCCGTCGTTCTCTAATTCCCGCCGCCCCACGCCAACGTCGGCAGGGGCTTGGTGACGACGCGCGTGTTGTAGCGTTCGACGTAAGCCTGACGCTCGGGCGCTGACGGCTGCGCGCGTGATGCGTCGTACGGGTAGCCCTTCATGCCGTGGAAGGGCAGCGGCGCGACCTCGTCGGGGCTCGCGGAGTGGATGTTCATCTCCTTGCTGAAGCCGTCGGCGTAGAGCAGGAACGTGCGCGTCCAACCCTCGGGCAAAGGTGGCAGCGCCGAGGCATCGAACGACAGACTTATCTCGTCGCCCGCGCGCGAGACGACGAACATGTCGTCCGCAGTCCGCAGAAGCTCGCGCACGTCGCCTTCGCGCGTGAAGCTGCCGACGAAAGCCTTCCAAGGGGAGGCGAGCGAGACTTTCGTATAGTCGTACGTCTCGGGCTCGCGCCCGTCCGGCCTCACCTCCGCCGAAAAGCCGCGCCAGCGCAGCGTAGCAGAGGCCGGGTCGAGGCGCGTGAGCTTGACGGGGAAGTCCCCGTCGCTCTCGTCCACGAGAATCTGATCCCAGTAGACGCGCATGTTCGTCACGATCCGCACCTCGCGCCTCGCGGAGAGGAACTTGCCCGTCAGGTCAACGACCAGCGTCTGCGGCCTTCCGATGGGGATGCCGATGTTCTCGACGACTGTCCGCCACCCGCCCTTCGCGTCCCTGACTTGCAGGGAGGGAAACTTCATCTCAAGCTTGCCCTGCGAGGCCGCCACGTTGTCGCTCGAAAAGGCGTAGTCAGTCCAGCCCGTGAGCAGCAGGAGCGTACGCGCCGCGCGCCCTTCCCTTTGACCCAAGTCGAGCGTCAGCGTGTGCGGCTCGGCGTAGCCGCGTATGGGGCCGACTTTGAAATCGTCCGGGTACGTGCGGTCGAGCTTACTGACTTGAGGCAGCACGTCGTGGCCGTGGTTGTCGGTTGCGCGAACGGGCGGGCTCGCGTTCTTCGTCGCGTAGAGCTTGAAGGCCGGCGGCGCGTCACGCAAGCCCTCGTCCGGGAAGACCTCGACGCCCGAGGGGTGCGAGACGGCGACGAGTTGGAGCCGGTCAACAAACAGGGCCTCTTCCAGCTCGTTCGTCACGCGTAGCTCGTAGCGGCCGCCCTTCTCCTTCAACTGGTCGCCGCGGATGCGCACGTACTCGTCCGGGTCGGGCGTGTTGAAGAGGCCGGGCGCGAGCCAGTCGCCCATCTCTCCGCCGCCCATGAAGTCGGTGACGAACTCGAAGCGCTCGCCGTTCCAAGCGTAGAGGAACGGGCACGATGAAGGCTTGCGGTCGAGTTCCGTGACCTTGAACGCGCCGGGCGCGACGCCCGCGTCCGGCTTCGACGCGACCGCCGACTGCGTCTCCGCCTGCACCACGCCCGAGGGCCAGAGGATGCGCACGGCGTCGGCCGAGGTGCGCTGCCCCAGCCCGAAGATAACGTCGGCGGGCGCGGGCGCGGGCGACGCCGAATAGCTCTCAAGTTTCTGTTGCAGGCTGCCCGCGCGCAGCTCCACCTTCGCGCCGACGCCGCTGCGGTTGCTCACCTTGCCCGCGAGCCCGACGCGCAGAGAGCGGTTCTTGCTGCCGCCTTCGTTGCGCGCGACGCTGAGCCGCCCCGCCTTACCTTGCGGCCCTTGAAACGTCGCGCCGACGAGCAGGTCAACGTCGCCGTCGCCGTCCACGTCGCCCGAGGCCAGAGAGAGCTGGCCCGCTTCAGCCTCTCCGCCGAGCGTTCCCTTCACGGCCTGCGCGCTTACGTCCGCCCAGCCGTCACCAGTGTTGCGCAGCACGCGCAACGTCGCGCCGCCCTTCGGCGTGCGCCAGAGGGTCAGGAGGTCGAGCAGGCCGTCGTTGTCGTAATCGAGGAACTGCGCCGCGGCGGGCTCGCCCGCCTGTGACAAGGGCCACGCGTTCAAACGGAAGCGGCCTCGGCCGTCGCTCAACGCGAACTCGCCCGCCCCTTCCGCGCGTGAGAAGTAGAAGTCTGTAAATCCGTCCTTGTTAACGTCGCCCGCGGCGACGGGGCCTAAGCCGCCCCCTTTCAGTTCGAGCCCCGCCTCAACCGCGACGTTGCGGAACGTGCCGTCGCGCAGATTCTTCCAGAGCGCGGGCGGCGCGTCGGAGCCTACAATGAGCAGGTCAACGTCACGCCGATTGTCGTAGTCGGTCGGGACGACCGCGACGGCGCGCCCCGCGGGCGGAGTAATCTTCGACGCCGCCGTCACGTCGGCGAAGGTGCCGTCGCCGTTGTTGCGCAGGAGCAGGCCCGCGGCGATGCAGATGTCGAGGTCGCCGTCGTGGTCGCTGTCCACGAACGCCGCAGCGCCCGAACTGTTCGTGCGCGCAGGCACACGCGCCGCCGCGGTCACGTCTTTGAAGCGCCCGCCGCCCTCGTTGTGAAAGAGCGTGAGCGAGTCGGTAGAGATGACGAAGAGGTCGGGCTTCTCGTCGTTGTCGTAGTCGCCCGCCACGGCGCCGAGCACCGCGCCCTTCGCGTCTGCGGGCAGGCCCGACGCGGCCGTCACGTCCGTAAACTTCCCGCCGTCGTTGCGGAAGAGTTTTCGCGCGCCGGTGAAGAGGTCGAGACGGCCGTCGTTGTCGAAGTCGAAGAGCACGAGCGCGCCGCCCGCATCTGTTCCGGAAGGGAGCGCCGCCGCGGTCGCGTCCGTGAAGGAGACTTCGGGCGTGCGCTTGTCCACGAGGTCTGCTTCCGCGCCGGTCGAGGCGAGCGCTTCGGCATAGCGGCCCTGTTCGAGGTAGTTCGTGCCGACGGTCGTCGCCGCCCCGCTCGCCCGCAGCGCCTGGAACTGCTGCATCAGGCGCTGCCCCTCCTCGCGCTGCCCGCCGCGGATGAGCGACGTGCCGAGGTTGTAGAGCGCCGTGCCGTTGTAGGGCTCCTCTTCGAGCGCCGTGCGCAGCGCCGCGACCGCCTCCGTGAACTTGCGCTGCTGCACGTAGAGCTGGCCCAACTGCACGTTGGCGCCCACGTCGCGCGGGTCAATCTTCAGCACGCGCTGGAACGCCGCGACGGCGTCGTCCGTCCGGTTCTGCTGTCGCGCGATGAGGCCGAGGATGTAAGGCGGCTGCGGCGCGTTAGGCGAAGCGAGGGCCGCGGCCTCCGCCTCCTTCTGCGCCGCGGCGAGGTCGGGGACGTTGTAGAGCGCGATGGCGAGGTTCGTGCGCGCAAGCGCGAGCTTCGGGTCGAGCCCGAGCGCGCGGCGAAACTGGTCGGCCCCCTCCTTGTGCTTGAACTGTTCGAGCAGCGCGACGCCTAAGTTGTTGGCGCGGTATGCCTCCTCGCGCGGGCTCCGCGCGGCGGGCGCCTGCACGGCCGCCTCCTGCCGGCGCGAGGAGAAAAGGACGGCGACCGTCGCGGCGATGCAGGCGGCGAGCAAGAGATAGCGAAACGACTTCATATGACTTCCCTGTTTGTCACTGCCCCTGCGGCGCGGGCGTTGGGGTCGGCGTCGGCGCGGCGCGTGCGAAGATGATCGGCTCCGCCTTGATGACGCCCTGCCCTTCTTGAACGACGATGAACTGGTTGGCCTTGACCTGCTGGACGGTCGCCTTCTCGCCGCTCGGCCAAGTGATCTCAAGCGCGTAGATGCGGTCGGTGCCGTCGGGCTTACCTAAGCCCAGCGTGAGCGTCAGCTCGCTCTGCGAGGCGTAGCTCGAACCGGTGCGCACCACGTTGCGCGTCTTGAAGTTGTTCGGGCCGTTGACGGTGACGCGCGCGCCCACGGCGTCGCGGTTCGAGCGCGTGCCGACGAGTTTCACCTTCAACACGTCGTTCTGGTTCGCGTTGTCGTTGCGATAAAGCCGCGCCGGGCCGCCGTTGGCGGTGATGAGCAGGTCGAGGTCGCCGTCGTTGTCGAAGTCGCCGTAGGCCGCGCCGCGCCCGACGATGGCGCGGCCGAGCGTGCGCCCGACGCGGCCGGTCACCTCCTCGAACTTCTTGCGGCCGAGGTTGCGGAAGAGGTGCGGCGGCTGTGCGTAGCGGACGCGCGGCTGCACCTTCTGGATGTCGTCGGAGACGTGGCCGTTGACGGCGAAGATGTCGAGCAGGCCGTCGAGGTCGTAGTCGAAGAAGAAGGTAGCGAAGGTCAAAGACTGCTCCGACATCTTGCCGATGCCCGAGGCGCGCGCCTCGTCGGTGAAGAGCCCGCCGCCGTCGTTGTGATAGAGCGCCATGCTCTCGGAGGTGAAGTTGCCGATGACGAGGCTCTGGCGGCCCGAGCCGTCGTAGTCGGCCGCATCCACGCCCATGCCGGCGCGCGCCGCGCCCGACTCGCCGAAGGCGACGCCCGCCGTCAGAGCCTCGTCGGTGAACGTCCCGTTGCCGTTGTTCTTGTAGAGCTTATTCGGCTCGGTGTCGTCGGCGACGAAGAGGTCGAGAAAGCCGTCGTCGTCGTAGTCGAGCAGGGCGACGCCGAGCGCCTTGCTCGTCGGGTCGTCGAGCCCTGCGCGCTGAGTGACGTTTTCAAACGTGCCGTTGCCGCGGTTGTGGTAGAGCGTCGAACTCTGCCCCTTGTACTTCTGCGGCGTGCAGTAGGACTTGTTCGTGCCGTCGAGCGTGCAGCTCACGTCCGTCTCGGGCGACCACTCGACGTAGTTGGCGACGAAGAGGTCGAGCTTGCCGTCGCGGTCGTAGTCGAAGAAGGCCGCGCTCGTGCCGAAGCCGGGGTCGCCGACGCCGGCCTTAGCCGTCACGTCCTGAAATTTGCCGCCGCCCGTGTTGCGGTAGAGGTGGTCGGGGCCGACCGCGGTGATGTAGATGTCCACGTTGCCGTCGTTGTCGTAGTCGCCCACGGCGCAGCCGATGCCGTAAAAGCTGGCGGCGAGTCCCGCCTCGCGCGTGACATCTTTGAAGGTGCCGTCGCCGTTGTTGTGGTAGAGCGCCGAGGAGGTGGCGGGGCCTTTGTTCTCGGGCCACGCCGTCGAGTTGACGAGCAGGATGTCGAGCCAGCCGTCGTTGTCGTAGTCGAGGAAGGCCGCGCCCGCGCCCAAGGTCTCGGGCAGGTACTTCTTGCCGGCCGCGCCGTTGTTGTGTTTGAAGCGGATGCCCGCCTCGGCGGTCACGTCCGTGTATTCGATGGGGCCGGAGGGGCGCGGCGCGGAGCCGGGCGTCGGGCTCGGGGTCGCCCCCGGCGTGGCAGCGGCGGCGGCGGCAGCAGCCGCAGCGTCGGGGCTCTGCGGCGCGGCCGTGGGGTTCTGCGTCGGGTCTTGCTTGCACCCGGAGACGAGTGCTGCGAGGCACAGGATGATCGCGGCTAAGACGGAGGAACAGCGCATATCGAGGGTGTCCAACTTATCGTTATCAATGATGCTCAGTTGACGGCCTTGGCGCGGCGCGAGGTCAGGTATATCTCGACCAGATTCGCGGCCGGCCCGACGATGAAGAGCGCGTAGTAAGGGGCGTGTACGTTCTCGGCGAGGCGCAGGAACATCTCGGCCAGCGCGACGAGGAAGCCGACGAACGCCTGCGCCCAACGTGACGAGCGCACGGTCGTCTTCGGGTCGGTGATCATGAAGAAGATGAAGAGCTGGTACATCGGCCCCGTGATCGGCGCGGCCTCGGCCCAGTAGGAGTGGCCGGTCACGAGAGAGCGCACGTATGAGAGGGCGAAGAACGAGACGACGTAAGTCGCGGTGATGTGAATGCGGCCGACGTGGTACGTGATGACGGCGCCCAGCGCCCAGATGACGAGCACCGGCCAGAGGTTGTTGCCCCACTGCACCGAGAGCGTCGAGTAGGCCCACGGCGCGAGCAGGAGCATTACACTGATGCCGAAGTTCGAAGGGTTCCAGATGTGCCGGTCGCGCACGCGCAGCACGTACTTCGACGTGATGGAGATGGCGCTGCACAGCGCGAAGGGCCACGCGTAAGGCGAGCGCGTCAGGATGCCGACGCTGATGCCTGAGATGTACGCGCTCGCGAGGTGCGGCCACTTCCCCAGGAGCAGCCGGCCCAAGACAACCTCTAACGCGACGGCCGTCACAATCGCCAGCGCCGTCATCGCGTAGCTCTCAAGGATGCCGTAGGTCAACTGACCGACGAGCAGGATGAACGTAATGAAGATGGGCGCGACGAAGCGGCTGTCGATGCCGAAGAGCTTCGGCGGCTGTTTCGCCGTGACTACCGCAGGGGCGGCAATCGGCGTGGCCTGCGCTGTCGTGGTACTCATGACGTTTAGTTAAACCGTCTGCGTCACACCGCATCGGCGGCGTTTCACGCCTCTTTCACTTTATAGACGATGCCCGTCGCGGGCGCTTTGATAGTCTGCGTCCGGCCCGAGGGCCAGCGGATTTCGACGCGCTCGACGCGCGTGTTCTTCCCGAGCCCGAAGTGGAGCGGGCGCTGATTCTGCGCGCAGAAGCCGCTGCCGCCCGAGACCTCCTGCACCTGCTCCTGTCCGGCCCAGTAGACGCGTACCTGCGCGCCCAACGCGCTGCGATTGCTCTCGGTGCCTTCGAGCTCGAACCCGATCCACGCGTTCTCCGGCGCGGCGCTGTTCTTATAAACAAGGAGCGGCCCGCGCTGGTTCGCCACCACCACGTCGAGCACGCCGCGATTCCACAGATCGACCATCACGACCGAGCGGCCGTCGAAAGTGTCGCGCGCGCCCACCGCCTGCGACACGTCCGCGAACTTGCCCGCGCCGTCGTTGACCCACACGCGCTTCTGCTGGTAGCCAGAGAGGCTGCGCCCCTGCATCGGCGGCCAGTTCGCCGCGTCGGAGATGATACTTGAGTTTCCGCCCGCGATCTTCGAGTAGTCGTACCAGTAGTTCGAGCCCTTGTCCAAAGAGACGTAGCCGTTGACGACGTAGAGGTCGAGCGCGCCGTCGTTGTTGAGGTCGCCGAACTGCGCGCCGAAGCTCCACCCGCCCAACTCGACGCCCATCTCGTCGGCGAGGTTGTCGTACTTGAGGCCGGCCCCTTCGGTGCCCTCGCGCGGCACCCAGAGGTTGTTGCCCTGCACGAGCACGCCGTCCTCCGAGATGTTCGAGACGTAGGCGGCGAACGCGCCGCGGTTGAGCACGTCGCCGAAAGAGATGTTCATCCCGCTCTTGGGCGCGAAGCCGACGCCGGTCTGCTCGCCCATGTCGCGGAAGTGCCCGCGCCCGTCGTTGAAGAGGAGTTCGGAGACGCCGTAGTCGTTGGCGATGAAGAGGTCTGGGTAGCCCGTCCCGCGCAGGTCTGCCGCCGACGCAGCGAGCGCCCAACGGCGCGTGTTGATGCCCGCCGCGGCCGTCACGTCCTCGAACGTGCCGTCGCCGCGACCCTTGAGGAGATACTTGCGCCCGCCGTTTCGAGCGTACTCGAAGCTCTCCGGCATCATCTTCGTATTCTTCAGATGCCAGAGGTTCACGTCCTCGGGGTAGTAGCCGCCGAGGAAGAGGTCGAGCTTACCGTCGCGGTCGTAGTCGAACCAGAGGGCGGTGTTCGCGTTGACCCACGCGGGAAGACCGGCCTTATCCGTGACGCGCGTGAAGGCTTTACCCGCGTCGTTGTGGAAGAGTTCGGGACGCCCCCACTTGTAGAGGAAGAGGTCTTCGAAGCCGTCGTTGTCGTAGTCGCCCCAGACCGCGCCCATCGAGACGCCGGTCTCGGCGCGGTTCACGTCGGCGACGCCGAGCGCTGTGGCCACGTCCTCGAAAGTCCCGTCGTGCCTGTTTCGGTAGAGGGCGTTCAGGCTCCCCTCGCCGCTGTTCGTCGCGTAGAGGTCTTGCCAGCCGTCGCGGTCGAAGTCCACGACCGAGACGGCCGCGCCCATTGAGGCGACCTGCGGCATGATGTGTTCGAGCTTCGCGTCGAGCGTGGGCGCCGTGTGTGTGAAGTTGACGCCGACCGCCTTCGAGACCTCTTCGAGGCGGAAGCCGTAGCGGCCGAGGATATCGTCGCGCGCGGCGTTGGCGCTCACGCCCCCGGCCGCTACGCCCTCGCCGTGCCAACGCTTGACGGCGAAGGGCGTGGCGAGCAGCGCGGCGAAGAAGAGTATGAGCAGGCCGCGAGCGATGGGATTCTTACGCATCTATAAACTGAGCTACCTCGTCCACAGCCCTCCCTTGAAGACCTGCGGCGTGACGTAGCGCGTGTGGAAGTTCTCCCAGTCCTGTGGATGACGGCGGTAGACCGGGTCGTCTTCGAGACGTGTCGGAGGCGTAGTGTAGTATTCCTGATCGCGCGACGGCAAAGGCAGCACCGTCTTCGAGAACTCTGAGTTGTAGTCGCCGTCCTTGATCCACCCGTTGCCGACAAGCACGTAGTCGCGCGCCCACCCCGCGGGCGGCGCGGGCTGCTCGGCAAAGCGCAGCAGCAGCTCGTCGCCCGCGTTCGCGATGACGACGCGGTCGTCCGTCTCGGCCAGCAGCTCGCGCACATCGCCGAAGCGCGTGTAGTAGCCGACGAGGTCGCGCCAGCGCTGCCCCGTCGAAGCGACGCGTTCGTAGTCGGGCGTTTCGGGCGAAGAGCCGTCCGCGCTCCTCATCTCGGAGAAGCCGCGGAAGCGCAGCTCGGCCGCCGCGGGCGCGAGGCTCACGACTTTGGTCTGCGCATCGTCGGCCCCGGCCGCCCATTCGAGCGCGTCCCAATAAATCTCCATGTTGGTGCGCAGGCGCAGGCGGCGCGGTGCGCCTGCACGGAAGACGTTCTGAAGGTCAACGAGGATCGTCTTGTTCTTCCCCGAGGGGAAGCCGAGGTCGGGCTGCGCGACAGCCCAGCCGCCGCGGCCGTCTGCGACTTCGAGACTGAGACCTTTAGGCGGAGGCTGACTGCCTTGACTGATGGCGACGTTGATTGAAGCGTCGGTCGGGTGGAGCCAGCCGTGCGCGACGAGCCAGACCGGCCCCTCGCGCGGTGCGTCCTCGCCGAGTTCCAGTTCGACGAAATGGTCGCGCGTGACTCCTTGGTAAGCGCCGCGCCCGAAGGTGTCGAGGTGACGCCCATCCAACTTACCGACGACTTCGGAAACGTCCTTCCCCGCGTCGTCCCAAGCCCCCGCGAAAGCGTGCGGATGCCCGACGGTGTAGACCTTGAGCGCGGGCGGTTGGCGGGCGGTGCGCTCGTCCACGAAGACTTCGGTGTCGGCCGAGTGGTCAACGACTGCGAATTGATAGCGGTCGAGGTAGTAGGTCTCCCACAGCTCGGCCGTGATCGCCAAGTCGTAGAAGCCTTCGTGCGGCGCGAGTTGGTCGCCGCGCACCTTGACCCACTCCTCGGTCTGCCCGACCTTCAACGTCTGGTAGTTGTTGATGCGCAGCCCGATGGCCGGGCTCCACGGCGCGCAGTCTTTGACGAAGCGCATCCGCTTCCCGTCGAAGGCGAAGAGCGAGGGGCAAGAGCCTTTCAGGCGCTGCTCGGCGAGGACTGTGGTGTCGGCCTTCAGCTCGAACTCGGCGCGCACAGAGCCGTTCGGCCAGACGACGCGCACCACGTCCGCGCCCGTCTGGTCACCGAGGCCGAAGTGGACGAGCGGCCCCGTGACAAGCTGCTTCTGCACGAGCAGCCCCGCGCGTATCTCCATCTCGCCGCCGACGCCGAAGGAGTTGATGCGCTGGTCGCCGGTGGCGTTCGCGGCGCGCGGCCGAATCAACTGCCAGTGGTAGTTCTTCGAGCCGCGTCCCTTGCCGATGAACGCGTGCCCATCCGCGTCTGCACACACGAGGTCGAGCCGGCCGTCGCCATCCACGTCCGCAACCGAAGCGTTGAGCGAGGCGGCGATGCGCCCGGGAAGTTCGAGCGGCTTGAGCTTGCCTTCGGCGTCGCTCAGCCACGCGTGCGTGCCGTGCGCGCCCGAGACGAGGAGGTCGATGCCTCCGTTATTGTCGAGGTCGGCGGCCGTCAGCTTCAACGAGCCGGCCGGAAGCCCGCTGCGCCCCCCTTCCCATTGCATAACCTCTGCCGCGTCCCAGCCCGCGCCCTCGTCCTTGTCGGAGAGACGGCTGAGCAGGCCGTCGCCGCGAAGCAGGAGCAGGTCGAACTGCCCGTCGTGATTGATATCGGCGACGCCGAGGGCCGCCGCGCCTCCGGTCGGCGGCGAAGGGCGCGGGCGGAACTGCCCCGTGCGCTCGTTCGTGAAGACGAAGAGCTGCCCCTGTGCGTCGAGGAGCGCGGCGTCCGGGTCGCCGTCGCCGTCGAGGTCGGCCCAAGCGAAGTCGCGCAGCGCCGTGACTCCCTCGAAGGGGTGTTGCACGGCGAAGCTGCCGTCGCCGTTGTTCCGGAGGACGACGGGCGCGCCCTCCTTGGGTGCGAGCAAGATGTCGAGGTCGCCGTCGGCCTCGAAGTCCGCCGCCCACGCGCCCGCGTACGGCGCGTCCGCGAAGCCGGCCGGGAGCTTCAACTGAAGCGTCACGTCAACGAAGGTCGTCGGGTTCTCCTGCCGATAGAGACGGAAGCCGCCCGCGCCCGCGAGCGCGAGGTCGGTCTTGAAGTCGTAGTTGTAGTCGAGCGCAGCCACGCCGGCCGGCGTCTGCGCCGCGGCGGACGCGGCGCCTGTGAAGGGCAACCTGACGCCGCCCGTGAGCTGCACGCCCTGCGGGCCGGCGTAGATGAGCGCGGGCGCGCCCTCGCCCGTCAGAGAGACAGCGCCGGCATACGCCCAAGGCCCGTCGCCGAACTCCCCCGACGACTCGACGTTGTAAGTCAGCGCCTCGTCCGGCGGCGCGGGGCGTGGCGAAGGCGACTCCAACGTGACGAAGCGCGTGAAGGGCTCGCTCAAAATCTCTGGAGGGTCTTCGACGGCGAGGCGGCTCTGCCTGTACTCGGGCAGACGCACGAGCACGTTGCGCAAGAACTGCACGCGCGGGGCCGCCGCGCGCGTGTTGCCCGAAGCGGACGCGGCCTGCACGGCCTTTAGTTGCTCCTGCGACTCCGAGGGCCACGCGGCGGAGTCGGCGGCGAAGCCGCTCATCAGGCGCCCGAAGAGTTCAGCGTCGCCGCGCTTGGCGGCGAGCCGCGCCACGTCGAGGCGGACGGAGAGATTGTCGGGCTGCACTTCGAGAATCTTTTGCAGCAGCCGCAGCTCTTCCTCTTCGCCGCCCTCGCCCCCGCGCTCGACCTCGCGGCTGAGCGCGTAGAGCGCCTTCAGGTTGCGCGGGTCTAGTTCGGCCGCGCGGCGGAAGTGTTTGGCAGCCTCGGCCGAGTTGCCGCGGGCGCTCTCAAGCTGCCCCAGCAGGACGTAGAGCCCCGCGTTCTCGGGCGCGAGTTGACGCGCCTTCTCAAGACTCTGCGCGGCCTCGTCGAACCGGCGCTGGCGCATGTAGAGGAGCCCGAGGTCGGCCCAAGACGCGGGCTCGTCCGGCGCGTACGCGGTCGCCTCCTTCAGCTTCTCCTCGGCGCGCACGTCGTCGCCGACCTGAAGGGCCGAGAGGCCGACGTAGAAGACGCGCACCGCACTCAGGTATTTCGGCGAGCCCTTTTCGGGCAGGTCGGCACGGCGGCAGCCGGTCGCCGCCGCAGCCAGCGCCGACAGCAAGACGCAGAGGACGCAGCGCAGGCGCTTGGTTAAAATGCTTCTCATTTAAAGGGGTGGCACTTCAAAGGGGCCGGGTCGCTGCACCGGACGGCGCACCTTAACACGCTGGCGTGCCGCGTGTCATGGGAGTGAGGTTGGACGCCCCGGTCAAACTAAAGATTGACGCGCGCCTCCAACCTCGCTCCCATGACACGGCGCGGCGCGCTGTGCGGTAATGTGCGTTGCTTCTAGCCGGCCGATGGCATAACATCCAGTCCGCACCGCACGGCATGGACGGGGCCCCGCCGCGGGGCGCGGCCCGCTCAACAGAACGGTTCATCTTAACGTCATCAACTTAAGTCAGAGGAGTTTCAGGAAGCATCATGGCCGCTTCAAGCTCAAGCGTGCACAGCATCGACGTAACGCGGGCGGACGGGACGGGCCTGCACGATAAGCTCAACTCGCGTTGGCACGAGCGCGCGCTCCAACTCTTCATGCTCGTCGTGCTCGGGCACTGGGCCGAGCATCTGGCGCAGGCTGTCCAGATTTACGCTTTGGGCTGGCCCCGCCCGCAGGCGGGCGGCGTCCTCGGCCTGTGGTACCCGTGGCTGGTCGGCTCCGAGGTGCTGCACTACGGCTATGCCGTCGTCATGCTCATCGGCATCTGGGTGCTGCGCAAAGGCTTCACGGGCGTCTCGCGCAAGTGGTGGACGGTGGCGCTGGTCATCCAGTTCTGGCACCACATCGAGCACGCGCTGCTGCAAGGACAGGTGCTCTTCCACCACAACATCCTCGGCTCACCCATCCCGCTCAGCTTTTTGCAGATCGCTTTCCCGACTTCGCGCGTCGAGATACACCTCTTCTACAACGCGGTCGTCTTCATCCCGATGATGGTCGGCATGTACTACCACATGTTCCCGCCCGCGGCCGAAGACGCGAACCCTGCGTGCTCCTGCGCGCTGCGGCAACCCGTGGCGAGCGCCGCCGCGTGACCTTCGGGCGAGAGAGTTTTCTAACGAGGGGTCGGCTGCTCCTTGCGGCCGTCGCGTGCGCGTGCGCGCTCCTCGGGGTCGCGTGCAGGCTGACGGAGCCCACGCCGGACTTTAACTTCCAGCACGACATTTCTCCCAGCCCCGCCGAAGTGGGGCGGCCCGCCACCGTCAGCCTCAAGCTGATTGACTTCCTCGCTTCGAAGCCGGTGAGCGGCGCCCGCATTCAACTGGAAGCGAACATGACGCACCCGGGCATGACTCCCGTCTTCGCCGAGGCGCAAGAGGACGGGCCGGGCAGATACCATGCCGCCCTCGAATTCACGATGGCGGGCGACTGGGTCGTGCTCGTCCGCGCCGCGTTGCCCGACGGGCGTAAGACTGAACGTCAGTTCGACGTGAAGGTCGTCCGGGCGGATTAAGAAGTTGTACCGACGAACACCCAAACCACTGCACGCTGCCCCGGACTCGCCGCCCTTCGACCTGTTGCGTGTCCCGCTGCTCGGCAACCTCCTGCGCTGGCGCCACGCGCGCACGCTCCTACAGATTCCGCTCTTCGCCGTGGCCGCCCTGATGATTCTGCACGGGCTCGCGGGGCCGCAGCTCGCGCCGAAGAACCTTGCGACGACGCTAACTTGGGTTCACTTTCGCGGCGCGCTCGTTCTCGTCCTCCTGCTCGCCGGGAACTTCTTCTGCATGGCCTGCCCCTTCATGCTGCCGCGCAACCTCGCACGGCGCTTCGTCAAGCCGCAGCGCAACTGGCCCCGATTCTTGCGTAACAAGTGGCTCTCGCTCGCGCTCTTCGTCGGGGTGCTCTTCGCCTACGAGCTGTTCGACCTCTGGGGCTCGCCCTTCTGGACGGCTTGGCTCGTCGTCGCCTACTTCGCGGGCGCGCTCACGGTTGACCTGTTCTTCAAACACGCCCCCTTCTGCAAGTTCGTCTGCCCCATCGGCCAGTTCAACTTCGTCGCCTCGACCGTCTCGCCGCTCGAAGTGAAGGTGAGGGATTTGAACGTCTGCGAAGCCTGCCGCACGAAGGACTGCATCCGCGGCCGGCGCGCCGAAGCCCCGGCGCCCGTGGTCATCCAGCGCGGCTGTGAGCTGGCCCTCTTCCAGCCGCGCAAGACGGGGAACCTCGACTGCACCTTCTGCCTCGACTGCGTGCAGGCGTGCCCGCACGACAACGTCGGCATCATCGGCCGCGTCCCGGCCGAAGAGTTGTTGACTGACCCTGTGCGCTCGGGCGTCGGCCTCCTCTCACGCCGCAAAGACCTTTCGGCGCTCGCAATCGTCTTCACCTTCGGCGCGCTGCTGAACGCCTTCGGCATGGTGAGTCCCGTCTACGCGCTGGAAGGGTGGCTCTCCTCGACGCTTCACTTGCAGCGGGAGGCGCCCGTGCTCGGCCTGATCTTCGCGCTGTTCCTCGTCGCAGAGCCGGTCGTCATGCTCGGCGCGGCGGGCTGGCTGACCGCCCGCTGGGCGGGTCGCAGCGGCGGAGTGCTTCAGGCGGTCGTGCGCTACTCCTACGCGCTCATCCCGATGGGCTTCGGCGTCTGGCTGGCGCACTACGGCTTCCACTTTCTGACGGGGCTGCTCACGTTCATCCCCGTCGCGCAGAGCGCTGGTGCTGCGGTCGCGGGCTGGCCCGTGTTGGGCGAGCCCGCATGGCACTTCACCGGACTCCCGAAAAGAGTCGTCTATCCAATCGAGTTGGGATTTCTGGGCTTGGGGCTGCTCGGCTCTTTGCTGTTCACGTACCGCCTCGCCGAAGAGGAGCGGGGTGCGAGGCGCTGGCGCGTCTTCGTAGT
>JBJMGQ010000436.1:0-3173 GCA_045807845.1 Pyrinomonadaceae bacterium | reverse complement strand
GGCTAAGCAAGACCTGAACAAGTTCCGGAACATCGGCATCATGGCGCACATTGATGCCGGTAAGACCACCACGACCGAGCGCGTGCTCTTCTACACGGGCGTCTCGCACAAGATTGGCGAGGTGCACGAGGGCACCGCGACGATGGACTGGATGGAGCAGGAGCAGGAGCGCGGCATCACGATTACGTCGGCCGCGACGACCTGCTTCTGGAAACGTTCCGGCGTCGAGCACCGCATCAACATCATCGACACGCCCGGCCACGTGGACTTCACGATGGAGGTCGAGCGCAGCCTCCGCGTGCTCGACGGCGCGGTCGCAGTGTTCGACGGCGTCGCCGGTGTCGAGCCGCAGTCCGAGACCGTCTGGCGTCAGGCCGACAAGTATGGCGTCCCGCGCATCTGCTTCATCAACAAGCTCGACCGCGCCGGTGCCTCGTTCGACCGCTCGTTCCAGTCGATCATCGACCGGCTCGGCGCGAACCCCGTCGCCTTGCAGATTCCTATCGGCCTCGAAGACCAGTTCAAGGGCGTCGTCGACCTCATCACGATGAAGGCGCTCATCTGGAACGACGAGTCGAAGGGCGCCGAGTACCAGACGACCGACATCCCCGCAGACCTCAAGGAGAGCGCGCAGGAGATGCGCCACAAGCTGCTCGAAGCAGCCGCCGAGGCCGACGAGGAGTTGATGGAGCAGTACCTCGAAGACGAGGGCGCCTCGTTCACAGAGGCGCAGATTCGCGCGGCGCTCCGCAAGGGCACCCTCGCGATTAAGCTCGTCCCCGTCGTCACCGGCTCCGCCTTCAAGAACAAGGGCGTGCAGACGCTGCTCGACGCCGTCGTGGACTACCTGCCCTCGCCCCTCGACATTCCGCCGATTGAAGGCGTCAACCCGAGGACGGGCGAGACGGAAGCGAGACCGCCCGAGGCATCTGCGCCCTTCTCCGGCTTGGTCTTCAAGATCATGGCCGACAAGCACCTCGGCCAGCTCTCGTTCGTGCGTATCTATTCGGGAACGGTCAAGAAGGGCTCCTACGCCTACAACTCCGTCAAGGGGACGAAAGAGCGTGTGGGTCGTCTGCTGCGCATGCACGCCAACGACCGCGAGGACGTTGACGAGGCGACCGCCGGAGAGATCATCGCCATCGGCGGCATGAAGCAGGTCACGACCGGCGACACCGTGTGCGACGAGAACAAGCCCATCGTCCTTGAGGCGATGGAGTTCCCGGCGCCCGTCATCCGCGTCGCCGTCGAGCCCAAGACCCGCGCCGATCAGGACAAGCTCGGCACGGCGCTCTCGCGCCTCGCGCAGGAAGACCCGAGCTTCAACGTCTCGACCGATCAGGAGACCGGCCAGACCATCATCGCCGGCATGGGCGAGCTGCACCTTGAGATTATCGTCGACCGCATGAAGCGCGAGTTCGGCGTCGAGGCCAACGTCGGCAAGCCGCAGGTCGCCTACCGCGAGACGATCACCGTCCCGGCGAAGGGCGTCGAGCGCTACAAGCGCCAGACCGGCGGTCGCGGCCAGTACGGCCACGCCGAGCTTGAGATCGAGCCCGCTCCCGGCGAAGGGTTCGTCTTCGAGAACAAGATTACCGGCGGCGCCATCCCCCGCGAGTTCATCAAGCCCATCGAGGAGGGCGTCCGCGACGCTCTGGAGCGCGGCTTCCTCGCGGGCTACGAGCTGGTGGACATCAGGGTCGCCCTCGTCTTCGGCTCGTACCACGAGGTTGACTCCGACGAGCGCTCGTTCCACATCGCCGGCTCGCTCGCGTTTCAGGACGCGGTGAAGAAGGCGAAGCCCGTCCTGCTCGAACCCATCATGCGCGTCGAAGTGGTGACGCCCGAAGAGTACATGGGCAGTGTCAACGGCGACCTGAACCGCCGCCGCGGGCATATCGAGAAGATGGAGCCGCGCCCGGGCGGCGCGCAGGTCATCACGGCCTACGTCCCGCTCTCCGAGATGTTCGGCTACACGACCGACCTGCGCTCGATGACGCAGGGGCGCGCCACCTCGACGATGCACTTCGAGCGCTACGACGCGGCTCCCCGGAACATCGCCGAAGAGGTCATCGCGAAGGTGCAGGGCGTCGCCAAATAAATTATGAACTGTGAACGATGAACGCGGAATGAAAAGCAGTTCATCGTTCAGCGTTCCTACTTCAGCGTTTCGTATAAGGAGCGAGAGAGAATATGGCGAAGGAGAAGTTTGACCGGTCGAAGCCGCACGTCAACATCGGCACCATCGGGCACGTCGATCACGGGAAGACGACTTTGACGGCGGCCATCACGAAGGTCTTGGCCAAGCATAACCCGAAGATCACCGTCCGTGCGTTTGACTCCATCGACAATGCGCCGGAGGAGAAGGCCAGAGGCATCACGATTGCCACCGCGCACGTCGAGTACGAGACGCAGAACCGCCACTACGCGCACGTCGATTGCCCGGGGCACGCCGACTACGTCAAGAACATGATCACGGGCGCCGCTCAGATGGACGGTGCCATCCTCGTCGTCGCCGCCACTGACGGCCCGATGCCGCAAACCAGAGAGCACATCCTGCTGGCTCGTCAGGTAGGGGTGCCCGCGATGGTCGTCTTTATGAACAAGGTCGATGCCGTAGACGACGCCGAACTCCTAGACTTAGTCGAGCTGGAAGTCAGAGAGCTGCTCTCGGCCTACGAGTTTCCCGGTGACGACATCCCCGTCATCCGCGGCTCGGCCTTGAAGGCGCTTGAAGGTGACCCGGAATGGGAGAAGACCGTCGATGAGTTGATGGCGGCGGTAGATTCCTACATTCCGACGCCGCAGCGCGACACGGATAAGCCCTTCCTGATGCCTGTGGAAGACATCTTCACGATTCAGGGACGCGGGACGGTGGCGACGGGAAGGATCGAGCGCGGGAAGGTGAAGGTCAACGAGACGGTGGAGATCATCGGGA
Organism: Pyrinomonadaceae bacterium; assembly: GCA_045807845.1. GTDB lineage: Bacteria > Acidobacteriota > Blastocatellia > Pyrinomonadales > Pyrinomonadaceae > QHXN01. The sequence goes on along the minus strand of JBJMGQ010000436.1, from coordinate 235 downwards.
TTCGTGACACGCGCACGACCGTCTGTACGGGCGTGGAGATGTTCAAGAAGCTGTTGGACGAGGGGACGGCGGGCGATAACGTGGGGCTCTTGCTGCGAGGTGTGGAGCGCAAGGATGTGGAGCGTGGGCAGGTGATTGCCAAGCCCGGCTCGATTACGCCGCACACGAAGTTCAAGGCCGAAGCGTACGTGCTGACCAAAGAGGAGGGGGGGCGTCACACGCCGTTCTTCACTGG
>JBJMGQ010000435.1:0-26840 GCA_045807845.1 Pyrinomonadaceae bacterium | reverse complement strand
TTGAGCGCGAAGACCCGCGCGTCAACAAGATCGTCGAGGACGCCGAGAAGCACTTCCGCCTCGGCGAGCTGAATCTCAAAGACCAGAAGCGTCAGGCCGCCCGCGAGGAGTTCGACAAGGCCGTCGATACAGTCCTTGAGTCGGGCATGGACGTGCGCTCGAACCCGCGTTTGAACCGCTACTACGTCGAGCTGGTCGAGCGCGTCTACCGTTACGAGGTGCCGCAGGCCGTCCCCAACGCGCCCCGCACGCAGGACGGCGCGACGTTCCAGACGGTTGCGCAGGCGGACGGCCAGCAGCCGCCCGCCCCCGTCGAGGTCGGCTTCGTCGAACAGAAGTTCGAGCCGTCGCCGCTCGACGACCTGCGCAAGCTCACGCTCGACGAGAAGGAGTCGAACGTCTCGGCCGACGACGTGGCGAAGTTGGAGAACGAGATTAAGAGCACGCTCGACTTCAGCTTCACGCCGCACCCGCTCGTGCAGGGCTTCATCAACTACTATCAGGGACGCGGCCGCGCGACGATGGAGACGGGCTTGCGCCGCTCGGGTCAGTACACGGCACTGGCGCGGAAGATTTTCCGTGAAGAGGGCGTGCCCGAGGATATCGTCTGGCTCGGACAGGTCGAGAGCGCTTGGCGCCCGACGGCGCGTTCGTGGGCCGCGGCCTCCGGCCTCTGGCAGTTCATCCCCGGCACCGGCTCGCGCTTCGGTCTGCGCCAGACGGCCTACGTTGACGAGCGCAACAGCTTCGAGAAGGCGACGCGCGCTTCTGCTCGTTACCTCAAGTGGCTCCACGACCGCTTCGGCAACTGGGAGCTGGCGATGGGCGCCTACAATACGGGCGAGGGCAACATCGACCGCGCCATCTCGCGCGCCGGCCAGAGAGACTTCTGGGCCATCTACCCATACATCGCACAGGAGACGCGCAACTACGTGCCGAACATTCTCGCGGTCATCCTGATTGCGAAGAACCCCGAGAAGTACGGCTTCCGCAACCTCCAGCGGATGACGCCGCTTGCCTACGACACGGTGAGCGTGCCCTCGGCGACGAGCCTCAACTTGGTGGCTGCACTGACGGACACGAGCCTTGACAGCATCCGCAGCCTCAACCCCGAGCTTAAGCGCGACTCGACGCCGCCGAGTGAGCCGTACCTGCTGCGCGTCCCCGCCAAGCGCGGGCACCAGATGGTCGCGCTGCTCAAGCGCATCCCGGTCGAGCGCCGCAATCAGATGGCGCGCGTCGTTCAGGTCGCGCCGGGTGAGACTTGGGACGCCGTCGCCTCGCGCTCAGGTGTGAGCGCCGCCTCGCTTCAGCAGTTGAACGCGGGCGTTGACCTCGCCAAGGGCGGCACGCTCATCGTGCCCGCGGGCGGCCTTGTCAGGACGGTCAAGCAGTACGAGCGGCCGAACAGCACCACGCCGGCCGGCGCCGGTCTCGTGAGCTACACGGCCAAGGGCGGCGAGACCATCGCGCAGGTCGCGGCGCGCTACGGCGCCTCGGTCGCAGAGGTGGCGAAGATCAACGGCGTGACGGCCGACGAGCCGCTCGCGCGCGGCCGACAGATTCGTGTGCCGCAGGGCAACACGGCCGCCCCGGCCGCCCCCGCGCGCCGCCGATAAAAAGTAAGAACGAGGAACGCTGAACGATGAACTGTAAGACCCGCTGTCTTACAGTTCATCGTTCAGCGTTCATACTTCATCGTTAATAACCACGGCGCCCGCCAGCGCCTCACCGAGACGCACACGCTGGCACGCCTATGCTCTTCCGCACGCAGTCCGCCGCCGTCTACGGCATCGACGCAGACCTCGTCGATATTGAAGTTGACCTGACCCCCGTTCGGGGCGAGTCAGATGGGAGCCCTTCGGTCACCATCGTCGGGCTGCCCGACCTCGCCGTGCGCGAGTCGCGCGAGCGCATCCGCGCCGCCGTCAACAACTCCGCCTTCTTCTTTCCCTTCCACAAGACGACCATCAACCTCGCCCCCGCTGACGTGCGCAAGGAGGGCGCGAGCTTCGACCTCCCCATCTCGCTCGGCATCCTCGGCGCCAACGGCGACTTAGGCTCCGCGGAAAGTCTGACCGACGTGCTCTCGGTCGGCGAGCTTTCGCTCGACGGTCGCGTGCGCCCTGTGCGCGGCGCTCTGCCCATCGCTCTGCGCGCGCGCGACGCCGGGATAAAAAGCCTGCTTCTGCCCGAAGAGAACGCGACCGAAGCATCGGTCGTCAAGGGCGTTGACGTTTACGCCGCAGTCACTCTGCGCGCAGCCGTCGAGCTGGTTGCCGCTCTGCGGGAAGGTAGTGCGCCGCCGCCGCTGCGTGCTGACGAGGCGGGACTGCTCACCGCAGAAGGCTCATACGACGTTGACTTCCGCGAGGTGCGCGGGCAACTCGCCGTCAAGCGCGCGCTCGAAGTCGCCTCGGCCGGCTCGCACAACATTCTGCTCATCGGGCCGCCGGGCTCGGGCAAGACGATGTTGGCGAAGCGTCTGCCGACCATCCTGCCGCCGCTTGAGTTCGAGGCGGCGCTTGAGTTGACGAAGATTCATTCGGTGGCGGGATTGACGAACCGCACGGGGCTCGTCAACGCTCGCCCCTTCCGCGCGCCGCACCACACGATCAGCGACGCCGGACTCGTCGGCGGCGGCGCTGTGCCTCGCCCCGGCGAAGTATCTTTAGCGCATCACGGCGTCCTCTTCCTCGACGAGTTGCCGGAGTTCGACCGCTCGGTCTTGGAAGTTCTGCGGCAGCCTTTGGAAGATAGGCGCGTGACCATCAGCCGCGCCGCGATGACGTTGACCTTCCCGGCCTCCTTCATGCTCGCCGCCGCGATGAATCCTTGCCCCTGCGGTTTCTGGAACGACACGGTGCGCGAGTGTCGTTGCACGCCCGCGCAGATTCAACGCTACGTCGGCCGCGTCTCGGGGCCTTTGCTCGACCGCATCGACATCCACGTGGACGTGCCGGCCGTGCGCTTCAAAGAGCTTTCCGACAGAGGTGCGCCCGAGGGTGAGGGCTCCGCGGACATCCGCGCGCGTGTCATCGCGGCGCGCGCGCGACAGGCCGAGCGCTTCCGAGGGAGCTGCGTCTTCTCGAACGCGCAGATGACCCCGCGTCTCATCCGTCGCCACTGCCGCCTCGACCCGGAGGGCGAGCGCTTGTTAGAACAGGCCATGACCCGGCAGGGGCTCTCCGCCCGCGCCTACGACCGCATCCTCAAAGTCAGTCGCACCATCGCCGACCTCGAAGGCTCCGAAGACGTAGTTCCCAAACACGTCGCCGAGGCCGTCGGGTATCGCTCGCTCGACCGCACCTACTGGGCTTGAAGCGCGAAGCCTTTACGGATTCGTTCTCCGTCAATGTATATTGAGCCGGATGCGGCAGGAGATACGCGAGCTGGCACAGAGGCTGTGGGACTATCACCACATGAATCAAGGGCTGGAGAGGTCGGACGTTATCTTCGTCCTCTGTAGCCACGACGAGGCGTCGGCCGAGCGCGGCGCGGGGTTGTATCTGGAAGGGTGGGCGCCGCTGCTCGTCTTCTCGGGCGGGCTCGGCGCCATCACGAAGAACCTTTGGAGCGAGCCGGAGGCCGAGCTGTTCGCAGAGGTAGCAAGACGCATGGGCGTGCCCGACGACCGCATCATCGTCGAGAACCGCTCGACCAACACGGGCGAGAATGTCCAGTTCACCAGAAGAGTTCTGGCCGAGCGCGGGCTCGAACCTCGAAGCTTCATCCTCGTGCAGAAGCCTTACATGGAGCGCAGGACGTACGCGACGTTCAAGAACTACTGGCCGGAGCCGCGCGTCGTCGTCACCTCGCCGCAGGTCTCGTTCGAGGAGTATCTGAAGAGTTACTCCAACCGCGCGCTGACGGAGGACGACGTGATCGGCATCATGGTCGGCGACCTTCAACGCATCAGGCTCTACCCCGAAAAAGGTTTTCAGATTCCGCAGGAGATTCCCGCAGACGTGTGGGGCGCGTACGAGGAGCTTGTCCGCGCGGGCTACGACAAATACCTGATATAAAAATTCAATGTCGCGCTTCAGGCTGTCGCTTCTAACACTGACGCTGCTCCTGTCTCACTTAAACCTTGCGACGTACGGGCAGGGCTCGAAGAAGAGTTGGCCCGTGCAGACGAAGGGGCAGGCGGGCCTGCGCGCGCCGCAGGAGCGGGCGACGCTGCCTGTGCCTACGTCCGAGTTCTCGAAGCCCGTGGCGAAGCCGGAGGGGCCGGGCGTGCCTTCACTTGTGCGTCGCGGGGCGGGCGAGTGGGCGTTAGCGGGCGGTTGGCGTCTGCTCGAAGCCCCGAAGATGAAGGATGAAGGGGCTGCTGTCTCACGTCCCGGTTACGCGGTCGCGAGCTGGTTGAAGGCGACCGTGCCGGGAACAGTCTTGACGACGCTCGTAGACCGCGGCGTCTATCCAGACCCCGACTACGGGCTGAACAACCTCGCCATCCCCGAGACGCTCAACAAGCAGGACTACTGGTATCGCACGGAGTTCACGCCGCCCGCCAACACAAAGGGACGACGCTTCCAACTCACGATGGGCGGCGTCAACTACTCGGCCGAGGTCTGGCTCAACGGCCGTCGCTTAGGCGAGGTGCGCGGGGCCTTCATGCGCGGCGTGTTCGACGTGACGGACGTGCTCGTCTCCGGCCGTGCCAACGCGCTCGCCGTGCGCGTCTCGCCGCCGCCGCATCCGGGCATCCCGCACGAGGAGTCGGTCAAGGCGGGCCCCGGCCCGAACGGCGGCGCGATGTGCCTCGACGGCCCGACCTTCTTCTGCACCGAAGGTTGGGACTGGATTCCCGGCGTGCGTGACCGCGCGACGGGGCTCTGGCAGGAGGTGACGCTCCGTGCGACGGGCGACGTGCGCATCGGCGACGTGCAGGTCTTGACGCGACTGCCGCTGCCCGACACTTCGCGCGCTGCGGTCAACATCCATGTGCCGCTCACGAACGAGACGCGCGGCGCTGTCACAGGGACGTTGGAGGCTTCGTTCGAGGGCGTCACGATTCGCAAGCGCGTGGACGTAGCGCCGGGTCGGACGGAGGTGATGCTTGCGCCTTCGGACTTTCCACAACTGAAGCTCATGCAGCCGCGGCTCTGGTGGCCGAACGGTTACGGGCGGCCTGAGTTGTATCACCTGCGCGTGAGCTTCAAGACAAGCGCGGGCGAGTCGGACGAGAAGCGTCTGCGCTTCGGCATCCGCGAGCTGAGTTACGAGTTGACGCTGCTCGACGGCGCGGGGCGTCTGCGGCGCGTCGAGTACGACCCGTCGAAGAGTTTGGGCGAGCGCGTTGTCAACGTCAGTCACGAAGGCATGGTTGAATCGGCCGAGGGCTGGGTCGCATCATTCATCGACGGCAAAGAGAGTTCTGCTTCCATCCGCGCGCTCGCAGACCTGCGCGCCTCGCCGCATCTGGTCGTGCGCGTCAACGGCGTGCGCATCGCGTGTCGCGGCGGCAACTGGGGCTTGGACGACTCGCGCAAGCGCGTCTCGCGCGAGCGCATGGAGCCATACTTCCGCCTGCATCGCGAGGCGAATCTGACGATGATTCGCAACTGGTGCGGGCAGAACACGGAGGAGGTCTTCTACGAGCTTGCAGACGAGTATGGGCTGCTCGTCTGGAACGACTTCTGGCTCTCGACGCAGGACTGGAACCTTGAGCCGGAAGACCCCGCGCTCTTCCTCTCGAACGCGCGCGACGTTATCTCACGCTTCCGCAATCATCCTTCCATCGCCGTCTGGTGCGGGCGCAACGAGGGCGTGCCGCCGCCGCGCATCAACGAAGGGCTCGACGCGCTTATTCGCACGCTCGACGGCACGCGCTACTACTCGCCCAACTCGCGCGACGTGAACTTGCAGGGCAGCGGCCCTTGGCACTACGGCGACGCGTTCAAGTTCTTCACGACGCGCGGCCGCGGTTTCTCGACCGAGCTGGGGCTGCCCTCGCCGCCCTCGGCCGACACGATTCGCGCGATGCTCCCCGAGTCAGACCACTGGCCGCCTGATGATGCTTGGGCCTATCACGACTGGCACTTCGGGGGAGGCGGCGACAACAAACACTTCATGAACGCTTTGACGGAGGAGCTAGGCGAGCCCGTCAGTCTCGAAGACTTCGAGCGCAAGGCGCAGCTCCTCTCTTACACGAGCCACCGCGCGATGTTCGAGGGCTTCAACGCGCACCTCTGGGCGCCGAACACGGGACGCTTGATGTGGATGACGCACCCCGCTTGGCCGAGCATGGAGTGGCAGATGTACAGCTCCGACTACTCGACGCACGGCGCATACTTCGGCGTGAAGAAGGCTTGCGAGCCCTTGCACGTGCAGCTCGACGAGCCCGACTTGAGTATCACGGTCGTCAACAACACTACGTCTGCGCTTCGCGACCTGCTGCTCATCACGCGCGTCGTACACTTGGCGGGGATGGGAATCTCTACGAGCCAGCAGACGCTCTCGGCGCCGTCGAACGCGGCCGTCCGCGTCGCGCGGCTCGACGTGCCGAAGGAAGCGAAGGAGGGTGTCGTCTTCGTCAAGCTCCAGCTCCTCGACGGCGCGCGGCGCGTGCTGGCCGACAACTTCTACTGGCACGCGGCGCAGAAGTCGGGCTATCGAAAACTCAACAGCCTGCTCGAAGCTCCTCTGGCCTGTCTCGCGGTGTTGAAGAGGGAGGCGGGCGCGGCGCGCGTCGAAGTCGATTTGACGAACAGCGGGGACGGCGTGGCGCTCGCCGCGCAGGTTGTCGTGCGCGACGCGGAGACAGGGGCGCGCGTGCTCCCCGCGTACGCGAGCGACAACTACATCTCACTGCTTCCGGGCGAGGGACGGCGCATCACTATCGAAGTGCCCAAGCCAGCACGCCACATGACAATCGAGCTAAAAGGCTGGAACGTGCGCGGCGCCTCCGTCCCTGTTGTCGCGGCGCGTTGACGCGGGGCGCCGTTTCGTTTAGAAGTGGTCACCTCTGCTGTTAACCGACGGCCCGCTCTAATTTTCAAGTCAAAGATACGAAGCCTCGCGGAGGACGGACGGATGCGCTCTGGACGTAAGCGGTTTCTCGCGTTGTTGCTGTCGTGCCTTGCGTCGTTCCAAAGCGTTGCGGCGCAGGCGCGCACGGCGCCCGATTTGACGAAGGAGCCGACGCTCTACGTCGTCGGCTACGCGCATCTCGACACGCAGTGGCGTTGGGAGTATCCGCAGGTCATAGGCGAGTATCTGCCCAACACGATGCGCGACAACTTCGCGCTCTTCGAGAAGTATCCTAACTACCTCTTCAACTTCACGGGCGCGAACCGCTACCGCCTGATGAAGGAGTACTGGCCCGAGGACTACGCGCGGCTCAAGTCGTACGTGGCCGCCGGTCGCTGGTTCCCCGCGGGCTCTTCGATGGAGGAGGGCGACCCCAACTCCGCCTCGGCCGAAAGTATCGTTCGACAGATTCTCTACGGCTCGCACTACTTCCGCCGCGAGTTCGGGCGCACGAGCGCCGAGTACATGCTGCCCGACAGCTTCGGCTTCCCCGCCTCGCTCCCCTCCATACTCGCGCACATGGGGCTGAAAGGTTTTTCGACGCAGAAGCTCTACTGGAAGAGTGCCGCGCGCGTGGGCGGCCCTCAATCTCCTGAGCGTACGCCCGACGGCGTGCCCTTCAACGTCGGGCTGTGGACGGGCCCCGACGGGCGCTCGATCATCGCCGCCTTCAACCCGCGCGACTACACCTCGAACGTGCGCGAGGACTACAGCAAGAGCCCGCTCGCTTCAGCCGCGAACCCCGCGGTGGGCTACAAGCCCGTCGATTGGCCCGCGCGCATCCAACGCAACGGCGAGGTGAGCGGGCTGTTTACGGACTACACCTACTTCGGCACGGGCGACGTGGGCGGTGCGCCGCGCGAGTTCTCCGTGAAGGTCGTGGACGCGCTCGCCGGGAAGAAGAAGATCGTGCTGCCGCCGCCGCCGCCCGTCATCCCCCCGGTTGATTCGGAAGGGACGCCCGTGCAGGTCGGCGACGGCCCCGTCCGCGTCTTGTCGGCAACGTCCGAGCAGATGTTCTTAGACATCAAGCCGGAGCAGACCGCGCGCCTGCCGCGCTACAGCGGCGACCTGCTCTTGAGCGACCACTCGGCGGGCTCGACCTCTTCGGAGACGACGCAGAAGCGTTGGAACCGTCGGAACGAGCTGCTGGCCGACGCGGCCGAGCGCGCCTCGGTCGCCGCCGCTTGGATGGGCGGTAGGCAGTATCCGCAACAGAGACTCAACGACGCGTGGACGCTCGTGATGGGCGGACAGTTCCACGACATCCTGCCGGGGACGGCCACGCCGAAGGCTTTCGAGTTCTCTTGGAACGACGACGTGGTCGCCGCGAACCAGTTCGCCGGCGTGCTGACGAGCGCGACCGAGTCAATCACCGGCGGGATGGACACGCGCGGGCGCGGGGTGCCGGTCGTCGTCTACAACCCTCTGAACGTCGAGCGCGAGGACGTGGTCGAAGCAGATATTTCATTGATGAATGGTGACGCGCCGAAAGCCGTGCGCGTCACAGACCCGCAGGGCCGAGAGGTGCCCGCGCAGATAGTCGGCGTGAGGGAAGCGGCCTTCAAAATTCTCTTTCTCGCCAAAGTCCCTTCGGTCGGCTACGCCGTCTACGACGTGCGCCCGGAGGCATCGCCCTCCGCCGACACGACGCTTAAGGTGAGCGAGTCTTCGCTTGAGAACGAGCGTTACCGCGTCACCCTGAACGGGGACGGAGACGTGTCGAGCATCTTCGACAAGAGTGTCGGCAAGGAGTTGTTGAGCGCGCCCGCGCGGCTCGCGTTCCAGACCGAGCGGCCGAAGGATTGGCCCGCGTGGAACATGGACTGGGCCGATCAGCAGAAGCCGCCGCGCGGATACGTCTCGGGGCCTGCGCGCGTGCGCGTCGTCGAGCGCGGCCCTGTCCGCGTCGCCGTCGAGGTCGAGCGCGAGAGTGAAGGCTCGAAGTTCGTGCAGACGATTCGACTCGCGACGGGCGGCGCGGGTGAACGCGTCGAGTTCGCGAACCGCATCGACTGGCGCTCCGAGGCCGCCGCGCTCAAAGCGACGTTCCCCTTGACGGCCTCGAATCCGGAGGCGACCTACAACTGGGACGTGGGCACCATCCGGCGCGGCAACAACGACGAGCGCAAGTACGAGGTGCCCTCGCATCAATGGTTCGACCTCACGGACAGAAGCGGCACGTACGGTGTGACCGTGCTCTCCGATTGCAAGTACGGCTCGGACAAACCCGACGACTCGACGCTCCGGCTGACCCTGCTCTTTACACCGGGCCTAGGCACGGGCAACGGCTGGGAGTTCCACGACCAGACGACGCAGGACTGGGGCCGACACGAATTTACTTACGGCCTCGCCGGTCACGCGGGCGACTGGCGCGCGGCGCAGACCGACTGGCAGGCTCAACGCTTGAATCAGCCGCTCGTCGCCTTCGAGGCCGCGCGCCATGCGGGCGCGCTCGGCAAGAGTTTTTCGTTGATGAGTGTCGGCAACAGCCGCGTGCGCGTGCTCGCCGTCAAGAAGGCTGAAGAGTCCGACGAGGTGGTCGTCCGTCTCGTCGAGCTGGACGGCAAGAGCGCACCCGGCGTGCGCCTGCGCTTTGCCGCTCGGGTCGTGTCCGCGCGTGAAGTGACGGGTCAGGAGCAGCCCCTCGGCGCGGCGCGCGTCGAGCAGGGAGAGTTGTTGACGGACTTCGGGCCGTACCAGCTCCGCACCTTCGCTCTCAAGCTCGCGCCGTCGCGCGTGAGGCTGAGCGCGCCGCGCTCGCAGCCCGTCGAGATGCCTTACGACGTGCATGCGGCGACCAATCATGTGACGAAGGCGCGCGCCGCACTCAACGTCAGCGGCGTCCCCTTCGGCTTCGACGACGCTTGGCACAGCCTGCCCGCGGAGCTGCTGCCCCGCGAAATCTCTTTCGCGGGCGTCCGCTTCAAACTCGCGCCGGGTGACGCGGCGAACGCGCTCGCCGCGCGCGGCCAGACGCTCAAGCTGCCCGCGGGAAGTTTCAAACGGCTCTACCTCCTCGCGGCCTCGGCCGTCGGCGACCGGCGCGCGACCTTCCGCGTGGGCGAGCGTGCGTTCGATTTGAACGTGCAGGATTGGGGCGGCTTCGTCGGGCAGTGGGACGCGCGGCAGTGGCGCGCGGGCGAGCGGCAGGTGCCGCCCGGCGCCTCGCCCGAGACGGCCGCGCGCATCCGCTCGCCGTATTATCGTCAAGACCCATACGCAGAGATGACCGGCATCAAGCCCGGCTTCATCAAGCCCGCGCCCCTCGCTTGGTTCGCCTCGCACCATCATCGCGCCGACGGCTTGAGCGAGGCATACGCCTACTCCTACCTCTTCGCATACGCCCTCGACATCCCCGCGGGCGCGAAGACGCTGACGCTCCCCAATGACGACAAGGTTCGCATACTCGCCGTCACCGTCTCAGATGAAGATGCTACGGTCAGACCCGCACAACCTTTGTTCGATTGGCTTGAGCGCCGGCCATAAGGTCAGTAGCGCGGGTGTTGCTGACTGTCTCCTTGAGATGAATGATTGATGCACAGACGTTATCTGCTAACGCTTATTCTGACTGTCGCCTTTGCCGTCTGCGCCGGAGCGCAGGAGCGGCGCGTGTGGCAGATAGGGGAGTTCGACAGCTCGTCGGACGAGTTCGGCGCACAGGCGCGCGCGGCGTTCGACCCCGCGACGGGGCGCGCGAAGGACTGGGGCGCGACGCAGCAGGCGATTGTCCCGGGCCGGAAAGACACTGACGCGGCGCGCGTCATACGGTTCGAGCTGACCGGAGAGCCGCGCGGCACGTATAGACTGAAGCTCGGCCTCATCATCGCGGCGCCGCGTCTGCCCGTCGTGCAGGTCGAGGTGAACGGCCATCGCGGCTGGTTTCATCAACGCCCCGAGCGCGACTTCAAAGAGGGTAACGTCGAAGCCTACATCTTCCCGCAGTACGCCATCGGCTCGCTCGTCGCCGAGATACCTTCGGAGTTCCTGCGGGCGGGCACGAACGAAATCTCTTTGACGGCATTGGCCGACCCCTTCTCGGTCTCTTTGCCGGGTGGCATGGAGACGACGGACGCAGTGCTGCGCTACGACGCGCTCGCGCTCTACGCGACGGCGGGCCCCGGCACGGCGCCCGCGGTCACTTCGGCCGAGGCGACGCCCACCGTCATCTACAAGCGCGAAGGCGGAAAACTCTTCGAGGTCGTGGGCGTCGTCGTGCGCTGGTCGAAGCTTGTGCCGAGCGGTTCCGTCACGCTCAACCTGCCGGGCTGGAGCCGCGCACAGCAGTTCGCCGGCGAGCGCGACTTCGGCGAGCAGCGCTTTGAATTCCTCGTCCCGGAGTTCGCCTCCGGCACGCGCGCGAGCGTTAAGGTGAATGCCAACGGGCACGACTACGACTTCGCGCAGGCGCTCACGCCGAAGCGGAAGTGGACGGTCTACCTCGTGCCGCACGAGCACTTGGACGTGGGCTATTCCGACTTCCAGACGAAGCTGGCCGAGCTGCACAGCCGCATCATCGACGAAGCACTTGAGATGACGACGGCGCGCCCCGAGTTCCGCTTCAGCCTCGACGGCTACTGGCAGGCGCAGCAGTTCCTCGAAGGCCGTTCGGAAGAGGAGAAGCAGAAGTTTTACGCGGCGGTGCGCGCACGCAAAATCTTCGTGCCCGCGCAGCACTCCGTCATGCTCACGGGCGCGGGCACGGCCGAAGTGCTGCTGCGCTCCTTCTACGCCTCGCACAAACTCAACCGCGAGCATGGCGGCCCTTGGAACTACGTCAACATTACGGACGTGCCCTCTTACACTTGGTCTTATGCGTCCATTCTCTCGGCCGCGGGCATCAAGTACTTCTCGGCGGCGGCGAACGCAGACCGCGGGCCGACGCTCATGCTCGGCGACCTGCACCGGCGCTCGCCCTTCTGGTGGGAGGGGCCGGATGGGAGCCGTGTGCTGCTCTGGTACGCGCGCCACTACCACCAGATCGGGAGCCAGTTCGGACTGCCGCCCCGTATCGCTAACGGCTACGAGGGGTTGCAGACCTTCTTGAATGTTTATGAGCGACCCGACTACGCGCCTTCGGCAGTGCTGCTCCACGGCAGCCAGTGGGAGAACACTTCGCTGCACCAGACGCAGGCCGACATCGTGCGCGAGTGGAACCAGAGGTACGCTTACCCTCAACTCGTCTTCGCGGGATTCGGCGAGGCGCTTGAGAAGATTTCGGCGGGCGTCGAAGACAAGCTGCCCGTCGTGCGCGGCGACGGCGGCCCTTACTGGGAGGACGGCGTCGCGTCCGACGCTCTTCATGCGGCCATCGAGCGCGAGAACGAGCGGCGCGCCGTCTCGGCCGAGAAGCTTTCGACCGCGGCCGCGCTCGTAGACCCGCGCTCACGACCGCCGCGCACGGCGTTGGACTCGATGTGGGACAGCATCTTTCTCATGAACGAGCACACTTGGGGCTGGGGGCGGAGCGTGACCGAGCCGCACAGCGAAGATTCAGAGAGAGAGCTCGCCTACAAGCGCATGCGCGCTCTGATGGCGCGCGACCGGGTTGACTACGTGCTCGACCGCGCGATGACGGCCATCGCCGGGAGTATCGAAACGCCTCAACGCGCGCTCGTCGTCTTCAACACGCTCAACTGGCAGCGCGACGGCTGGGTCGAGTTCGACTTGCAGAAGACGCGCGAGCTGTTCGACCCTCAGACGCAGCGCGTCGTCCCCGTCGAGGTGCTGCATGACGAGCCCGCCTACCAGCGCATACGCTTCATGGCGCGCGCCGTCCCCGCCGTCGGCTATCGCACCTACCAAGTCCGCGACCTGCCCGCGCGCGACGCCGCCGAGACGCCCACCGACGCTTTGAACACGGCGCCGCCCGACACGTTTGAGAACAACTTCTACCGCGTCCGCCTCGACGCCGAGAGCGGCTCGATTAAGAGCATCTTCGACAAGCAGCTCGGGCGCGAGCTGGTTGACGACGCGAGCCCGTATCGCTTCGGCCAGTACGTCTACGTGACGGGCGGCGACGCCCCACTCAACCAGTTGCTCACCTATCGCAAGACGACGCCCGTCGCGCAGCTCGAAATACACAAGGCCGCCCGCGGCCACATCGTCTCCGTTGAGAAGACCCCGACCGGCACCCGCGCCATCCTTGAGAGCAGCGCGCCGAACACGCCGCGCGTTACGACCGAAGTCGTTCTCTTCGACGACGCGAAGAAGATTGAGATCAACTACCGCGTCCGCAAAGAGACGGTCTCCAAGAAGGAGGCCGTCTACTTCGCCTTCCCCGTCGCTGTGCGCGACCCGCAGTTTCATTTCGACGTGCAGAGTGCGGTCGTCAACCCGGCGAAGGAGATGATTCCCGGCGCGGGGCTCGAATGGTTCTCGTCGCAGAACTGGGCGTCGGTGGGCGATGACCGTGTGACGGTCGCGGTCGTCAACCGCGACTCGTTCCTCTGGACGTTCGGTGATATCGTACGCGGCACTTGGCCGAAGGAGTTCGGGCGGCGCACGCCCTCGCTCTTCTCCTACGTGATGAACAACTACTGGAACACCAACTACGTCGCCGCGCAGGGCGGCGAGTTCACGTTCCGCTACGTCTTGACGAGCGCGCGCGCGTTAGACCAGACGGCGCTCGCGCGCATGGGCTGGGAGGAGACGACGCCGCTCGAACGCACGCTCGTCAAGTCGCAGGATCAGACCTACCCTGCGCGCAAGACGCTGCCGGCCGCGCAGTCCAGTTTTCTTAACGTTGACAACCCCTCGGTGCTCCTGAGCGCTTGGAAGCAGTCGGAGGACGGCGCGGGCACCGTGATGCGCTTCATCGAGCTGAGCGGCAAGCGCGGCGGCGTGGCGGTCGGCGGCTCGCTGCTCGACACCTCTGCCGCGGTGGCCTGCAACGCGGTCGAAGAATGCGACCGTCCCGTCCCGGGCGGCGCGGGTGGGTTGAAGTTCGAGATCGGCCCGAGACAGATCTTCACGCTGTGGGTAAACGGCGCGCGCGAAGCGTGGCCGCAAAATCGTCCACGGTAGGAGGAAGAGGAGGCACAGCAACGATGCAAGTCCGCGAGACACAGACACGCCCCTTCACGTTGGAGGAGGCGCGCGCGGCGGCGCCGACCCGCGCGCGCTACAAGGTGCTCGGGCTGCTCGTGACGCTGGCGTCGCTCACCTACCTCGACCGCCTGTGCATCTCGATTGCCGGGCCGTCCATCATGAAGGAGCTTGACTTCTCGCCCGTGCAGATGGGCTACATCTACAGCGCGTTCACCTTCGCCTACGCCGTCTTCGAGATTCCGAGCGGCTGGCTCGGCGACCGCTTCGGCACGCGCCGCGCGCTGACGCGCATCGTGCTCTGGTGGTCGGCGTTTACGATGCTGACGGCGACGACCATCGGCTTCTACACACTCTTCGCCGTCCGCCTGCTCTTCGGCGCGGGCGAGGCGGGCGCGATCCCGAACAGCGCCTCGACCGTCTCGCGCTGGTTCCCGGCCTCGCAGCGCGGGCGCGCGATGGGCGCCGTCTGCATCGGCCATGCGCTCGGCGCGACGGCTACGCCCTTCATCGTCTTCAGGCTCATCGAGTGGCAGGGCTGGCGGCTCCCCTTCGTCGAGTTCGGGCTGCTCGGCGCCGTCTGGTGCTTCATCTGGTACAAGTGGTTCCGCGACACGCCCGAGCAGCACCCCGCGGCCAACGAGGCCGAGGTCGAAGTCATCAGGGACGACCTGCCCGTCGCCCCGGCGCACGCTCACAAGATTCCGTGGCGCGTCTTTCTCCGGAGTAAGAACATACGCTTTCTCTGTGCGATGTACTTCTGCTACGGCTACGGGCTCTACTTCTACATCACTTGGTTACCGACCTATCTCATCAAGGCTCGCGGCTTCGACACGGCGTGGGCGAGCATCTTCTCGTCGCTTCCTTGGTTGTGCGGGGCGGTGGCCTTCCTGTGCGGCGGGTGGTTGACGGATGCGCTCGTCCGGCGTGGACGGCACAAGCTCGCGCGCTGCGGCATTGGGGCGTTCGGCCTGACGATGAGCGCGCTGATGCTGGTCTTCGTCGGGTTGGCGCAAGACCGTTTCGTCGCGGCGACGCTCATCTCCGTCGCACTCTTCTTCCAGTTCCTGACGACGCCCGCCGTGTGGGCGACCTGCATGGACATCGGGCGGAGCCGCTCGGGGCTTGTGAGCGGGACGACGAACACGTTCGGCAACCTTGCCGGGGCACTGGCCGGCATCGTCTTCGGCTACGTGGTGGAGTGGACGGGCTCTTGGACGCTGCCCTTCTACATCACGGCCGCGGTGATGGCCTGCGGCATCTTCATGTGGCTCTTTATCGACCCGCGCCGCCCGTTGGAAGAGGCGGCGGCTTAAGCGAATGACAGACAAGGGAACAAGGATGGAGCGCGAGTACGACTTGTTGGCAATGGGACGCAGCTCGATTGACCTCTACGCGAACGAGGTGGGCGCCCCCTTCACCGAGATCAAGAGCTTCGCCGCCTACGTCGGCGGGTGCCCGACCAACATCGCCGTCAGCGCGCGCCGCCTCGGCCTGCGCACGGCGCTCCTCAACGCGGTGGGCGAAGACCTCGTCGGCGACTTCATCAAGAGCTTTCTCGACCGCGAGGGCGTCGAGACGCGCTACGGTGTGCGCAAGCGCGGCCGGCGCACGAGCGCCTTCCTCCTCGGCATCGAGCCGCCCGACCGCTTCCCCATCGTGCCTTACAGGGAGGGCGGGCCCGACTTCGAGCTGAACATCAACGACGTGCTTGCCGCTCCCATCCCCGCGAGCCGCGCGCTGCTGCTGACGGGCTCGGGGCTCGCGCGGCAGCCGAGCCGCGACTCCACGCTCTTCGCCGCCGAGCAGGCGCGCACCTACCATACGCTGGTCATTCTCGATCTCGACTTCCGCGCCGAACTCTGGCCGGACGTACGTGCCTACGGCGTTGCCATGCGGTCGCTTTTGCCGCTCGTCGATGTCGTGCTCGGCACGTCCGAGGAGGTCAGCGCGGCGTTCCTGTCGGGCACGACGAGCGAGGCCGTCGCGCGCGTGCTCGCCGCCGGGCCGGAGGCGCTTGTGTTGAAGCGCGGCGCCGAGAGCACGCTCGTCCACACTCGCGACAAAGAGATTCTGGAAGTGCCCACCTTCAAGGTCGAAGTCTTGAACGTGCTCGGCGCGGGCGACGCCTTCGCGGGCGGATTTATGTACGGGTATCTGAAGGGCTGGGACTTTTACCGCGCGGCGCGGATGGGGAACGCGTGTGGCGCCGTCGTCGTCACGCGCCACGGCTGCGCCAACTTCATGCCTTACGAAGAAGAGGCTCTTCGATTCATCGAAGAGAGAGGAGGGTTCTGACTTTTGAGTTTTGACGCGAAAGAATTTCTGCCCGCCGACGTGTTGGCGAAGGTGACCGACGTGAGGGTCACAGACCCGGAGCGCTCTCTGCGCACGGCGCGGGCGCGCAAGCGGCGCGAGAGTCTGACGAAGGACGGCCGTCTCAACATCCTCGCCGCCGACCATCCGGCGCGGCGCGTGACGCGCGTCGGCGACAACCCCCTGCGGATGGCCGACCGGCGCGAGTACTTGGCGCGCATCCTGCGCGTGTTGTTGAGCGACTCGGTTGACGGCCTGCTCGCCACGATGGACATCATCGAAGACCTGCTCATCATCCACGACCTGCTGCGCGAGGCTGGCGCGCAAGGGTTTCTTGATGACAAGGTCTTGATTGCCAGTTTCAACCGCGGCGGCCTGCTGGGTAGCGTCTGGGAGATTGACGACCCGAACTCGGGGCCGACCGCCGAGTCGTGCAAGCAGTGGGGGCTCGACGGCGCGAAGATTCTCCTGCGCATCTGCGACGACGAACCCGATTCGCGGAAGACGCTGCTCGACACGGTCAAGGCCATCACGGAATTGAACGCCGTGGGCTTGCCGATGTTCTTAGAGTCGCTGCCGGTCGTGAAGGAGCAGGGCGGGGCGCACGGCGTTTACCGTATCGTCAAAACGGCCGAAGAGTTGGCGCGGACGGCGGGCGCGGCGGCGGCTTTGGGCGACAGCGCGCGCTACCTCTGGCTGAAGCTGCCCTACTGCGAGAACTACGAGCTGGTGGCGAACGCGACGACGCTGCCCATCCTGCTGCTCGGCGGCGAGCCCGTCGGCGACGCGACGCCGTTTCTGAGAGAGTTGGCCGCGGGCCTCAAGGCCGGCCCGAACGTGCGCGGCGCGCTCGTCGGTCGCAACATCCTCTACCCCGGCGACGACGACCCGCTCGCCGTCATCGAGGCCGTCGGCGGCATCATCCACCGCGGCTGGACAGTCGAACAGGCGCTCGACCAGCAGGCCACACATCGCGGCCGTGACTTGGACTGGCTCGCGCGCGTCGCGTGAGCGTCAGCCGAAAGTCCTCTTCAACTCTTCGACCTCTTCAGTCGTCAGGAGTCGGACGCGCTCGCCGCGGAGGATGAAGTGGAGACGCGCGGTCTGCTCAAGCTCTTCCGTGCGGTCAACGGCTTCGGAGAGCGTCGCGCCCGCGCAGACGACGCCGTGGTTGCGGAGCAGCATGCAGTTGTGTCGGGGCGCCGCCTCGCCCACGGCAGCCGCGAGCCCTTCCGAGCCGGGGCGGAAGTAGGGCAGCACGGCCAGCGGCGCGACGCGCATGAAGTAGTAGGGCGTGAGCGGCGGCAGAGGCTCTTCCGCGTCGAACCCGTCGAGGCATGAGAGCGCCACCGAGTAGAGCGTGTGCAGATGAACGACCGCGCGCACGTCTGCGCGGCGCGTGTAGACGGCGAGGTGGAAGGGGAACTCCTTCGACGGGCGGTGCTCGTTCAAGCTCTCGCCGTCCAAGCTCACACACGCGAGCTGTTCAGGCTTCAACCCCTTCAGAGACTTTCCCGTCGGCGTAATCCACACGCGCTCGCCCAAGCGCACGGAGATGTTGCCCGTCGAGCCGAAGGCGTAACCACGTTCATAGAAGCTGTCGGCCGTCTCGCACAGATTTTCCAACACGACTTCTTCCATCATCAGCTTACCCTCTAAAAAATATATTTGTCGGGACGCGCCACGGCTTCGAGCGCTTTAGCGTAGAAGTCCTCGCCGCCGAAGTTGCCGGACTTGAGCACGACCGGCAACTGGTAACGCCCGAGCGAGTGGCAGAGCGGCACTCCCGGCTCGATGTTGCGCCCGACGCGCAGCGCGCCCAGATGCAGGCGACGGCAGAGCGCGCCCGATGTCTCGCCGCCCGCGAAGAGGAGGCCGCCCGCGGGCGTCGCTTCGAGAATCTCCGAGACGAGGTCGGCCAGCGCGTAGGCGATGCGTTGGCCGAGTGCGGGCACGTCCAAACCTTCGCGCGCGGCCCAAGTCTGCACGCGCGCGACCTCTGCGGGCTCGCCCGTAGTGTAGAGCAGGCAGTCGCGCCCCGCGGCGAGGTGCGCGCGCACGCTCTCGACGACGGAGGCGCGTTTGAGTTCTTCGCCGAGCAGGGCGCGCGGCTCGATGCGGAAGGCGTGCGCGCCGTGAGACTCGAACCAGCGGTTCTGTGCGCGCGTCGCGGTCGAGCAACTGCCGGCGACGACGAGGCGGCCGTGGCCCTCCGTTGCCGC
Source organism: Pyrinomonadaceae bacterium (assembly GCA_045807845.1). Taxonomy (GTDB): domain Bacteria; phylum Acidobacteriota; class Blastocatellia; order Pyrinomonadales; family Pyrinomonadaceae; genus QHXN01. Next base: position 8,220 of record JBJMGQ010000435.1, on the reverse strand, counting down.
GTTTGAGAGTGTTGCTGTTTGAACGTCGAGCTCTTCGACCCAGCCGCGCTCGCGCCAGACGGCGGGCATCCACTGGCCGAAGGCGGAGCTGCCGGTGACGAGTCGCAGGTCTCCGGCCGCGCGGCAGATGGTCTCGACGTGCGCGTCGCTCAAGCAGTCAACGATGGCGATGGAGACGCCTTCGGCGCGGAGTCGCTCGAAGCGGAGCTTGAGTTCGTCGGCGCCCGCCTCGACCGACTCATAGGGCGCGAGGCCGACCTGACTTGTCGTCTGGCGGCCGAGGTGCCTGACGAGGTTTGCATCGGTCATCGGCGTCAGCGGGTGCTCGCGCATGGGCGAGTCGCTGAGCAGTTGGTCGTGGACGAAGTGATAGCCGTGATAGGTCGTCCGCCCGTTGACGGGTAGCGCAGGGAGCGCGACGGTGAACTCTTCGTCAAGCTCTTCGAGCGCGGCGTCGATGGTGGGGCCGATGTTGCCTTCGGGCGTGGAATCGAACGTGCTGCAATACTTGATTTGAAAGACGCGCGGGTCTCTCGACTTGAGGAGTTGAAGCGCGTTGCGTGTGCGCGCGCTCGCTTCGGTCGCGCGGAGGTTGCGCGTCCCTTCGGCCATGACGACGGCGTGTTGGCCTGCGCTCCACTCGTCGAATTGACTCTGTGCGGGGAGGTCGATGACGAGCAGCGTGCGCAGGCGTTGACCGGCCAGCATCCCGGCGAGGTCGCTGGCGCCCGTGTCGTCGTCGGCGACGGCGCCGAAGAGAAGTCTGCCGGTCATCTCAAATGGAAAGGCTCAGCGCCTCGCGTATCGCTTCGAGGCTCGTGTGTAGACTGGTCAGCACGGGCACGCGCGCGCTGCGTTCGATGAGAGGGAGCGTGCGCGCCATCGAGACCTGCGCGAGGACGACTGTCGAGACATCCTTGTTCTGTAAGCGCTCGACGGCCGACGCGAGCAACTCGTCGTGCGTCTGCGTGTCGTTCGAGAGGAGCGCCGTGTAAGCCTCGGGCGCGACCTCTTCGACAATCTCGATCTCGGCGCCCGCCTCGGCCGCCGCTTCACGCAGAAGTCTGGACGTGGGCACGAGCGTGGGCGCGAACGTGGCGGCGACGCCTATCCTTCGACCCGCACGCACGGCGCGGCGTGCCATCGGGTAGTCGATCTTCAGAACCGGGAAAGGGAAGCCGCGCGCAAGCGAGTCGGACATCTCTTTGGAGACCGAGGAGCAGGTGACCATCGCCAGCTCGGGCTCGTAAGTCTCGGCGGCGGCGCGGAGCATCTCCGAGAGGCGGCGGCGCACGTCCGCGGCACGCCCCGTCGCGAGCAGGCGCAGCAGGCCGTCGTCGAGCAGGTTCGTGATTTCGAGTTCGGGCGCGGCCTCCGCGTAGAACTGCATCAGAGGGCCGACGGCGGCCGGCGAGGTGTGGATAAAGGCCACGCTTCTCTTCATCTGGCTCATGTAGCTTTGAGGAATTTCAGATTTAAATTTGAAATTTCAAATCTGCTTGCGCGCTTGTCGGCCGGCGCGTCGAACTGTTAATGTTCGTCGCACATCCGGAAGGTCTTTCGTCCAGTTAGCTCTCTAGATTCTGAATCATAGCATAGACCCCCGCGCGGCGAGCGCTCGGCCGTCTCGGCGGGCAGCGCGCTTCGGCGCAGCTTCAACCTGAAAGGTCAGACCCTACCTATGAGATTAAACGTTTACGCACTCTGCCTTGTCCTTCTCGCCGGTGCTCTTCTCGTGTCGAGCGGCTGCAAGAGCGGCGCGGGCGGCGCCGCGGGCGGCAAGCGCATCGGCGTGACCCTCTTGACGCGCGAGCACGTCTTCTACAAAGACCTTGAGGCCGGGCTCAAGGAGGCCGCCGACAAGCAGGGCTATCAACTCACAGTCACCTCGGGCGACTTCGACCTCGCCAAGCAACAGTCGCAGATCGAGAACTTCATCGTGCAGCGCGTGGACGCCATCATCCTCTGCCCGGCCGACTCGAAGGGCATCGGCCCGGCCATCGAGCAGGCCAACCGCGCCGGCATTCCCGTCTTCACCGCCGACATCGCGGCGCAGGGCGGGCAGGTCGTCTCGCACGTCGCCTCCGACAATCTCGCGGGCGGCCGTCTCGCGGCCGAGTTCATCGCCAAGGCTCTGAACGGTCAGGGCGAGGTCGGCATCATCGGACAGCAGGAGGTGCAGTCGGGGCTCGACCGCGAGCTGGGTTTTAAAGAGGAGATGAAGAAGTACCCCGGCATCAAGGTGGCCGCCGTCATGAACGGCGGCGGCGTGCGCGACAAGGCGCTCAAGGCCGCCGAGGACATGCTGCAAGGGAACCCCAACCTCAAGGGCATCTTCGGCATCAACGACGACTCGGCGCTCGGCGCACTCTCCGCGGCCGAGGCGCGCAGCAAGGGCGACCTCGTCATCGTCGGCTACGACGCCATCCCCGAAGCGGTCAGCGCCATCAAGCGCGGCAGCGCCCTCAAGGCCGACGTGGCGCAGCAGCCGCGCGACATCGGCACCAAGACCATCGAAGCTATCAGCCGGCACTTCGCCGGCAGTCCCGTAGAGAAGAGCATCTCCGTGCCGGTCAAGATCGTGGACGCCGACTCGTTGAAGTAGTCGGGCGGGGCAGAGAGGTTCACGCAAAGGCGCGAAGGCGCAAAGCAGAAGACGACTTATGAGTGAAACCGTCGGCGAGGCCGCGCCGCGCGCGCGATACCTTCAGTGGCAGAGAGTCGCCGAGTACGTCATCGTCTTGGCGATTGTGTTGGAGTCGGTCTTCTTCGCCGTCTACGCGCCGCAGTTTCTCTCGGTGCCGAACCTCATCAACATCGCGCTGAGCATCGCCATCACGGGCATCCTCGCCGTCGGCATGACGGCGGTGATTCTGACGGGCGGCATCGACCTCTCGGTCGGCTCGGTGGCGGCGCTCGCGGGCGTCGTCGCCGCGTTGATTGCCGCGACGAACGCACCCGGCGCGGTAGCTCTCGCTTCGCTCGCGGCCGTCGGCGTGGGGCTCGCGGTCGGCGCCTTCAACGGCTTGATGGTCGCATGGTTCCGCGTGCCGCCGTTCGTGACGACGCTGGCGATGCTGACCATCTGCCGGGGCCTTGCCTTTGTCCTGACGGGCGGGCGCGCGGTGGGCAACCTCCCCGCGAGCTTCGGCCTCTTCGGGCGCGAGCATCTTTTGGGCGTGCCGGTGCCGGTGTGGCTGATGCTTCTGGTCTTCGCCGCCGGTTGGTTCGTGCTGAAGCGGATGACGCTCGGGCGCTACGTCTACGCCGTGGGCGGCAACCGCGAGGCGGCGTTCCTTGCCGGTGTGAACATCAAGGGCGTGACGATGCTCGTCTACGTCTTGAACGGTCTGCTGGTGGGACTGGCGGGGCTGGTGCTGGCGTCGCGTCTGGGCGCGGGCGTGCCGAACGCGGGGATACAGTATGAGCTGGACGTGATTGCGGCCGTGGTCGTCGGCGGTACGTCTTTGAACGGCGGGCGCGGCAGTGTGATTGCGACGCTGTGGGGCGCGGTCTTCATCGGCGTGCTGAACAACGGACTGAACCTCGCCGGCATCGACCCGTATATGCAGCGCATCGCGCTCGGCGCCGTCATCCTGCTCGCCGTGCTCGCCGACCAGCTCAACAAGTCGCGCGGGCAGGCCATCGCCTGAAGTTCGAGTTGAGAAAGCTTTCAGGTCTTCTTCGATGAGACGTTCAAAGGGTTCGACGTTTGTGCGTTCGACGGCGGCCTGCCTGCTGTTGCTGGCCGCCGTCGTCGTGTCTGCGGCTCAGACGACCGCGCCGTTTCGGCCGCCGGCCGTGCCGCTCGTAACGCACGATCCTTACTTCAGCATCTGGTCGATGAACGACCGGCTGGCCGACGACCGCACCAAACATTGGACGGGCGCGCCGCACGGCATGGTCGGCATGGCGCGCATCGACGGCCGCGCGTACCGTCTCATGGGGCAGTCGCACAACCCCCTGCCCGAGCCGATGCGGCAGACCGCGCTCGAAGTCACGCCGACGCGCACCGTCTATCGCTTCGAGAATGCCGGGGTCGCCATCACGCTCACCTTCATGAGCCCTCTGCTGCCCGCAGACCTCGAAGTGATGTCGCGCCCCGTCACGTACCTGACGTGGGAGACGCGCACGACCGACGGGGGCGAGCACACCGTCACGCTCTACTTCGACTGCACGGCGGAGCCGACCGTTAACACCGCCGACCAGAAGGTCACGTGGGGGCGCGCGGACGTGGGCAATCTTGAAGTGTTGAGCACGGGGACGCAGCAGCAGCCCGTGCTTGAGAAGTCCGGCGACGACCTGCGCATCGACTGGGGCCGTCTCTACGTCGCCGTGCCGAACGCGGGCGGCGCGTCGCAGTTGATTGCGTGGAATCAAACAGCGCGCAGGGGCTTCGCCGAGCAGGGCACGCTACCCGACACGGACGACCTCGAACAGCCACGCGCCGTGAAAGACCAGATGCCCGCGCTGGCCGTGGTCTTCGATTTGGGGAGAATCAACCCGCAGGCGACCGTCTCGCGCCACCTCCTGCTCGCGTACGACGACCTCTACTCGGTCGAGTACTTCAACCGGCGGCTGCGCCCCTACTGGCGGCGCACGGGCGCGGGTGCCGCAGACCTTCTGAAGGCGGCGGAGCGCGACTACGTTTCACTCAAAGAGCGTTGCGAGAAGTTCGACGCGGAACTCATGGCAGACCTGCGCGCGGCGGGCGGCGAAGAGTACGCGCGCGTGGCGGCGCTCGCCTTCAGGCAGACCGTGGCGGCGCACAAGCTCGTCGCCGACTGGGACGGCACGCCGCTCTTCTTCTCGAAGGAGAATTTTAGTAACGGCTCCATCGACACGGTTGACGTGACGTATCCTTCTTCGCCCTTCTTCCTTCTCTTCAATCCGCAGCTCTTGAAGGCGCAGCTCAGACCCATGCTCGACTACGGGTCTTCGGCGCGTTGGAAGTTTCCGTTTGCGCCGCACGACCTCGGCACATACCCGCTCGCCAACGGGCAGACCTACGGCGGCGGCGAGCAGACGGAAGAGAACCAGATGCCCGTCGAAGAGAGCGGGAACATGATTCTGCTCGTGGCGGCGCTGGCGAAGGCCGAGGGCGACGCGAAGTTTGCCGAACACTACTGGCCGCTGCTCTCGAAGTGGGCCGCGTACCTGCGCGAGAAGGGGATGGATCCCGAGAACCAGCTCAGCACCGACGACTTCGCCGGCCACCTCGCGCACAACACGAATCTCTCTTTGAAGGCCATCCTCGCACTCGGCGCCTACGCCGGACTGGCAGACGCTTTGGGAAAGAAGGCGGAGGCCGCGGACTTCCGTCGTGAAGCGAAGTCGATGGCGGAGCGCTGGGTGCGCATGGCCGACGACGGCGACCACTTCCGTCTCGCCTTCGACAAGCCGGACACTTGGAGCCAGAAGTACAACCTCGTCTGGGACAGGCTGCTCGGGTTGGGCCTCTTCCCCGCGCAGGTCGCGCGCAGGGAACTGGCCTTCTACAAGACGAAACAGAACACGTACGGCCTCCCGCTCGACAACCGCGAGCGCTATACCAAGCTCGACTGGATTGTCTGGACGGCGACGCTCGCCGACTCGGGAGAGGATTTCAAAACACTCCTCGCGCCCGTCTACCGCTTCGTCAACGAGTCGCCCAGCCGCGTCCCGCTCACCGACTGGTACGGGACGGTTGACGGCAAGCAGACGGGCTTCCAAGCGCGCTCGGTCGTCGGCGGCGTCTACATCAAACTGCTTGCCGACCCGGCCCTCTGGAAGAAGTGGAGCAGCCGCGCCACGCGTTAGAAACAGTTGGAGTTACTGCAATGAGACGTTACCCCTCGCTCCTCGCCATCGTGTTGGCCTTTGGCCTGCTCGTGCCGATCCTCGCGCAGCAGCCGTCGTCGCCGTCGCCGCCGCAGGCCGTTGATGATGAAGAGGTCGTGCGCATCACGTCCAACCTCGTGCAGGTGGACGCGGTCGTCACGGACAAGGATGGCCGCCACGTGACCGACCTGCGCCCCGAAGAGTTCGAGATTTCAGAGGACGGCAAGCGGCAGGAGATCGGAAACTTCTCCTACGTCAACCTCGAATCTCGACCCTCCGCGCGACCGGACGTGTCCGAGGCCGGGCACGCGGAGAAGGGCGGCCCGCCCGTCCCCTCTGCGCGCCTCAAGGCCGGGCAGACGCAGCGCACCGTCGCGCTCGTCGTGGATGACCTCTCGCTCTCGGTCGAGAGCACGCACTACGTCCGCAGGGCTTTGAAGAAGTACCTCGACGAGCAGTTACAGGCCGATGACCTGAGCGCCGTCATCCGCACCAGCTCCGGCGTCGGCGTCCTTCAGCAGTTCACGACCGACCGGCGCCTGCTCGAAGCGGCCGTCGAGCGCCTGCGCTGGTCTGCGAGGAGCCGGGGCGGCCTGAGCGCGACCAGCACCGCCAACCCTTTGAGCGACATGCTGTCGTCGGGTGGCGGGGGCGTTGACGACTCTAAATCGGAGTCGCCGGAGCAGGCACACGAGGAGAACTCCGTCGGCGACACCATCAACGCGCTCACCTACATCATCCGCGGCTTCCGGAGCCTGCCCGGGCGCAAGGCCGTCGTGCTCTTTACCGACAGCCTGCCGCTGCAAAGTAAGATGGGGCTCGGCATGACCTCGAACGTCGAGCGGATGCGCAGGCTGATCGATCTGGCGAACCGTTCCTCGGTCGTCGTCTACACCATCGACACGCGCGGGTTGCAGCCGCTCAGCCCGACGGCCGAAGACGCGGGGAGCATGCCGCACCAGACGGGCATGCGGCTACTGAATCGGGCGTCGATCTTCCACATGGCGCAGGACGGCATGGAGATGCTTGCGCGCGAGACGGGCGGGATGTTCTTCGCGAACAATAACAATTACAACCGCGGGTTGGAGCGCATGCTCGAAGACCAGCGCGGCTACTACCTCATCGGCTACCGCCCCGACGACGGCACGTTCGACGCGCGCACAGGCGTGCGCAACTTCCACGACCTCAAGGTGCGGGTCAAGCGGCCGGGTCTGACCGTGCGCTCGCGTTCGGGCTTCTACGGCGTCGCCGACGCGAAGGGCGTCGAGCGCCCGCGCACGAAGGGGCAGCAACTACAGGACGCGCTCACGACGCCCTTCGGCGCGGCGGGCGTTGACCTGCGCATGGCCGCGCTCTTCGTGGACGACCCACGGCGCGGCGCGGCCGTCCGCTCGGTCATCCACATGGATGCGCGCGACCTTGAGTTCAAAGAGGAGGCGGGCGGTCATCGCCGCGCGACGCTCGACGTGGCCGCGGTCGTCTTCTCGGGCGACGGCCACGTCTCGGTGCAGGGCACAGACCGGCGCGAGATCGTCTTGAGCGAGCAGGAGTACCGCGACGCTTTGAAGAACGGGCTCACCTATCGACTCAACGTTCCCGTTAATCGGCCGGGCGGTTATCAACTGAGCGTCGCCGTGCGCGATGCCGCGACCGAGCGCGTGGGCTCGGTGCGCGAGTTCGTCTCCGTGCCCGATCTGCGCAAAGGCCCGCTCTCGCTCTCGGGCGTCGTGCTGGCGGGCGCAGACCCTTCGCGCGACGCGACGGCGACCGCGGCCGAGCAGTTGACGGACGGTGAAGGCGTCGGGGCCGAGGCGGCCGACGCGGGGCTCAGTCCCGCCGTACGTCGTCTGCGGCACGGCGTCTTTCTGGACTACGGCTACGCCATCTACAACGCGCGGCTCGACAAGACGACGGGGCAGCCGAGGCTCACGACGCAGGTGCGACTCTTCAGGGAGGGCAGACTCGTCTTCGCCGGTGAAGTCACGCCGCTGGATGTGAGCGGGCAGAAGGACTTGAAGCGGCTCGTCGCGGGCGGGCGCTTGCAGGTGGGCACGGAGCTTACACCCGGCGACTACGTCCTACAGGTCGTCGTCACGGATGAACTCGCCCGCGGCAAGAAGCAGGACGGGCAGGGCACGGCGACGCAGTGGGTTGACTTCGAGGTCGTTGACGGCCGGCGCGGATGAATTCGGGGGGAGAATGTTTTATGACGGACGGTCTCATCGAAGGGCACTTCGAGGCGAACCGGGAGGTGGTCGCGCGCAGCGCCGCGGAGTTGCGCGCGCCGGCCGGACGGGTGGCGCAAGCGCTGGTCGAGGCACTCGGGGCGGGGCATAAGGTTATCGCGTTCGGCAACGGCGGGAGCGCGGCGCAGGCGAGCCACCTCGCCGGCGAACTGCT
>JBJMGQ010000434.1:0-7757 GCA_045807845.1 Pyrinomonadaceae bacterium | reverse complement strand
TCTCGGTAGGAGAGCCCCTGCTGCTTGAGCAGGAGGCAACTGCGCATCGGCTCCTTGACCTGCGCGAGCGCGCGCCGCGCCTCTTCAATCTCCGTCCGGCGCTCGTAGTCGGCCTCGATGCCGACCGGCTCAGAGCCGCCGCCGACCGTGGCGGCCGTCGCGAACTCCTCTTCGCGCGCACCGGCGCGTCCGCGGCTGCGGATGGTGTTGAGCGCCGTGTTCGACGCGACCCGCAGAAGCCACGGTCGCACATGCTCCTCGTCCCTGAGCGAGCCGATGTGCTGGTAGAGCTTGATGAAGACCTCCTGCGTCACGTCTTCGGCCAGCCCCGCGTCGCGGACGAGCGCGTAGGCGGCGCGGAAGACGGCGCGGTGGTGCAGGGTGAAAGCTTCGTCGAAGCTGGGGGACGCCTGCGCCGCCGGGGCCGTCTCTGGCACTGAGTTAATCAAAGCTTCTACCGCTCGTTCGCTCATGCAGCCACTCTCACACACGTAAACACCACGGGGGCGCGTTTCGTGACAGGAAATTTTAACAGATAAATGCCCCGGAATCTTGGGCTTAAACCCCGGGCTCTTTTGGGAAGGAAAGTCTCGAACTGCTATATTGTCGGCGATGAGCGAAGCGAGAATAACAGAAGGCCCGGCGTTGACCGAGGAGCTGCGCAACAGTCCCTTCATGCGCGCGTGCAGGCGCGAGCAGGTGCCGCACACGCCCGTCTGGCTGATGCGACAGGCCGGGCGCTATATGAAGGAGTATCGCGACGTGCGCGCGCAGCACTCCTTCCTTGAGATGTGCAAGAAACCGGAGGTCGCCTCCGAGGTCACCGTCTACGCCGCGCACCGCTTAGGCGTTGACGCCGCCATCATCTTCGCCGACATCCTGCTCATCATCGAGCCGATGGGCCTCGAACTGGAATTCGCCAAAGGCGAAGGCCCTGTCATCCACAACCCCGTGCGGGCGGCCGTGGACGTTGACCGCGTCCGCGAGGTCGAGGATGTCTCCTCGCTCGACTACGTCTACGAAGCCATCCGCATCACGCGGCGCGAGCTGCGCCCCGACCTCCCGCTCATCGGCTTCTGCGGCGCGCCCTTCACGCTCGCCTCCTACATCTGCGAGGGCGGCGGCTCGAAGAACTACATCAACACCAAGCGCTTGATGTACACAGACCCCGGCGCGTGGCACGCGCTGATGTCGAGAATCGCCCGCGCGCTCTCTCAATACCTCAACGCGCAGATCGAGGCGGGCGCGCAGGCCGTCCAGATTTTCGACTCGTGGGTCGGCGCCTTAAGCCCCGGCGACTATCGCGAATACGTCCTGCCGCACACGCGCGCAGTCATCAAGGGCATTACCCCGGGCGTCCCCGTCATCCACTTCGGCACGGGCACGGCGACGTTGTTAGAGCTTCAGAAGGAGGCCGGCGGCGATTGTATCGGCCTCGACTGGCGCGTGCGCTTGGACGAGGCTTGGGCGCGGCTCGGCGACGTGGCTGTGCAGGGGAACTTCGACTCCATCGCGCTCTTCACGAATCCGGAGGTCATCCGTCGCCGGGCCAAAGATGTTTTAGACCAAGCGGCGAACCGTCCCGGTCACATCTTCAATCTCGGCCACGGCATCCTCCCCGAGACGCCCGTCGAAAACGTCATCGCCCTCGTCGAGGCCGTCCACGAACTGAGCCGGAGGTAGAGAACCCGACACGATGAATCAACCTTACGACGCGCTGCTTGTCGTCTCCTTCGGCGGCCCCGAAGGGATGGACGATGTGATGCCCTTCCTCTCGAACGTCCTGCGCGGGCGCAACGTCCCCGAGTCGCGCATGCGCGAGGTCGCGCACCACTACGAGCTGTTCGGCGGCGTCAGTCCCATCAACGGGCAGAACCGTCGTCTCATCGACGCGCTCGAACAGGAGCTTGAAAGTGACGGCCCGCGCCTGCCCGTCTACTGGGGCAACCGCAACTGGCACCCTCTGCTCGCGGACACGCTCAGCCGGATGCGCGACGACGGGATCAAGAGCGCGCTCGCCTTCATCACTTCGGCTTACAGCTCTTACTCGGGCTGCCGCCAGTACCGCGAAGACATCGAGCGTGCGCGCGAGGCAGTCGGCGAAGGCGCGCCGCGCGTCGAGAAGCTGCGCGCCTTCTACAACCACCCCGGCTTCGTCGGGCCGAACGTCGAGAATCTGCGCGCCGCGCTCGAACAGATTCCGGAAGAGAGACGCGCGGCCGTGCATGTAGCCTTCACGGCGCACAGCGTCCCCTCGGCGATGGCCGCGGGCTGCGACTACGAACGCCAACTGCTTGAGACCTGCCGCCTCGTCGCGGAGGGCGCGGGCGTCGCACGTTGGCGGCTCGTCTTCCAGAGCCGCTCGGGGCCGCCCGCCCAGCCGTGGCTCGAACCCGACATCTGCGAACACCTGCGCGCGTTGAAGGAGGACGGCGCGTCTGACGTGGTCGTCGCGCCGGTCGGCTTCATCTCCGACCACATGGAGGTGCTCTATGACCTCGACACGGAGGCGCGGCAGCTCTCGGAAGCGCTCGGCATCAACATGGTTCGCGCCGCGACCGTCGGCACGCATCCCGAGTTCATCCACATGATTCGCGAGCTGATACTTGAAAGGCTCGACCCGGCCGTCCCACGCCGCGCGCTCGGCACCTTCGCGCCCTCGCACGACGTGTGCCCGGTTGACTGTTGCCTCTCGGGCATACAGCGGCCGGGCGCACGCCCTTCGGCAGTCTGACAAGAGAATGGTTGAGAGTGCTCCACAGAGACGACGCGTCGTCATCGTCGGCGGGGGCGTCAGCGGCCTCGCCGCGGCGCACCGGCTCGTCGAGTCACAAGCCTCTGAAGTCATCCTGCTCGAAGCGTCGGGTCGTGTAGGGGGCACCGTGAGAACGCACCGGCGCGACGGGTTCCTGATTGAGGGCGGGCCCGACTCCTTCATCTCCGAGAAGCCCGAGGCGCTCAACCTCGCGAAGCGCATCGGGCTCGCCGAACGCATCACGGGCACGAACGAGCAGCACCGCCGCAGCTTCGTCGTGCGCGGGGGACGCCTGCGCCCGACACCCGAAGGCTTTCAACTGCTCGCGCCCTCGCGCATGCTTCCCTTCCTCACGACCGACATCTTCACGTGGCGCGGCAAGGCGCGCATGGCGCTCGACCTCTTGCTGCCGCGGCGCAGGGACGCGAACGGGCGCGACGACGAGAGCCTCGCGGCCTTCGTTCGCCGCCGTCTGGGTCAAGAGGCGCTTGAGCGCATGGCGCAGCCGATGGTCGGTGGCATCTACACGGCCGACCCGGAATCCCTGAGCTTGCGCGCGACGATGCCGCGCTTCTTAGAGATGGAGCGCCGAGACCGCAGCCTTATCCTCGCGATGTGGAAGGCCGGCCGCCGCGCCACGGCCGACGCACGCCACGGCCGCGGCGCGAGCGGCGCGCGCTACAGTCTCTTCCTCTCCTTTGACGAGGGCGTGCAGGTGCTCACAGACGCTCTGGCCGCGCGCCTGCCCTACGCCAGCGTGCGACTCAACACGAAGGTCACTTCGCTGCGCCCTCAAAGCGGCCCGCGCCGCTGGGTTTTGCAGACTGAAGCGGGCGAGACTCTAGAGGCCGACGCCGTCTGCCTCGCGCTCCCCGCCTATGCCTCCGCGCGACTGCTGCGCGACGCGGACGACAGGCTGGCCGACGAGCTGGACGCGATTCCCTACGCCTCGACCGCGACGATCAATCTCGCCTACAGGCGCGCCGACATCCCCCATCCGCTCGACGGCTTCGGCTTCGTCGTCCCCTACGTCGAGCGCCGCGCGACGCTGGCCTGCACCTTCAGCAGCGTCAAGTTTCCCTCGCGCGCGCCCGAAGGCCACGCGCTGTTGCGTGCCTTCGTCGGCGGCGCACTCCAACCCGATATGTTCGAGCTTGACGAAGAGAGCATGAAGGCGGCCGTCCGCCGCGACCTCCGCGACCTGCTCGGCATCGAAGCGCCCCCGCTCTTCACGCACGTCGAGAAGTGGCCGCGCTCGATGGCGCAGTATCATCTCGGTCACGCCGCGCGCGTCTCTCGCATCCGCGAGCTTGCGCGCCATCTCCCCGCCCTCGCGCTCTGCGGCAACGCCTTCGAAGGCGCGGGACTGCCCGACTGCGTTCGCGGCGGCGAGGCCGCGGCTGATGCCATCTCGAAGGCACTCAACCCTTCTAAACTCTAAAATCATCCTATGCCTATGGAAGAGAAAGAGACGGAGACATACAACCAGCGCTGCGCCGACGTGTACGACCAGTGGTTCGGATATTTCGACGAGTCGGCCGTAGACGTGTTGGAGGAGTTGGTGGGCGGCGGGCGCGTGTTGGAGTTAGGGATAGGCACAGGCGTGGTGGCGCTGCCGCTGGCTGCGAGAGGGGTTGAAGTACACGGCATCGACGCGTCGAAGGAGATGGTGGCCGCGCTGAGGGCCAAGCCGGGGGGTGAGGCTCTGCCGGTGTCGATGGGCGACTTCGCTGACGTGTGTGTCGAAGGCGAGTTCTCGCTCGTCTACGTCGTCTACAACACGCTCTTCGCGTTGCAGACGCAGGAGGAGCAGGTGCGGTGCTTTCGCAACGTCGCCGCGCGACTCGCACCGGGCGGAGCGTTCGTCGTCGAAGCCTTCGTGCCCGACCTCGCGCAGTTGAGCACAGGGCAGGGCGTCCGTCTCCTGCACATGACGGACGAACGCGTCGGCATCAGAGTCTTCCAGCACGACCCCGTGCGACAGAAGCTCAAGAGTCGGCACGTCGTCTTCAATGAAAGCGGCACGCGGTTCTTCCCCGTCGAGGTACGCTACGCGTGGCCCTCGGAGTTGGACTTGATGGCGCGACTGGCGGGACTACGCCTGCGCGCGCGCTGGGGCGACTGGCGACGCGGCGAGTTCGGTGCGAAGAGCGAGAAGCACGTCTCCGTCTACGAGCTGCCGGCGTGAGCCTTTGAAGTCGGCCGGTGCGTTCAGAGCATGAAGGGTAGAACAGCGTTTCAAGTCCGTTGGCTCGTTCCGGCCGCGGCCGTCCTCCTTGCGACCGCGCTCTCGACGCACGCGCAGTCAGGGCGCATCATCCCGAAGCCGACCCCGACGCCCGAGGCCGAGCGTCCGCCGAAAGTTGAAGAGCCGAAGTTCGTCCCCGACCCGAACGCGGAGAAGTACAAGCTTGTCTTCACGACGCGCTTTCAGGGAAGTTTCTCTTACCGCAGCGAGGACGAGGCGCTGCTGGCGCGGCGCGCGGCGCTCGACAACTTTGCCGAGCACCTGAACCAAGCAGGCGCGCAAGGGTATCGGGTCATCTCTTCGTTGAAGGCCGATCCGGCCATCGTCACGCTCGACCAACAACAGTTCGAGTACGCTTGGACGGAGACGCACTCACGCGAAGCCTACTTCATGCCGGGCTTCGCCGGGACGTATGCGCAGTTGGCGAAGAAGGGCTTCCGGCTCGCCGCGCACTCGCTCCTCTACAGCTATTGCGAGCCTCTGGACAACGAGCGCTGCTACTACGGCGACTTCTTCCTCTTCGAGCGGCGCAAAGGCAAAGAGGAGCCGCGCGAGTACGCCTACGCGCGCAGCGAGCGCGGCGGCACACGCAACGACGACTCTCTGACCGCGGAGGTCAGGTCGAAGCTGGCCGAAAAATTCTACCCGGCGCACCTGCTCTCGAAGATCGAGATACTGCTCGAACGCGAGCCGACCGAGCCCGCGCTTGCCGAGCCGGGCACGGAGGTGCGCGTCGTCCGCTCCAACACCTTCTCGGGGCGCGACGAGCTGCCGAAGAAGGTCAACGAGCTGGCGCGGCAGGGCTTCAGGCTGGCGCTCGCCGACTACGAGATAGCCTTGATGTACCGGCGCCCGGGTGCGGCGGAGCAGTTGAGCTATGTTTGGCTGAAGAGTTCAAAGAAAGAGTTCGAGCAGGAGATGGTCAGGCTGCAAGAGAGCGGCGCCGTCTTCCGCTCGACCTATCCAGACTCCGACGGCACGCAGCGCGCCCTCATCTTCGAGCAGGGGCCGTCGGGCGCGGGCGTGCGACGCGAGTACAGAATCTTGAGGTTCGAGCTACAGACGCGTGGCAACACCGCCGAGCAAGTCCTTGAGACGGGATTCGCTCCCGCGTCCGCCGAGACGCAGAAGGAGCTGAACCGTCTCGCGTCTGAAGGCTTCGCCGTCCTCGCACTCTTCGACACGGACAAGTTCAAGTTCACGAAGCCGAGCAAGGAACGCGAGGGGATGATCTCGGAAGAGTTCGGTATCATGCTTGAGCGCAAGCGTTAACTGCGTCCGCCGCCGCGAGCCTTTAAGACACAGATGAACACCAAGACTCGACGAATGTTAACGCTCCTGCCGTGGCTCTCGCTGCCCATTGTGGCCGCCGTTCACCTGCTGCTCTGGGACAGAATCCCCGAACAACTCGCCGTCCACTTTGACCTCTCGGGCACGCCGACCGGTTGGATGACGCGCGGCCAATCGCTCGCCTTCGATCTCGCCGTCCTCCTCTTCATTCTCGTCTTGAACACACTGAAACTCCGCAGGCAGGGACGCCACGAGCAACAGTCCGCCCTCCTCATCCAGAATGCTGCCGTCCTCTTCATCACACTCATCTTCCTCGGCCTCCTCAAGTACAACATCACGGGCTCGCTCTTCTGAGATGAAGATAAAGTCGGCGCGCGGTCGTGATGCTATAATGCATCCGCGCATTAAACGAAAATCCGGCGCTTGAAAATGAGTTCAAGCGACCGCTAAGGATGAGCGCCGAAACTTCACCCTCGGTCAAGGAGCCTTTCGATGCCTCCACGTCCCAAGTATCAAGTTTTTATCAGCTCGACCTACGGCGACCTGCGCGGGGAGCGCGAAGCCGTGACGTGGGCCATCCTCTCCGCGCGCCACATCCCCGCGGGCATGGAGAACTTCACGGCGACGGATGACAGGGGATGGCAGACGATTCTGTCGGTCATCAACCGCTCCGACTACTACGTCCTCATCCTTGCGGGTAAGTACGGCAGTCTCGACACTGACGGCAAGAGCTGGACGGAAAAGGAGTACGAATACGCGGTCAAACGTAAAATCCCCGTCCTCGCCTTCATGCGCTCGAAGCATTCAATCACGGCCGACAAGATGGAAGACGACTCCGCGCTGCGGGAGAAATTGGAGAGCTTCAAACGCAGGGTGAGGGATAAGCACCTGTGTAAAGAGTGGACGACAACTGAAGAGCTTGTCGGGCAGGTCATGAACGCCTTGGGCAATCACATCTTAGACGACGAGGAGATGGAGCGCGCCCGCCCCGGCTGGTACAGGGGCGACGAGATGCCCGCGTCTTCGACGCTGGACGAGTTCGCGCGCCTCTCCGAAGAGAACGCGCGTCTATACAAAGAGCTGGCCGAGGTTAAGTCCTCCGCAGAGACGGCCCCGCGACTTATGCTCGTAGACAGCAACGACCAGCCCCTCCCGCCCGAAGTGAAGATCGAGCGTCCCCTCAATACTTACGAGCAAGGCTGGGGGTCGTTAGACGAACTGCTGGAAGATAGCATGTTCAAAATATTCCTGGCGCTCAATACTGTGGTCACCTTAGAACTTGGCATTCAGAATATCAGCGGTTTTCTGGTTGAGCATGTCATTGTCGATTTATCACTAAAGCCTATCTTCGGATTTGACTGCGGCTGGAATGGAGAGGATATAAGAAGCAAGAGTGGGAGGCTATCAAACCTCCAAGCCCCACAACATGTCCGCGACCGATATCCGGACTCAATCAGCCGCAGC
>JBJMGQ010000433.1:0-34293 GCA_045807845.1 Pyrinomonadaceae bacterium | reverse complement strand
GACGCGTGCCGGTGCCTTCGCCCCCTTCCGGGCGGCGAACCGAGGCCGCGTGCTCATCCTCACCTATCACCGTTTCAGCCGCGGCGCCGATCCGCTCGCCACGCCCGCGGCCGACTTCGACGCGCACCTCAAATATCTTAAGGAGCACTACACGCTCGTCCCGCTCTCGCGCGTCGCGGCACACTACACGGGCGGGGCCGCGCTGCCCGCGCGCGCCGCGTGCGTGACGATTGACGACGGCTTCGTGGACGCATACGAGCTTGCCTTCCCGCTGCTCCGGCGTCATGGAGTGCCGGCCACGCTCTTCGTCATCACGGACTTTCTCGACGGCCGCGCGTGGATGTGGACGGACAAGCTGCGCCACGTCGCCTTGAGCGCGCAGGCCGAACGGCTCAACGCCGAAGTGGTCGGGCGTTCGTTTGATATAAGACTTGCAGGCCGCGACTCGCGCCTCAGTGCGGCGGGCCGGGTCAACTCCGAGTTGAAGCGACTCGCGCCCCGCGAGCGCGAAGAGGCCATCGAACGCATCGCCGCCGCGCACGGCGTAACGCTGCCCGTCCGGCCGCCCGCGGAGTTCAGCCCCGTCACTTGGGAGCAGGCGCGTGAGTTGGACGCGGGCGGCGTCGAGATCGGCTCGCACACAGTCTCGCACCCGATTCTGACGACGACCGACGACGCGCAGCTCGCGGCGGAGTTGCACGTTTCTCGGGAGCGGCTCGAAACAGAACTCGGGCACCCCGTCGGACTCTTCTGCTACCCGAACGGCGCCTACGACGCGCGCGTCCGGCGCGAGACGGAGCGCGCCGGATACCTTTGCGCCGTGACGACCGAGCACGGTCTCAACGAGCGCCGCGCCGCAGACCCTCTGGCGCTGCGACGCGTCCCGGCCGAGACAGACCTGCCGCACTTCGTACAGAGCACGAGCGGCTTCGAGCAGTTGAAGAACCGCCTCCGCGGCCATAAGCCTGCGGCCGTCGATGTCTACTGAAAGTGATGAAGAGCGCGCTGAACAAACTGAAAAGGCTGAAGGGGCGCGGGCTCGGCGAGCTGCGTGAGCGCGGGGCGCAGGCGTTGGCCGCGCGCGCCGAACGTCTCGGCCTCGGCGCGCGTCTACCGACCGACGCAGGGTTGTCGCGCCTGTTTCTGCCCGCCCCACGCGGGCCGGAGCACACGGACGCTGAAAGTCTGCTCGCGCACTTCCGCCGCGCGCCGCGCGCCTTCTTCAAAGCCTTCGACGAGCCGGAGGCCACGCGCGCCGAGCTGTGCCGTCGCTTCCGCGAAGCGTCCGCTGTCACCGAGCGCGCGACCCGCGCGGCGGCCGGTCGCTTCGACCTGCTCGCCTTCAAAGACCTCTCCTTCGGCGAGCCCGTCGATTGGAACTTCGAGCCGGTCGCGGGCAAGCGCTCGCCGATGAGCCATTGGAGCCTCTTCGTCGAGTTGGACGCCGAGACGGCCGGCGATAAGAAGATCATCTGGGAGCTGAATCGTCATCAGCACTTCCTCACTTTGGGTCGCGCATACTGGCACACGGGCGACGAGGCGCACGCGCGCACCTTCGCCGCGCACCTCGCGTCCTGGATGGAGCAGCACCTGCCCAAGCTCGGCGTCAACTGGATGAGCAGCCTCGAAGTCGCCTTCCGCTCCATCGCTTGGCTCTGGGCGCTCCACTTCTTCAAGGACTCAACGCTGCTCACGCCAGACCTCTACGCGCGCGCACTGAAGTACCTCTATCTCAACGGCCGCCATCTCGAAACGTATCTCTCGACCTACTACAGCCCGAACACGCATCTGACGGGCGAGGCGCTCGGCCTCTTCTATCTCGGCGCCTGTCTGCCGGAGCTGCGCCGCGCCGCGCGCTGGCGCGAGACGGGACGGCGCGTGCTCGTCGGCGAGCTTGCACGACAGGTCAGACCCGACGGCGTCTACTTCGAGCAGGCCAGTTACTATCAACGCTACACGGCCGACTTCTACACGCACTTTCTTCTGCTCGCGCGCGCGGCCGGCGAGCCCGTAGACGCGGAGGTCGCGCCGACGCTCGCGGCCCTCTGCGACCACCTCATGCACCTGACCGCGCCCGACGGCACGACGCCCTTCTACGGCGACGACGACGGCGGTCGCCTCGCCCCGCTCGACGACCGGCCGCCCGAAGACTTTCGCGCCACGCTCGCGACCGCGGCCGTTGTCCACGCGCGCGCGGACTACAAGTACGTCGCCGAGTCTCTCTCGGAAGAGACGCTCTGGCTCTGCGGTGCCGAGGGACTTGAGGCTTTCGACGCGCTCGACGCACGACCGCCCGCCGAAGCTTCGCGCGCCTTCCCCGAAGGCGGCTTCTACGTGATGCGCGACGGTTGGACGGAGGAGTCGAGCTACATGCTCCTCGACTGCGGCCCGCACGGCGCGATGAACGGCGGCCACGCGCACGCCGACGCGCTCTCGTTCACGCTTGCGGCCCGAGGGCGCACGCTCCTCGTTGACCCGGGCACCTGCACCTACACCGGCTCGGGCGAGCTGCGCGACCACTTCCGCCACACGATGGCGCACAACGCGCTCGTCGTGGACGGCGAGTCTTCATCTGTCATAGGCGGAACCTTCCGCTGGTCTAGGTCTGCGCGTTGCGAGGCGCGCGAGTGGCTGAGCGGCGCGCGCTTCGACTTCTTCGAGGGCGAGCACGACGGCTACCGGCGCCTGCCCGACCCCGTCACGCATCGTCGCTCCGTCCTCTTTCTCAAGGGCGACTACTTCATCATTCGCGACGAGGCGGACGCGCGCGCGCGTCACCGTTACGCGCTGCGCTTCCACCTCGCACCCGACGCCCCGTCCCGAGTCGAGAGCGAGCACACGGCAGTTCGCTTGCTCGACCCGACCTCGCCGGGAGTCGAGCTGCACGCGCACGGCGGGGGCGGGCGCTGGCGAGAAGAGAAGGATTGGGTCTCGCCCTGCTACGGCTCGCGCGTCGCCGCGCCGGTCTGGACGTTTGAGACCGAAGGGCAAGGCCCGCAGGATTTCCTGACCGTCGTCGTGCCGCGCGCGGCCGGAACGGAAGCGGCGCGCGTGTCGAGTTTGACGCAGGAAGGGGCCGCGCACTTTCTCGAAGTCGCGGACGGCGACGCGCGCGACCTCATCGTCGTCGGCCGTGCGGGGCAGACTGTCTCCGCGGAGCAGCTCACCACCGACTTCGCTTGGACGTGGGTGCGGCTCGCTGCGGGCGGTCGCGTGGCGGAGGCAGTGCTCGTTGGCGGCGGCACGCGCTTCCACTTCGGCGGGCGCGAGCTGCTCACCTCGACGCGACGCTTGCGCTGTGCGGTCGCGCGCGAAGTCGAGGGCCGTTTGGAGTTCGAGTTGGAGCCCGAGGGCTCTGTTGAGAAGACGGCCGCCGCTGCTTCAGGCGGCGATTCGGTAATTGTTGACGAGGCGCTCAAGCGGCGTGATAAGCTGTCAAAGGAGGGGCGCGGCGCGGCCGCGCGGACGGTGGAGACGCCTCAACCCCGCCACGGGCTCTAAAAGATTATGTGCGGCATTAACGGAATAGCTCTGTCGAGCAGGTCGGGACGGACAGTCTCCGCCGGGCTCGTCGAACGCATGCGCGACGTGCTCACGCACCGCGGGCCGGACGACTGCGGCCTCTTCGTCGAAGGCTCGGTCGGCCTCGGCCATCGCCGCCTCGCCATCGTGGACGTGGCCGCCGGTCATCAGCCGATGACGAACGAGGACGGCTCGCTTCAGATCGTCTACAACGGCGAGGTCTACAATCACGCCGACCACCGGCCGGGGCTCGAAGCGCGCGGCCACGTCTACCGCACGCACTGCGACACCGAGACGATTCTTCATCTCTACGAAGAGAAGGGGACGCGTTGCGTCGAAGACCTGCGCGGCATGTTCGCCTTCGCCATCTGGGACGCGCGCAAGGGCGAGCTTTTCATCGCGCGCGACCGCCTCGGCGTCAAGCCGCTCTACTACACGCAGACCGAAGACGGCTCGCTCTACTTCGCCTCGGAGATTAAGGCGCTCTTGGAAGCGGGCGCCGTCCGCGCCGAGCTGAACTACGAGGCGCTGCCCGACTATCTCGCCAACCACGCGCCCTCGGGCGAAGAGACCCTCTATCGCAACGTCCGCCGCCTGCTCCCCGGCCACACACTCCTTTGGCGCGACGGAGAGGTGCGCGTCGAGCGTTACTGGGACGTGACCTTCGCGGGCGGCGAAGAGAACGGCCGTCGCCGCGAAGAGGATTTAATCGAAGAGTGGGCGGAGCTGTTCCGCACGTCAGTCCGCCTGCGGCTGATGGCCGACGTGCCACTGGGGATGTTCCTCTCCGGCGGCATCGACTCGTCGGCCATCGCGGCCGTGATGAGCCAGTTGGTGGACGAGCCGATCAAGACCTTCTCCGTCGCCTTCGCCGAGCGCGAGGCCAACGAGCTTGAGTACGCGCGCATGGTCGCCGCGCAGTTGGGCACAGACCATCACGAGGTCGTCGTCAGCCCTGAAGAGTTCTTTGAAGCGCTCCCGCAACTCGTCTGGCACGAGGACGAGCCGCTGGCACACCTCGCCAGCATCCCGCTCTACTTCGTCTCGAAGCTCGCGCAGCGACACGTCAAGGTCGTGCTCACGGGTGAGGGCAGCGACGAGATGCTGGCCGGTTACGGTCGCTATCGCAAGACCATCTACAACCTCGCGCTCGGCCGCGGCTACAACACGCTTGCGCCCGCGCCCGTGCGTCGCGCCGCGGCGCGCGCCGTCGGGTCGCTCGGTGCGGGCTCGCGCGTCCGGCAGAAACTCGAACGAACGTTCGTCTGCCTGCCGGCCGACCTCGACCACCTCTACTTCGACAACTTCGCCGTCTTCCCACGCGCCATGCAGCGCCAACTGCTCACACCCGAGACGGTCGCGCGCGCGGGCGTCGGCGCAGACCCGTATGCGGGCGTGCGCCGACTCGTGGAAGCGTCCGACGCCTCGACGTCGCTCAACCGACTGCTCTACGCCGACACGAAGACCTACCTGCACGAGCTTTTGATGAAGCAGGATCAGATGAGCATGGCCGCGTCGATTGAGAGCCGCGTGCCGTTCCTCGACCATAAGCTCGTCGAGTTCACGGCGCGACTGCCCGAGCGCCTGAAGCTGCGCGGCTGGACGACGAAGTACGTGCTGCGCCGCGCGATGAAGGGCGTGCTGCCCGAGGCCATCCTGACGCGCCCCAAGATGGGCTTCCCCGTTCCGCTCGGCGCGTGGCTGCGGGGCCGTTACCGCAGCGTCCTCGACGAGTACGTCACCTCCGAGCGCGCACGCGCCCGCGGCATCTTCGACGCGGACTTCGTCGCGCGCGTCGTCGGCCAACACGTCTCGGGCGAGCGCGACCACTCCGAGCGCCTGTGGACGCTCGTCAACTTCGAGGTCTGGCTCCGCCGCTTCATGGACGGCGAGCCCGCCGCCGAGCCGCGAGAGGCGCGCGCCGAGCCCGCCTTCGCCACGCCCTGAACCACCCACGCCGAACTGCTATGCGAGAGACGAACGGAGACGGACAGGCGAGCGGACTGCTGCGCGGGCGCGACATCCTCTGCTTCAGCCACGACTGGAGCGGCGACCCGCTCTCGAAGACGCACCTCATGCGCCTGCTCGCGCGCGACAACCGCGTGCTCTGGGTCAACTCCATCGGCTATCGCACGCCCACGGTCTCGAAGGCCGACGCGAGCCGCGCCTTCAAGAAACTGGCCGCCGCGATGCAGCCGCTCGGCAACCCCGAGCCGAACATCTACGTCCTGAACCCGCTGGCCGTCCCCATCTACAACCGGCCGAGCGCGCGCGCGCTCAACCGTCACCTGCTCAAGCTGCATGTCAAACGCGCGATGAGGAAACTAGGGTTCCGTCGTCCCATCAACTGGGTCTTCAACCCGCCCGCGGCCGTCGTCGCGGGCGAGCTGGGCGAGGAGCAGTTGATCTATCAATGCGTGGACGAGTACGGCGCCTTCTCCGGCGTCTCGGGGCGTGCGATGGCCGAGTTCGAGGAGAAGCTCCTGCGCATGGCCGACCTCGCCATCGTCTCGGCCGACCGTCTGCTGCAATCGAAGAGCAAGCTCAACCCGCGCACCGTCCTCGTCCGCCACGGCGTTGACTTCACGCACTTCAGCCGCGCGCTCGACCCGGAGACGAAAGTGCCCGACGACGTTGCAGCCTTGCCGCGACCCGTCATCGGCTTCTTCGGGCTCGTGGCCGACTGGGTAGACGTTGACCTGATGGCCGAAGTGGCGAAGCACTTCAAGCACGGCTCGCTGGTTATCTTAGGTAAGGTGACGACCGACGTTTCAGTCCTCGAAGCACTGCCGAATGTTCATCTCTTGGGGCGCAAGCCCTACGAGTCGCTGCCCGCCTACTGCAAGGGCTTCGACGTGGCGCTGATGCCCTTTCGCTTGAACGAGCTGACGCTCAACGCGAACCCCTTGAAGGTGCGCGAGTACCTCGCGGCCGGGCTCCCAGTGGTCTCGACGCCGATTCCGGAGGTCGAAGTCCTCGGCCTGTGCCGCATCGCCGACGGCCCCGAAGCGACCATCGGCGAGGTCGAGGCCGCGCTCAAGGAGCCGGGCCCCTCGCGCGCGCGCAGCGAGGCCATCCGCCCCGAGAGCTGGGAGGCGCGGCTCGACGAAATCCGCCAACACCTCGCCGCGCTCGCACCCCACGCGTGAAGACCCCGCCAAGACGATGCCGCCCCTGAGAGTTCTCCTGATTGGGCCTTACACGCCGCCGCGCGGGGGCGTGCAGGCGCACGTCGCGGCGCTGCGCGAATATCTTTTGAGGCAGGGCGTCGCGTGCGAGGTCATTGACATGAGCCCGAACCGCCGCAGCGACGGCGCGGGCGTCTACGGCCCGAGCAGTGGACTCGATGTCGCGCGGCTCCTCTTGACGCTGCGCTACGACGTGGCGCACATGCACGTCGGCGGGCGCCTTCACACGCGGCTCGCCGCCCTCGCGCTGCTCGCGGGCCTCGTGCCGGGGCGCAAGGCCGTCCTGACGTTCCACTCGGGCGGCTATCCTTCGTCGCCAGAAGGTCGCGCCGCCGGGCCGCGCTCGCTGCGCGGATACGCGTTGCGGAGCCTCGACCGCATCGTCGCGGTCAACGAAGAGATCGCCGCTTGGTTCCGGCAGGTCGGCGTCCCCGCAGAGCGCATCCGGCTCATCAGCCCGTACGCTCTGCCGGCCGCGCCACCGGCCCTTGAGCCGCCCGAGCCGCTGCGCTCCTTTATGCGGCAGCATCATCCGTTGCTCGTCTCGGTCGGTGGGCTTGAACGTGAGTACGACCCTCTGCTTCAGTTGGAGGCGCTCGGCCGCCTGCGCGAGAAGTTCCCCGGTGCGGGGCTCGTGCTGGTCGGCGCGGGCAGTCTCCAAGCAGAGTTGCGGCGGCGTGCTGACGAGAAGCCATACGGCGAGCACGTCCTTCTGTGCGGCGACGTGGAGCGCGAGGTGGCTCTGCGCGTCATCGCCGACAGCGACCTGATGCTGCGCACGACGCTCTACGACGGCGACTCCATCGCCGTGCGCGAGGCCGTCCACTTCGGCGTCCCCGTCGTCGCCACCGACCGCGCCCCGCGCCCCGCGGGTGTGCGCGTCGTCCCCGCGCAAGACCTCGCGGCGGTGTGTGAAGCCGCAGAGCAGTCTCTCGGCAACGGTGCGCGCCGCCCGCCCGCGGGCGAGCCGCGTGAAGAGAACCTCGCCGCCGTCCTCGCGCTTTACGAAGAGATGTTGGGCGCGCGATGATGAATGATGAATGATGAGTGAGCATGATTCAGGACTGTTGACGAAGCTCTCGTGGTCTCTGCCGTGGCTTGCGCGCTATCCGTTCTGGCGCGCGGGCGCGGCGGCGCGGCGCGCGCGTGAGGGCGGCGAGCCCGTCCACCTGATTGTCGTCGTCGCCAACCACTTCGAGCCTTCGTGGAGCGAACGCGGCGGCCTGCTGCCCGTAGACGAGCAGCGGCAGCGGCTCGACCGTTGGTGCGAGGTGGCGCGCGCGACCGGCGCGGCCGTGCGCGACGTAGACGGCACGCCCTTCCGTCATACGAACTTCTATCCGGGCGAGCAGTACCACGCGCCGATTCTCGACACGATGGCCGCGCTTCAACGCGAAGGCTTCGGCGAGGTCGAGATTCATCTACACCACGGGGTCGAGGCGCCCGACACGGAGGCGAATCTGCGCCGCGCGCTCACGGAGTTCCGCGACCTTCTGGCCGAGGAGCACAAGTGTCTGTCGCGAGAAGAGGCAGACGGTCAAGCGAAGTATGCCTTCGTCCACGGCAACCTCGCGCTCGCCAACTCCTCGGGCGGGCGCTTCTGCGGCGTGGACACGGAGATGCGCATCCTTGCCGAGACGGGCTGCTACGCCGACATGACTCTGCCCGCCGCGCCGCTTCAGCCGCAGGTGCCGCGCATCAACGCCGTCTACGAGTGTGGCCGCCCGCTCGAAGAGCCCGTGCCGCACCGCTCGGGGCCTTCGTTAAGAGTAGGCCGAAGGCCGCGGCTTCCGGTCATCTTCACCGGGCCACTCGTCTTCAATTGGACGCGGCGCGTGCGCGGCCTGCCCGTGCCGCGACTCGACGACGGCTCGTTGACGGTCAACTACCCGACGGACTTCGCGCGCCTCGAACGCTGGGCGCGTGCGCGCGTCTCGGTGCGCGGCCGTCGCGAATGGGTCTTCCTCAAGCTCTACTGCCACGGCTTCTTCACGCACGACCAGAGCGCGTGCATCGGCGAGGACGCGCGCCGCTTCTGGTCGGAGGCGCTCGCAGAGTCGGAGCGGACGGGGCGCTATCGGATTCACTTCGCGAGTGCGCGCGAGGCTTTCAACATCAGCATGGCCGCGGTGGACGGGCGCAGCGGCGACCCGCATCAGTATCGCGATTATCGACTGCGCCCCATCATGAATGAACGGCCCGCGCCTGCGGCCGAGCCCGTCGAAGTAGGCGAGGAAGTTCGTGGTTGAGTTGAGCCCTAAGATGGATGAACGCGTCGCGGCCGGGGACGACCTCGCCGCGCGCAAGTTGCTCGCCGTCTCGTTCGCCTACCCGCCCGCGGCCTCGCCGAGGGCCGTGCAGGTGGCGCGCCTCCTCAGGCATCTGAAGGTTCAGACCACGCTCGTCTGCGCCGACTACGACGACAAAGACCGCATCGACCCGACGCTCGTGCGCGAGGCCGAGGCGCCGCTCGCGCGCTGCGTGCGCGTCCCCTTCGAGCGCTCGGCGCCGAGGAGTTTTCTCAGCCGCGTTGCATACCGTTTAGACCTGCCGCTCGTGGACAAGGCGCCCGACCAGTTCGGCCCTTGGAAGCCGGCCGTGCTCGCGGCCGTCGAGGGGCTGTTGCGGGAGGGTTGGTATGAGCCGGACGTGCTCGCCACCTTCGGCTCGCCGATGAGCGACCACCTCATCGGCCTCGTGCTCAAGCGACGGCTGGGCGTCCCTTGGGTCGCGCACTTCAGCGACCCTTGGGCCGACAACCCGTTCCTCGGCTACGACCGTCTGACCCGCAAGTACAATCGCGCGCTCGAAGCCCGAGTGCTGCGCGAGGCCGACCGCCTCGTCTTCACGACCGACGAGACGGTTGAGCTGTTCGCCTCGAAGCACGGGCCGGAAGTCGCCGCGAAGTCGCGCGTGCTGCCGCACGCCTTCGAGCCCGAGTTGTTCGGCGCGCCGGTCGCGAATGATTCGTCCGCCATTGTCGTGCGCTACCTCGGCGACTTCTACGGGCGACGCACGCCCGCGCCGCTCTTCGAAGCCCTGCGGCGACTGCTGAACAGAGAGCCCGCGACGCTTGAAGGCGTGCGCTTCGAGCTGGTTGGAGGGAAGGGCGAGGGGCAGCTTGAAGAGGCAGGGTTCGGTTCGTTGCCCGAGGGCTTGGTGGTGTCGTGTCCTTCGGTCAAGTACCTCGAAAGCTTGCGGCTGATGCAGTCGGCCGACGGCCTGCTCGTCATCGACGCGCCGGCCGAGCTGAGCGTCTTCCTGCCCTCGAAGCTCATCGACTACGTGGGGGCGGCTCGCCCCGTCTTCGGAATCACTCCGAAGGGGGCCGCGGCCGGGCTCATCCGTCGGCTCGGCGGCTGGGTCGCCGACCCTTCGGACGCGGGGGCCGTCGCCGACACGCTCAAGAATTTCCTCGCCTTCCTGCGGGGCTCGGCCGTTGCGCCCGTGGCGTGGGGCGACGCCGACGTGCGCCGAGGGTTTGAGCCGTCGGCGGTCGCGGAAAGGTTCGCGGGGATTCTGCGTGAGGTGTTGAGGTGAGGTCGCGAGGATGAATCGACGTGCGAAGAGGAGGGCGGCGGCGCTGCTGTTGCTGGCGGCTCTGCCCCTGCTGTCTCTGAACTGCGCGACCGCGCAGCTTCAAACGGCGCGACCGCGACGTGCCGCCGCGCCGCGGGCCACGACCCTCACGGTCAAAACGGGCGGCGACTTGCAGCGAGCGCTCGACGCGGCGCGCCCCGGCGACGAGATAGTCTTGGAGGCGGGCGCCTCGTTCGTCGGCAACTTCGTTTTGCCCGTGAAGGCCGGCGACTCCTTCGTCACCGTGAGGTCTTCGCGCGCGGGCGAACTCGCCGAGGGGCGGCGCGTCACGCCTTCTGACGCCGCGCGGATGGCGCGCGTCGCCACGCCGAACGCCGAGCCCGCGCTTCTCGCTCCGCCGAACTCGCACCACTGGCGCTTGGTCGGGCTTGAGGTCACGCAGTCGGGCCGCTTCGACACCTACGACCTGATTCGACTGGGCGACGGCGACGCGCGCGGCCCGCAGAACGCTGCGACGAAGGCGCCGCACGACATCCAGATCGACCGTTGCTACCTGCACGCCTTCGACGACGCGACGACGCTCAAACGCGGCGTCGCACTCAACAGCGCGCAGACCGCTCTCATCAACTCGCACGTCTCGGGCGTCAAGGCGCGCGAGCAGGAGGCGCAGGCCGTCGCCGGCTGGAACGGGCCGGGGCCTTTCACGATTGAGAACAACTACCTCGAAGGGGCCGGCATCAACCTCCTCTTCGGCGGCGCCGCAGCAGGCATCCCGAACCTCGTGCCTTCCGACATCACGATACGCAACAACCATCTCAACAAGCCTCAAGCGTGGAAGGGCGTCTGGTCTGTGAAGAACGTGCTTGAGCTCAAGAACGCCCGCCGCGTGACCATCACGGGCAACGTCTTCGAGAACTGTTGGCCCGACGCGCAGACGGGCTGGGCCGTCATCTTCAACGCCTTCGCCGACGGCCCCTCGAACGCCGTCGAAGATGTTGAGTTCACGCAGAACGTCGTGCGCAACACGGCCAACGGCATCAACCTGCGCGGCATGGAGGCGAACGACGCGGCGGTAAGAATGCGCCGCGTCCGCGTCGCCGACAACTTTATCGACGGGGTCGGAGCCTTCGGCGGCGAGGGCAAAGTCTTCCAACTCCTGAACGGCACAGAGTCAGTCACCATTGATCACAACACCGTCGCGGGTCGCGTCTCGACCGTCCTGCTCTTCGACGTTATCGGCGCGTTCCGGCACGAGGGCTTCGCCTTCAACAACAACCTCGCCCCGCACGGCGACTACGGCGTCTTCGCCAACGGCGGCGCGCTCGGCACAGCCGCGCTCGAAAAGTTCTGCCGTCGCTGGAGCTTCGCCGGCAACGTCATCGCGGGCGCCGACGCCAACCTCTACCCTTCGGGCAATCTCTACCCGGCGACCTTCGGCGCGGACTTCTTCGCCGACGCGACGCGCGGCAACTACCGCGTCCGCCAACCGCGCTTCAAGGGGCGCGCGACCGACGGCAGAGACCCCGGCTGCGACTTCGACCGACTCGACGCGGCCCTCGCTTGGTACGCGCGGCCGGCGGGCAATTGATGGCGAGCGAGTACGACAGCTATGTGCGCGTCGAGTGGGAGATGTTCGTCGCGGACGAGGGACGCGCGCGCGAGTCTCTCGAAGCGGTGGCGGGGCTCGACGCGCGGCGCGTGCTCGACGTGGGCTGCGGGGCGGGGCAGGAGCTTCTGCCGTTCGCACAGCAGCCGGGAGCAATCTGCGTCGGCGTTGACGTGACGCCGGAGGCGGGGCTTGCCGGTCGCGAGCTGTTCGCGGCACGCGCACCTGCCGGAAGCGTCGTCTTCGCCCGCGCCGCCGCCGAGTCTCTGCCCTTCGCCGCGGACTCTTTCGACGTGGTCATCTGTCGTCTCGCGCTTCCCTACACGGACAACGCGCAGTGCCTCTCGGAACTGGCGCGCGTGCTCAGACCCGGCGGGGCGCTCCTGCTCAAAATTCACCACGCGCGTTTCTATCTGCGCGACCTGCGCGCGGGCGCGCGCCGCGGCGACGTGCCCGCGGCCGTATACAACGCGCGCGTCCTGTTGGCCGGCCTCGTCTACCTCCTCACCGGCCGCCAGCCGCGCACACGCCTGCCGAGCCGCGAGACGTTCCAGACAACACGACTGCTCAGCCGCGAGCTGGCCCGGCGCGGACTCGAAATCCGGCGTGAGCTGCGCGACTCGAACCCGCGCACGCCGTCGTTCCTGATCGTCAAGAGAGGTGACAAACCCCCGTGTCCACCACAACCGTAGAAGAACGGCCCGAGAGAGCGCCCGAGGGTCAGTCGCGCTTCACGAGACCCTTGCTATTTGTCTGCGCCGCCGCGGCTGCGCTGCGCGTCGCCTCGTTCTTCCTCTCGGAGAACGCGGGCGGCGACGCGCTGGCGCGGGCGCAGCTCACCGCCCGCTGGTTGCAGAGCCCGGGGCTCCAGTTCCATTTCGACGTGTGGCTGCCGCTGCACTTCTGGTTGATGGGCGCCGTGTCGTTGCTGGTCGGAGATGTGGGACTGGGCAGCCGACTGTTGAGTCTCGTCCTCGGGGTCGCCTCGGTCTACGCGATGTGGGCGCTCACGCGCGAGCTGGACGGGCCGGAGTCGGCGCTCTACTCATCAATCGTGTTCGCGCTCTACAGCCTGCACATCGCCTACAGCGTCACCTCTTCCTGCGACGTGCCTTATCTCTTCTTCGTGTTGGCCGGTCTGTCGCTCTTCTTCCGCGCGAGGCGAACGCGCAGTCTTTGGCTGCTCATGTGGGGCGGGTTGGCGCTGACCGCAGGCGCAGGCGTACGTTACGAGGCGTGGGTCATCATCACCGCGACGGGCGCGGTCATGCTTTATCGAAGAGAGTTCAAAGGGCTCTTGGTCTTCGTGCCCGCGGCGGGCGCGTGGCCCGCGTTCTGGATGGCCTATGAATGGGTCACGCGCGGCAACCCGCTCTACTCGCCGGCGCTGAACTACGCGTGGGTGGCGAACGACATCAGCTTCTACGGCGCCTCTTTAATCTATCGCCTGCTGCTCCCGCCCGGGGTCATCCTCATCACGCTCACGCCGCTCGCCGTGCTCGGCTTCGTTCTCTCCGGCCGTCGTGTGTGGAAGGCTCGGGGGCCTTTGGCAGAGTTCGCGTTTATCCTTGCCTTCTTCGCGGCCGTGCAGTTCTATCAGATCGTGGCCGGCGGGACGATGTCTTACGCACGCTATACGCTGACGCTGGGAGCGTTGGTCGCGGCGCTGTCGGGGGTGGGGCTGTACCGCAGCTTTCCACGCCGCGGTTTAGTGGTGGGAGTTATGGTCGCAAACCTCTGCGCCCTGTTCCTGCTCGCAAGCGTCGGCAATCCCTTCATCAACAAGGTTCGCTCGCTGGCCCCCGTCCTGCACTTCACGACCTACGTCGAAGAGACGGGTAAGTATTTAAAGGGCCATCTCGGGCCGCACGACGCGGTCGTGATTGACGAGTACAACTACGAGCCGAATCTGATCGCGGCCGTCGCGGGTCTGCCGCTGTTGGAGAGCGAGCGCGCCCTCCTCATCCCCGACCGGACTACCCCGGAAAAACAGGAGCAGGCGGTCGCCGGCCTCTTGCCGTACCTCCGCGCCCGCCGCCCCTCGTATCTTGTGTATGCCGAACAGGGCGTGCTGCGCCAATCCCTGCCCCTTCCCGCCGACTGTGCCGAAGCGCAGGTCGAAGAGATGCACTTCGTCTGCGTCTTTCAGAACGCTCAGTATCACATCTACGAGATACACTACCAGCCCCCCGCGCCCGGCGGCCGTTGACGTTTGCGACCGGAGGTCGTCACGCCGTCTCGGATCGGTTAAACTGTCCAATGTCAGCCACTTAACGTGGTTCTCCGGGCGGCTTTGTGAGGCTGCTAACAAAGTGCTTGACAAACATTGCGGTGAACTGTTTAATGATTTTGTGGCCGCTGTAGAGGCGGCAAGATGTTTGGGAATCTGACGATCCGCACACGAAAAGGTAAACCCACCGGAAGGTGGGGGCACAAAGCCAAGAGTCTTAAACGTGCAGAAAGGCCCGACGGTTTTACGGGCCGGGGCGCGAGAGATTGTCTGGCTGCCGAAGGCGATCGGAGACAGGTAACGACTTCAGACTGCTGTCGGCGCGCGCCGGTTCAGACAGAAGCCGATACCAAGCTCGGGAGCCGCCTCTTCTGTCATCGTCGGCCCCGTCTCTCCGAGACACCTCTCAACCCTTTTCCACCGACAACAACGCTTTCGCCTGTCGGCCACTGAGCCGCGAAGGGGTCGTGTTCCCGCACGATCCCGGTCAGTTCGTCCCCCGCCAATTCCCAAAATTTATTTTTGCGTCAGCCGTTTGACGCAGGCAATACCCCGATAAAGGCACCCCCGTCGCGAGGCGGGTCCGCAAAGCCAGGAGTCTCGGCCGTCTTTCGCCGAGATCGTCCGGTTACCGAAGGAGTCACAACTGTGTTTCAGCCAAGGGTGGTCGTCGCCGTCTCACGCCTTTCCCTCCGTTCCAACTTCCCGCAGGTCTTCCTACTTAAATCCGTCGCCTGCCTGTTGCTCCTGCTCTCTTTCGTAGCAGGCGCCCGCGCCGCGACCATCAGCGTGCCCGCGGACGGAAATCTTCAGGCGGCGCTCGACGCAGCGCAGCCCGGAGACGAGGTCGTGCTGCCTGCCGGCGCGACCTTCAGCGGCAACTTCGTCCTGCCGGTCAAGTCCGGTGCAGCCTTCATCACCGTCCGCTCTTCGCGTTGCGCGGAGTTGCCGGACGGCGTACGCGTGGGGCCGGCACAGGCGGCGCAGATGTCCCGCCTCGCGACGCCCAACGTCTCTCCAGTGATGTCGGCGCCCATCATGTCGCACCACTGGCGCTTCCAGTGTCTTGAGTTTACGCAGGGGCCGGGCGTGGGCGCTTGGGGCTACAACCTCATCCAGTTGGGCGACGGCGACTCGGCGGGACAGCAGCGGACTCTGGACGCAGCCCCGCACCATCTGGAGTTTGACCGGGTGCTGATTCACGCGCGCGACGCCCAGACGGCCGTGCAGAGGGGCATCACTCTCAACAGCGCCTCGACTTCCGTGACCAACAGTTACATCTCCGACATCAAGTGGGCCGGCGTGGAGACGCACGCCCTCGGCGGCTGGAACGGCCCCGGCCCGTTCCTGATTGAGAACAACTACCTCGAAGCGGCGGGCATCAACGTCCTCTTCGGCGGCGCCACTCCGGCCATCCCCGGCCTCGTCCCTTCCGACATCACGATCCGCCACAACTACTTCTACAAGCCCCCGGCATGGAAGGGCGTCTGGTCGGCGAAGAATCTGCTTGAGCTGAAGAGCGCGCGCCGCGTCGCCGTCACCGACAACGTCTTCGAGAACAGTTGGCCCGACTCGCAGACGGGCTGGGCCGTCATCTTCAACGTCTTCGGCGAAGACACAGCGCCCGACGTGGTCGAAGACGTGAACTTCTCCGGCAACACGATTCGCAACGTGTCGAACGGCATCAACCTGCGCGGCATGGAGCCGACCAACGCCGCGCCCCGCATGCACCGCGTCGTCGTCGCCGACAACGTCGTCGAGAACCTCGGCGCTTACGGCGGCGAGGCCAAAGCCTTCCAGCTCCTGAACGGCACCGACAGCGTTCGCATCGACCACAACACCGTGCGTGGGCGCGTCTCGTCCGCCCTTATGCTCGACGCGCTCCCGAATCAGAAGCACGTCGGCTTCGTCTTCACCAACAACCTGATGGCGCACGGCGACTACGGCGTCTTCGGCACCGGCGGCTCGCTCGGCACCGCCGCGCTCAACACCTTCGCCTCCGCTTGGGGGATGGCCGGCAACGCGCTCTACGCCAAGCCCTATTACGTGACGCAGCCCTACCCGGCCGGCAACTTCTTTCCGGCTTCGGAGGCCGAGGGCGCGGTTCTGATAGGCACGGACGGACAGAACGTCGGCGCTCGCTCGCTGGCTGCGGCGCCGACGCCGACGCCCGTGGCTACTCCGACCCCGATTGCGACGCCGACGCCCGCGCCGACTGCGACCCCGACGCCTGTCCCGACCGCGACGCCGACTCCGACTCCGGTTCCCGAGCCCAAGGCGCAGCGCAGCCTCCGCGGCGTGCGGCGCGACGCGCAGGACTTGAGCAACGCTCTCGCCGTCAACACCGTCCCGAACGCGTCGCTGTCGAACGCGCTCGTGATGAACCCGGCCGACCGCATCGCGGCCATCGCCGCCGCCATTCAGCAGGCTTACCTTGACCTCGAAGCCGAGCGCGCGCTCTACCCCGCGGCTGCGCGCGCCGAAAGCTCGCTGTCGAGCGCGCTCACATACGCGGCTTCGGCCGGCACCTACGCCGGCCAGAACCAGCTCGCCGAAGCAAGGTCGGCGCTTCAGAGGGCCATCGACTGTCTTGAGCTGGCCGACGTGCTGATGGTCTACGGCAATGTGGACAACCCCGTGGACTACGCCGAGTACTTCGTCCGCCAGCACTACGTGGACTTCCTCGGGCGCGAGCCCGACGAATCGGGACGCGCCTACTGGACTTCGAAGATCAAGAACTGCGGCGCAAACCCGCAGTGCATCGAGGCGATGCGCATCGATGTCTCGGCCGCCTACTTCCACTCCATCGAGTTCAAGGAGACGGGCTACACCGTCTATCGCCTCTACCGCGCCTCGCTCGGCCGCACCGTGCTCTTCAACGAGTTCGTCGCCGACACGCAGGAGGTCGAGAAGGGCGTTATCGTCGGCGCGACGGGCTGGCAGCAGCAACTCACCACGAACAAGGCGGCCTTCTACCAAGCGTGGGTGCAGCGCGCGGACTTTCGCACGCGCTACGACCGTCTGACGGACGCGCAGTTCGTGGACTCCCTCTACGCCTCGATGGGCGTGGCGCCCGCGTCGGCCGAGCGCGACGCGCTCGTCGCTTCGCTCGGCGCCGGCTCGGCGCGCGCCGACGTGCTGGGGAAGGTCGTCGAGAACGACGCGTTCTCGAAACTCGAATTCAACAAGGCGTTCGTGCTGATGCAGTATTTCGGCTACCTGCGCCGCGACCCCGACGCCGCGGGCTACGGCTACTGGCTCGGCAAGCTTGAACAGTTCGGCGGCGACTACCAGCGCGCCGAGATGGTCAAAGCCTTCCTCTCCTCCACCGAGTACCGCGACCGCTTCAGGCAGTAGTCGCGCACTCGGGGGAGCAGTAGGCAGAGGGCAGCAGGCAGTTAGGGCAACAGGAAGTCTGAAAGAATCGGGGAGGCTATCTTCGCGACTTGGCTCCCCGATTCTTTCGACTACCTTGTTAACCCGCTAACTGCCCGCTGCCTACTGCCTACTATTTTGTTGCCCGCCCGCCCGCGCCTGCGGTAAGCTTGAAAGCGGCGGTCTACGACGACGCCCTTAACAAGAGCCGGCCCTGAAACCTTTTCAAACATGCCCCCAACCATCTCAGCCGACAAAATCTGGAAGCCGCTCGTCATCGCGGCCGCGGTTGTGTTCGTCTACTGGGGCGTGCTGGCGCGGCTGGGGCGTTTCTGGTGGGAGGACGAGAACTACTCGCACGGGCTCCTCATTCCCTTCGTCATCGGCTACATCCTCTGGGTGGAGCGCGAGCATCTGGCCTCGGTCGCGCGGCGCCCGCGTCTCTTCTGGGGCGCGGGGGCGGTCGTCTCGGCGCTGCTCATGCTGTGGGTGGGGACGGCCGGAGCCGAGCTGTTCACGCAGCGCACGTCGCTCGTCCTGCTGCTCGCTGGGCTCGTCGTCTACTTCCACGGTTGGCGACTGCTGCGTGCGGTCGGGGTGCCGCTGCTGCTGCTGCTGCTGGCCATTCCGATTCCGACCATCGTCTTCAACAAGGTCGCCTTCCCGCTGCAACTCTTCGCGTCGCGCTGCGCGGTCTGGGCCATGCGCATGTTCGACATCCCCGTGCTGAGGGAGGGGAACGTCATCGAGCTGTATCCTCTCGGCTCGACGACGACCAAGCGGCTCGAAGTGGTCGAGGCGTGCAGCGGCATCAGAAGTTTGATGACGCTCGTCACGCTGGCCGTCGTCTTCGCATACTTCACGAGCCCGACGGATGACGAGGGCAAGGGCGGCGGTCGCCGCTTCGAGCGCTTCCGAACGCTGCGCGCGGTGCTCATCGTGCTGGCGGCGGTGCCCATCGCCATCGTCACCAACGCGGCACGCGTGAGCGGCACGGGCGTCCTCGCCCGCTACTACGGGACGGAGGTGGCCGACGGCTTCTTCCACGAGTTCTCGGGCTGGGTCATCTACGTCGCAGCCTTCCTGCTGCTCTTCGCCTTCGGCTGGCTGCTCGACCGCTTCAACCCGACGCGGCGCGGCGGACGCGGCGGTGGTGCGTCGCCGGTCGGAGAGGTAGAGTCTCAGGCAGAGGTTGTCGAGAGCACGGCGACGGCCATGACGGTCGGCGGCGGTGAGGGGACGGCGGGTCTACAGCGATGAGGAAGTCTACAAAGTTCTGGGCGATGTTGGCGCTGCTCGTGTTGGGCGGCGTGGTCATCAACTTCTGGGCGCTGGCGTCCGAGGCGCGCGCGCCGCGCAAGGCGCTCGCGGAGTTCCCGGCGGAGTTCGGCGGTTGGCGGCAGGCGGGGCGAGACGTGCGCTTCGACGCGGCGACCGAGGCCGTGCTGCGCGCCGACGACTACATCTCGCGCGACTACGCGGGCGGGGGCGGTCGCGCCGCCTCGCTCTACGTCGGCTACTACCTGACGCAGCGCACGGGCGCCACCTATCATAGCCCGCTCAACTGCCTCCCCGGCTCCGGCTGGGTACTCGGCGAGCCTTCGACGGTCGAGGTCAAACCGGCCGACGGCCGCGCGCCCTTCCGCGCCAACAGCTACGTCATCGAGCACGGCCCCGACCGCATGCTGATGCTCTACTGGTATCAAGGGCGCGGCCGTGCGGTGGCGAGCGAGTACGTGGACAAGGTCTACACGGTCTTCGACAGCATTCGCCTGCGCCGCTCGGACGGCGCGATGGTGCGCGTGCTCGTCCCCTTCCGCGGCTCCGAGCGCGAGGCCCAAGAGACGGCCATGCAGTTCGCCGCACAGGTCGCCCCGAACCTCTCGGCCTACGTGCCGAACTGAGGCGGCCCCGGGTTGAGAATAGTCTTGCTTTTTGCCCCTTGAGTAGGGCATTTTAGAGGAAGGGCGGCGTCTTTAGACGTTTCCCTAGAACGTCGTTCCCGCCGGCAACGCCCCGCCGGAGGGCGCGGACGCGAGACCAACGGCCCCGTGACTTTGTGAAGCGGCTTTGCCCGCCGCGGACAGAGGAGCAGGCCGGGACGGTCAAATAAAAGGCGGAGTAGCGCATAGGGTTGCGCCCGAAGGCCATTAGCCCCGGCCTGCAAGGCGCGTGCGTTGCGGCCGTCAACCCGTTAAGGAGTGCCAGTCAGATGAACTTTCAAGAGTGCCCTCGCGCCCGGAGCTTCCGGGCGCCGCTCGCTGTCCTGCTCGCCTGTCTCGTCGCATTCGCGGCGTCCTGCACCAGTCCCGAGAAAGCGAAGGCCGAACATCTCGCGCGTGGCGAATCCTTTCTCAAGGAGCGTCGCTGGCAGGAGGCTTCGCTCGAATTCCGCAACGCCATCCAGATTGACGAGAACCTCGCGGCCGCACACTGGGGTCTGGCGCAAGCCTACGAACAGCTCGGCCGCGGCAGCGAGTACATCGACGAGCTACAGCGCACGGTCAAGCTCGACCCCGCGAACGTGCCGGCGCGGCTGCGTTTGGCGAGCGGCTACCTCGCCGCCTATGGTCAGCAGAAGAACGCGGAGCTGCTCGCAGAGGCCGAGCGCTTCGCCAACGAGATCATCGCGCGCGACCCGAACAACCCCGACGGCCGCATCCTGCTCGCCAACGTCGTCTTCTTCAAGGGCGACACCGCGAAGGCCGAGCAGATGATTAAGGAGGCCGTCGCGCTCAACCCGCTCCGCGTCGAGTCGCACATGGGGCTCGCGCGCTTCTACCTTCAGACGAACCGCCCCGCCGACGCCGAGCGCGTCTACAACGAAGCCATCTCGGTCAACGACCGCTCGTCGCTCGCACACATCGAGTACGGCAAGTTCCTAACGCAGACGAATCGCGCCGACGCCGCCGAGGAGCAGTTCCGCAAGGCCGTCGAAGTTGACCCCGACAACCGCGACGTGCGCTGGGTGCTCGCCAGTTACTATCTCGTCAACAAGAAGCTCGACCGCGCCGAAGAGGCTTACAAGGCTTGGGCGCAGCTCGACTGGGACAAGCCCGAGGGCAAGGCGCGGCTCGCCGACTACTACGCGACGGTCGGGCGCTTCGACGACGCCGCGAACCTCTATCAGGAGATTGTCAAGACCTCGCCCGACTACGCGCGCGGCCACTATCGCCTCGGCGAGATCGGCCTCCAGCGTGGCGACGCGCAGGCCGCGACCGCGCAGGCCGACGAGTTGCTGAAGCGCAACCCGAAGGACTCGGACGCCCTCTTCCTGCGCGCGCGCACGTTCGTCGCCAAGGGCAAGCTCAAGGAGGCCATCGCCGACTTGAAGACCGTGCTCGACGCCGAGCCGCGCTCGAAGCTCGGCCTCTTCTTTATGTCGGACGCGCTCTACCGCGACGGGCAGTTGGAGCAGGCGCGCGCGCGCGCGGGCGAGCTTGAGCGCTACTATCAGGACTTCCTCCCGGCGAAGCTCCTACAGATTCAGATCGGCTTGGACTCGGGCGACGCCGAAGGCTCGAAGCGCGCGGCCGACGAGCTTTTGAAGAAGCTTCAGGACGCGGCGCCCAACGGCGACGTGACGCCGCAGCTTCTCGCCGACGTGAAGACGAACACGTACCTGCTGCGCGGGAAGGCCGCGCTCAGGCTCGCGCCGCAGCAGGTCGGCGCGGCGCGCGCGGACTTCGAGGCGGCGCGCCAGTCGGCGCCCAACTCGCCCGTGCCCCACGTCAATCTCGCCGACGCCGCCGCCGCCGAGGGCAAGTGGGACGAGGCGCGGCAGCACCTCGACCAAGCGCTCACGCTCGACCGCACGAACTTTCAGGCGCTCACCGCGCTCATCAATCTCGGCACAGGCACCGGCCGCGTCGGGGAGGTGCGCACGCGCGTCGAGCAGTTGGCGCAGGAGCAGCCGAACAGCGCGCCGCTTCAATTCCTGCTCGGCCAGTCTTACCGCAGCGGGAGCCAGCAGGACGCGCCCGACGCGCAGCGCGCCGAAGCGGCTTTGCGCCGTGCGGTCGAGCTTGACCCCGACTTCATGGCCGCCTACACGGCGCTCGCCGAAATCTACTTCGGCACGCAGCAGCCCGACCGCGCCATCGGCGAGTACAAGAAGATTACGGAGCGGCGCCCCGACGACTTCGTCGCCTTCCGCAACATCGGTTTGATAGAGGCGGGACGGAACAACCTCGACGCGGCGGCCGAGTACTACCGGCGTGTCCTCTCCATCCGATCCGACGAGCCGGTCGCGGCCAACAACCTCGCGGCGCTCTACGGCGACCACGGCATGGGCAACCCGGAGGAGGCGATGCGTCTCGCGCAGGACGTGGTGCGTCGCTACCCGAACGAGCCCGGCTTTGCCGACACGCTCGGCTGGGTCTACTACCGTCGCGGGCTCTTCCGCGAATCGGTCGAGCAGCTCCGGCGCGCGGTCGAGGGCGCCGTCAAACGCAACGGTGACAACTCGCTCTACCGCTGGCACCTCGGCGCCGCGCTCGCCAAGAACGGCGACAAGCCGGCCGCCCGCCGCGAGCTACAGAAGTCTCTGGAGATGGCCGCGCAGGAGCAACAACGCACCGTCAAAGCCCCGACCTCAACCCCCGTCGACGAGGTGCGTCGCACGCTGGAAAGCCTTTGAGGAAGTGATAAGTGATGAGTGATAAGTGATAAGAAGGAAGAGCGGGACTTGTCTTCTCTTATCACTTATCACTTATCACTGCGAACGGAGTGAGCCATGAGTGTTGATTTCAGGCAGCGGACGCCGGGTGAGCTGGCGCGGATAGTGTGGCGGAGGAAGTGGCTGATCGTGCTGCCGACCGCGGCGGTCGCCGTCGCGGTGGCGTTCGTGGTGTGGAGACTGCCGAACGTCTATGAGTCCACGACGCTCTTGTCGGTACGGCCGGCGAGCATCGTGACGGGGGCCGTCGCGCAGCTCTCGGACAGCGACCTGACGCTGCGCATCAACAACATCACGCAGGATGTCACCAGCCGCAGCACGCTTCAGCCGCTCATCGAGCGCTATGACCTCTACGCGCGCGAGCGCGCCCGCGGCGAGTCGATGGACGCGCTGGTCGAGCAGATGCGCGCGCGCGACCTCAAGATCACGCTCAACACCAGTCGCGAGATCACCAACGGCTTCTTCCTCTCCTTCCGCGGGGCTGAGCCGCGCACGACGCAGGCCGTGACCGAGGCGCTGGCGCGCAAGTACGTGGACGCGCAGGCGCAGACCGCGAACGACGAGGCCAAGCTCACCGTCGAGTTCCTGAACGAGGGCGTCGAGGCGCAGAAGGCCAAGCTCGACGACATCGACCGCCGCCGCCTGCTCGCCATGCAGCAGAACCTGCCGAGCCTGCCGAGCCAGACGCAGGCGCTCGTCAGCAGTCTCGCGGGGCTGCGCGAAGAGCAGAAGGCGCGCCTGACCGAGATCGGCCGCATCAACGACCAGATCGCCTACCTCAACCGCACCGCCTCCGAGCTGGGCAAGGTCAACCAGCAGCAGGTCGAAGAGGTCATCGCGCAGATGCAAGACCCGAAGAGCACGGCCGCCTACGCCGAGCTGGTCAAGCGCAAGGCCGAGCTGGAGTCGGAGCGGCAGGTGTTGGCGCAGACCTTCAAGGATGCCGCGCCCGAGATGAAGGCGGTGCGCAAGCAGATCGACGAGATACAGCGGCAGATGGACGAGATGGTCGAGGAGCACAAGCGCAAGGTCGAGGAGACGCGCACGCGGCTCGAAGTCCGCATCGACCCGCGCGTCGGCTCCTACAAGTCCGAAACGCTGCGTCTTCAGAACGAGGCCAAGCGGCAGCAGGCGCTGCTCGACCGCGCCGAGAGCGAAATCCTCTCGGTCGGCCAGCAGCTCAACAACGTCCCCGGTACAGAAGTAAAGCTCGAAGCCATCCAGCGCGAGTACCAGACCGAGAAGGCCATCTACGACCAGATGGTCGAGCAGCAGAACAAGGCCGACACGATGGCGAAGGTGGCGGGACGCGCGCAGGGCGAATCCATCGCCGTCATCGACGCGGCGAGTCTGCCGCAGCAGCCCGTCGCGCCGAAGCGCCCCATCCTGATGCTGCTCGGGCTCTTCATCGGGTTCGGCTGCGGCATCGCGCTCGCAGCCGCCTTCGAGGTGCCGCGACTGCTGACAGTTCAGACGAGCGAAGACGCCGAGCACTACACGGGCTTGCCCGTGCTCGTCACGCTCCCCGTCCTGCTCACCGCGCGCGAGCAGCGCAACCTGAAGGCGCGCCGCGCGGCGCTGGCAATCGCGGCCGTCATCGCCACGGTCGTGAGCGCCCCCGCGCTCGCCTTCTTCCTGAGCCGCCTGCACATCATCGAGATGGTCGCGTCGAGAGGATGAGAAGAAACGATGAAGTATGAACGATGAACTGAAGATGGCTTGTCTTACAGTTCATCGTTCAGCGTTCATACTTCATCGTTCCAAACCGGAGGTCAACGGATGTATCTGGACTTCTACGGACTGAAAGAGCTGCCCTTCGCGCTGACGCCCGACCCGCGGTTCATCTACTTCACGCCTTCGCACACGGAGGCGATGGCGAACCTGCACTACGGCATCGAGAGCGGCAAGGGGCTCATCGTCGTCACGGGCGAAGTGGGGACGGGGAAGACGACCATCCTGCGCTGGATGATGCACCGGCTCGACCGCACGGTGCTCGTCGCCTACCTCTTCAATCCGCGGATGAGCGTCTCGGAGTTCTACCAGTACATCTCCTCGCCGAAGCTGCTGGACGTGCCGCGCTGGGAGAGCAAGTCGGAGCTGCTCCTCCGCCTCGGCGAAGTCTTAGACTCGCGCCACTCAAGGGGCCTGCGCACCGTGCTCGTCATCGACGAGGCGCACGGGCTCTCGCCGTCGGTGCTCGAAGAGATAAGGCTCATGTCGAACTTCGAGTCCGACTCGGCCAAGCAGTTGCAGATAGTTCTGACCGGACAGCCCGAGCTGCGCGACGTTATGAACCAGCCCGAGCTGCGCCAGCTCAAGCAGCGCGTCGCCTTGCGCTGTGAGATTAAGCCGCTGCCCGACATCGAAGAGACGGCACGCTACATCGCCTCGCGCCTGCTCGCCGCGGGCGCCGAGCGCACGGATGTCTTCACGCCCGCCGCGGTCGATCTGGTCTTCCGCTGCTCCGAAGGGATTCCGCGGCAGATCAACAACATCTGTGACAACTCTCTGCTCGCGGGCTTTGCCGCGGGCGCGCGTCACATCGGGCGCGACATCGTCGAGGAGGTCGCCGACACCTTCGACCTTCTGCCCAGCGCGCAGCGCGGGCGGCAGACGGGCGAGGAGCGCGCGGCGTCGGCGCGCATCTTCACCGCCGCGGGACGCTCGGAGCTGTGGGCGGCCGAGGCGAGCAGCTCCGGCGCGGACGCGTCGGCCGTGGGTCGCGCCGCGCAGGTCAGCCATGAGCAAGAGGTCGAGCGAGAGTTGGTCGATGCGGCGGGCGCACCCGATACGGACGAAGTGGGTCGCGCCTTTCGCAGTTGGGACAGCAAGGGAGATTCGTGATGGGCAGAGTCTACGAAGCATTGAAGCGCGCGGCCGAGCAGAACGGCTCGGAGACGGCCGTCCCCGAGGCCGTAGCCGACGAGGAGAAGGGCCTCGCCGTTCACACCGAGTCGAACGGCAACGGCCACGCGCACGCGCCGGAGGGCGCAACGCACGCCACCGAATATCTCTTCAACGCTTCAAAACACTTTCAGTCGCCGGAGACGGCGCACACACCAGCGCCCAATGAGCAGACGTTAGCGCCGGGCGGGTCGGCACTCCCCGCCGGGCAGGCTTCGCGTGCTGCTGGGGCAACTTTGGGCGCTGCCGGTTCGGCGCGCACGCCGGAGTTCGTCACTCTTGACGTTTCCGCCGCGCGCGTCGAACCACATCTCGTCGCCATCACGCAGCCGCGCTCGTCGCACGCCGAGCGTTACCGTAGCTTGCGCACGCGCGTGCTGCATGCCGGCGAGCGCCGCAAGATGCAGGCGTTCGTCATCACCTCGGCGGGCATCATGGAGGGGAAGACTCTGACCGCCGTCAACCTCTCGTGGCTGCTCGCGCAGACCGACGGCGTGAAGGCGCTGCTCATCGACGGAGACTTGCGCAACCCCTGTGCGGCCGAATATCTCGGGCTTGACGCGCCCACGGGGCTGTCGGAAGTGCTCGCGGGCGAGGTGCGCCTTGAGGATGCGATTGTCAAACTTGAGCCGGCGGGGCTGCACATGCTGCCCGGCGGCTCTGCGCGCGACGACGTGGCGGAGCTGCTCTCGGGGCCGCGCTTCCTCGCGGTCTTGAAAGAGGTGCGGCGCATGTTCGACTACATCATCATCGACGCGCCGCCGCTCGGCATCTTCACCGACGCCACCGTGCTCATCAATCGCGCCGACGCCGCGCTCATCGTCGCGCGCGCGGGCAAGACGCGCTACGCGGCGCTTGAGCGTTTGCTTGAGCCGCTCCCGCGCGAGCGCCTGCTCGGCGTCATCCTCAACGGCTCGGACGAGCAGTTGAACGAGCAGAACTACTACTACCGCCGCTACTCCTCTTCGCGCCGCAGCGAGGGGGGCGAAGAGTAAGCAGGAAGGTTTAAGGGTTGGCTCCGACGCGCCTGAAAGTTAGGACGCTGTTACTGATCATCGGGGAGGCGCTGTTAATCTTCTTCGCGATGGTGGCGGCGGCCTACCTGCGTCTGGGCTCGTTGGACGCATACTTCGAGCTGAACGAGAAGCACGGCTTTCTCAAGGCCGCCGTCGTCACGCTCTTCTGCCTCGCCGCCTTCTATCTCTACGACCTCTACGACTTCGTCGTCATGCACGACCGGCGCGAGCTGGTGCTGCGGCTCGTGCAGGCGCTCGGGCTCGCGTGGGTCGCGCTCGCGATTGCCATCTACCTCGCGCCGGAGCTGAAGATCGGGCGCGGCGTCTCTCTTATCGCGCTGCCGCTCGCGCTGCTGTTGATGGTCGCGTGGCGCGTGGGCGCACACTGGCTGCTCGGCCACCCGGGCGTGGGCGAGAAGATTCTCATCGTCGGCTCGGGCTCGTCGGCCATCGAGGTCGCGCGTGAGGTTTTGGAACGACGCGACGCGGGCTTCCGCATCGTCGGCTTCGTGGACAGCCGGCCGGAGCTGGTCGGGCAGAGTCTACTGAACCCGCGCGTGCTCGGGCTCACGGACGACCTCGCCGAGATCGCGCGGCGCGAGGGCGTCAACCGCATCGTCGTCGCACAGGGCGAGCGGCGCGGACAGTTCCCGACCAAGCAGCTCTTAGACCTGAGCCTCTCGGGCGACATGCACATCGAGGAGTGCGCGAGCTTCTACGAGCGCCTGACGGGGCGCGTGTCGCTCGACATGATGCGGCCGTCGTGGATCATCTTCTCTTCACGCGCGCGGCAGGCCCGCCTGTCGGCCGTGCTGCGGACGTTCTTTCATCGCGGCGTGGCGTTCGTCGGGGCGCTCGTCTCGCTCCCCATCGCGCTCTTGACGGCTGCGCTCATCAAGCTTGACTCACCCGGCCCCGTGCTCTACTCGCAGGAGCGTGTGGGGAAGAACGGGCGCCCGTTTCGCGTCTA
The DNA here is from genome assembly GCA_045807845.1 of Pyrinomonadaceae bacterium. Lineage (GTDB taxonomy): Bacteria > Acidobacteriota > Blastocatellia > Pyrinomonadales > Pyrinomonadaceae > QHXN01. Next base: position 7,264 of record JBJMGQ010000433.1, on the reverse strand, counting down.
CAAGTTCCGCTCGATGCGCACCGACGCCGAGCGCGACGGCCCCGTCTGGGCGAGCAAAGAGGGCGACTCGCGCACGACGCGCGTCGGTCGCGTCATACGCAAAATCCGCGTGGACGAGATACCGCAGTTCTGGAACATCCTGCGCGGCGAGATGAACTTCGTCGGCCCGCGCCCCGAGCGCCCGCACTTCGTCAAACAGCTCGCCGAGGAGATACCCTTCTACGAGCAGCGCCACCTCATCCCCCCGGGGCTGACGGGCTGGGCGCAGATAAAATACCCTTACGGCGCGTCGGTCGAGGACGCGCGCCAGAAGTTACAGTACGACCTCTACTACATCAAGAACCAGAGTCTCACGCTCGACGCCGTCATCCTGTTCGAGACCGTCAAGACCATCCTCTTCGGTCGCGGCACCTAGCAGGCCGTCCACGTCAGTTGTCATCGGAGGTTTGAAGTCATGAAGTCGAAATCGAAAGTCGCCGCCGCATTCTTCCTCGCGCTCGTCGCGCTCGCGCCCGGGGCGTCCTTCGCGCAGAAGCAGAAGAAGGCCCCCCCACAGAAGTCGCAGGCCGGCGAGCGCTTGGAGCCCGACGACAAACGCGAGGTGCGCCCGGACGTGCCGCAGGAGGCGCTCGCCAACCGGCGCGAGCGCGTGGACGAAGCGGAGGCGGCCGAAATCCCCTCCTACAACAACTTTCTGACGGCCTACCTGCTCGGCCCCGAAGACGTGATCTCGGTCACGGTCTTCGACCTGCCGAAGTACTCCAAGTCGGGCATCATCGTCTCGCCCGACGGCAAGATCGACTACTACCTTGCGCGCAACGGCATCCATGTCGCGGGGAAGACGACGCAGCAGGTCGCCGACGAGATCGCGCAACACCTCGACGAGTACATCATCGACCCGAAGGTCACGGTCTCGCTGGATAAGGCGATGTCGATGCGCTACGGCGTCGTCGGCGACGTGGCGCAGCCCGGGGTGCGCGTGATGTCGCGACGCCTGAGCGTGCTCGAAGCGCTCAACGACGCGGGCGGTGTGCTCGGCACCGGCGACAAGAATAAGGTCGTCGTGCTCCACTGGGACGCCGACCGCATGGTCAAGCAGATTCGCGTGGACGTGGCCGCCATCGAAAAGGGCAAAGCGCCCGACAACTACTTCCTCAGCCCCGGCGACCAGATTTTCGTCCCCGGCAACAAGTGGAAGCGCGTCGAGTCCGTCATCAAGCTCGCGCCCATCCTCAGCTTCGCGCGCATCTTCAGCGGAGGGTTCTGAAGGAGAGTAGGCGGTAGGCAGTTGGCGGTAGGCAGTTGAAAGCGCCGCTGTCGAGAACTTTAAGTTAACCTTTCAACGTCCTGAACGCGGAGCGACTGCCTACTGCCCTCTGCCTTCTGCCTACTGCCTTTCCCCGACCTCGGCCATGAACAATTTCAAATTTCAAATCTCGAATTTGAAATTGCCGACGCCTTTCGTCCGTCGGCTCATGCCTGCTGCCCTCTGCCTGTTGCTTACTGCCTACTGCCTGCTGCCTGCTGCCTACTCTCAGAGCGCCGCGTGGGAGAAGCAGCCGACGAGGACGTTTGCGTGGCTGCACTCGATCTTCTTCGTGGACGAGCGGCAGGGTTGGGCGGCGGGGAGCAAGGGCGCGCTGCTCTCGACCTCGGACGGCGGCGCGACGTGGCAGGTTCGCAAACCTCCGACGGAGGACGCGCTGCGCGACATCTTCTTTCAGGACGCGGAGACGGGCTGGCTCGTCTGCGAGCGCAGCATGTTCAAGCCGATGGAGAAGGAAGAGTCGGTCTCGTACCTTCTGAAGACGACGAACGGCGGCGCGAGCTGGTCGCGCATCGAGGTCACGCGCGGCGCCGACGTTGACCTGAAGCTCACGGGGCTGCGCTTCGCAGACCGCGAGCACGGCTGGGTCTACGGCGAGATGGGCGCGCTCTTTTTTACGAGCGACGGCGGTGCGACGTGGACGCGACAGCGCGTGCCGACAAGACACCTGCTGCTCGGCGCTTCGTTCCGAGACGCGCAGACGGGATGGCTCTCGGGCGGCGGGCTGACCGTGCTGAAGACCTCGGACGGCGGCGCGACGTGGCGCGCGGGCACGGTCTTCCTTCCCGCCGACGGCGTGAGCGCGCAGCGGTCGAAGGAGTCCGTGCGCGTTGAGACGGAGCAGTTCGAGTCTGACACGCGGCAGGTCGGCGGGCGCAGGCTCAACGCCGTCTGGTTCGCTTCTCACGAGCGCGGTTGGGCGGTCGGCGGCGAGGGCGTCATCATCTCGACGACGGACGGCGGGCTCACTTGGCGACCGCAAACGTCGGGCGTCGGCGACGACCTCTACGACGTGAAGTTCTTCAACGAGTCGGAGGGTTGGGCGGTCGGTCGCGGCGGCGCACTGCTGCACACGACGGACGGCGGGCGCAACTGGGTGGACACGCAGCGCGCGACCACGCACGCGCTCGAACGCCTCTTCACCGTCGGCCGGCGCGCATGGGCGGCCGGCTTCGGCGGAACAATCGTCGCCCTCAAGAATTGAGGGCGGAGGGTCTTGGGATGAATAAGTTCTTGAAGGCCGGGCCGGCGTTGCTCTTATTCGCGTGCGCGCCCTGTGCGTGGGCGCAGGAGGGCACGCCCGCGTCGAAGGGCAGCGAGGTCGTGCGCGAGCGGCGCGTCGCGGTCAGTGAGACGAAGGACGCACCGGCGCGCGACGAGGCCGAAGAGTCGAACGCTTCGAGCGCAGAGATCGAGTCGCTGCGCGCGCAGGTTGAGGCGGCGTCGAATCCTTCGGAGCGCGCGCGTCTGCGCCTGTCGCTGGCCGAGGCGCTGGCCGAGGGCGGCCGTCGCGCGGAGGCAATCGAGCTTGTGCGCGCAGAGCTTGCGGAGGAGAGGTTCGATCCGCAGTTCTTCTACAACGCAGGGAACGCGCTCGCGCGGCTCGGCGAGTCCGACGCGGCCGTCGCCGGATACCGCAAGGCGATTGAACAGAAGCATGGCAACTACTCGCGCGCGCAGCACAACCTCGGCGTCGTGCTCACGCGTCTGGGTCGCTGGGAGGAGGCAGAGGACGCGCTGCGCGCGGCAATGCGTTTGGAGAGCGACACGTACGCAGAGGCGAGCTACAGCCTCGGGCGCCTGCACGCGCTGCGCGGCGAGTCGGGGCTGGCCGCGGCCGAGTGGGCGCGCACGCTCCGGCTCCGGCCCGACCACGCCGACGCAGCCGCCGCGCTCGCGCGCACGCTCGCCGAAGGGGGCGACTCGGAGCAGGCGCTCGCCGTGCTCGACGCATACGAGACGCGCGCCGCGCGCCGCGGGGCGACGGTGCCGCGCGAGGTCACGGTCGCGCGCGGCGAGATTGTCGCCGCCGCGAACGTCTACACGGCCGCGCGCGCCGCGGGTGTGAGCCGCACAATCGACGCGGGCGCGAAGACGGCGACCGCGCTGCCCGACTCAACCGCGCTGCCCGACTCGACGGCGCTCCTGCGCGGGGCGCGCGCGTCGAAGAGTGCGCCCGCGCAGTTCCGTATCGAGCCGCCCGCTTACAAGTTCCTTCTGAACGCACGCGCCGCGCGCGCGGACGACCGGCCCGAAGAGGCCGTCGAGCTATACCGTCGCGCGATCAAGGAGGGCGGCGGCTACCTCACGCCCGCGAACATGGAGCTTGGACTGACGCTCGTCAGTCTGCATCGCAACGAGGAGGCGGCCGCGAGTCTGCTGGCCGTCGTGCGCAAAGAGGGCGGGCGCTACCCGCTCGTCTTCTACCACCTCGGGCGCATCTACGAGCATCTGGATCGACTCGCAGAGGCAGGCGAAGCCTTCGCGCGCGCGGCCGAGTTGGCGGGCGAGGAGAGCCCGCAGTTCTTCGTTGACCTGAGTCGCGTGCGCGAGCGCGAAGGGCGCGGCGCCGACGCGCTCTCGGCGGCCGAAGCGTACGTCCGCGTGATGGCGCGCACGGGCGAAGCCCCCGAGTGGGCGCGCGCGCGCGTCGAGAGCCTGCGGAAGAAGACGACAGAGGCGTCCGCGCCGAAGCAGTGAACTCTGACCCAGGTTTAAAGAAGTAACCACGGCAGACAGAGAGACGGCTCGTTGAGTTCATCACTCAATGAGCCGTCTCTCTGTCTCTGCGGTGGCTAGCTGTCTTTCTGACTAACGCGCCGCGAAGCGTCTCCGGTACTCCGCCGAGTCGAGAAACGCCTTGACCATCTCCGCGTGGATGAAGTCGCCGTGGAATCCTTCCAGCTTCGAGAGCCAATAGTTGTAGCCCTCCGCGTCCGGGTCTCGCCGCAGATAGCCGTAGTACTGCATCCGCACAAACGCACGGCTCTGCTCCCGCACCTTCAACTCCGCATCGTCGGCCACCCGCAGCAGCACCTCTGCCCGCGTCAGCCTCCCCTCCTTCAGCCCCGCGACCAGTGCCGCTCCACTCCCCAAGTCGAGCTTCGCATTTGAGAGCAACGCCGAGACGTACTGCTCCTGCGTCATCGCGCCGTAGCGCGCCTTGAACTCCGCGCGACTCACCCACTCGTCGGCAAACCTACGGCGGTTCTCCGCCAGTCTCGCCTCCCAGTCAGCCCGCCCCACCTGCACGCCCGTCGCTATCGTGCGCGAGTCCTCCATCAACCTCGCGTAGCGCGGCGCCTCCCCCTCCGAGACGAGCCCCAGCCGGTAGATGAGATAGCCCGTCTCCTGAAACTCAATCGAGAGGAAGAAGGCCGCACTGACGTTGATGCGCTTGACCTCCCGGCACCGCGTATCCAGACCGCAGCCGTCGATCTCCGACTTCCAGAACTTCAAGCCTGCGGTGTCGGCACCGCGCCCGAGGAAGTCGAGGTAGTGGTGGGCGACGAAGTAGGTACTGCTGTCGAGGAGGTTGGCGGGAGCGCCCAGCGAGGGAGCGGGGTCGCAGCCGTCGTTGGCGCAGGGGTCGCCGGGCACCTCGACGAAGTTGACGATGGGCTCAGGCGCGGGGATGTCGTCTGAGGCGGGAGCGACTTCGAAGTCGGCGGCTTTGTCGGAGCGGCAGTCGAGGAAGGTGCGGGCGTGTGGGGAAACGATCCAGCCCGGGGCGGAGACCATGACGGTGTAGGCGCCGCCGGTAGGGAGCGAGGCGAAGGCGTAGCGCCCCTGGGCATCGGTCTGGGTGGTGGCCGTGGCGTCGCCCGAGAGGGTGACGGAGAGGCCGGCGACGCCCGTCCCGAAGTTCTTATCCAACACGCGGCCGGAGACTCGCACCATCCCCGGCACGGGCGTCGGCGTCGGTGTTGGAGTCGCGTTAGGTGTTGGCGTCGGAGTCGGTGTTGACACCGGCGTCGGCGTTGGAGTTGGTGTCAAGACCGGCGTCGGAGTCGGCGTCGGCTGCGGGTCGGTGAAGGTGACGTTCACGGTCGCGGAGGTGCGTGTGGCGCCGTGGTTGTCCGTGGCCGTGGCGCTGACGGCGTGCGTGCCGAGCGCGGCGTCGTTCCACTGGAAGGTGTAGGGCGCCGCGTTCGTCGTGCCGAGCAGCGTGCCGTTGTTGTAGAAGGAGACCGAGGCGACCGTGCCGTCGATGTCGCTTGCGTCGGCGCCGAGCACGATGCTGCGCCCTGCGATGGTCGGGCCGTCGGGGCCGCCGACGGTGTCTGAGTCGGAGTCCATGCGGTTGCCGTCGAACGACTCGGGATGTCCCGCGATGGTCGGGCCGACGATGACCGACACCTCGGGCGGGTCGTTGAGCTGCGCGGTCGAGGCCGCGAGCTTCACCGTCACGAGATCGGCCGTCTCCTGCCCCTGTGCGTTTGTCAGCACCGCCTGACCCGCGAGGTACAGGTTGCCCGACGCATCAGAGGTCATGTCGCCCAAGCTGTCGCTCGTGTGCTCCGGGTTGTCGTAGCGGTAGACCCACTGCTCCGTCCCGTCGGGCTTGTACTTGATGACGAAGGTGTCGCCGTTGACGAAGCCTTCCGAGAAACCGCCGACGTAGACGTTACCCGCAGCGTCGAGCGCAAGCTCGCGCCCGCCGTCCACCTTGCCGGGGAAGCCGCGATAGATGCGCGCCCATTGGAGCGTGCCCGCGCCGTCGAACTTCACGGTCGCCGCGTCCCAAGTGTTCTTGGAAGTCGCCTGTTGATAGTCGCCGTCCCAGCTCTCGCCGGTCAGGTAGATGTTGCCGCTTGCGTCGATGACCATGTCGCGCGGGTAGTCGTTCGACTCGCCCGACCAGTTGCGGCTCCAAAGAAGCGCGCCCGTCGCCGGGTTGTACTTCAGGAGCAGGTAGTCGGACTCCGACGTGTCCGCGTTGTTCGCGCCGAAGACGTAGAGGTTCCCCGAAGGGTCTACGCGGACGCCGCCCGACTCGTTCGAGACGGGGTTGTTCGGCAGAGGCGCAGGCCCCGGATTCTCGGGCCCGCCCGTGAAGCGCGACGCCCACTGCTTCGTGCCCGCCGCGTCGTACTTGACGGTGATGATGTCGCGCGAGGTCGCGCCGCCGGTCTGCGTGTAACCCGTGCCGTTGACGTAGACGTTGTTCGACGCATCGACGGCGAGGCTGTACGCATCGTCGCCTATCTGCTGCGTCGAGTGGCGGCGTGTCCATAGCTCGTTGCCCGCCGCGTCATACTTGATGGTGACGAACTCGTCGAAGAGCGCCCCGGTCGTGCTGCTCTGCGACGAGCCGGCGACGACGACGTTGCCCGCCAAATCAAGCGTTAGCGCGTAGCCCAAATCCCAGTGGCCGATGGGGCCGTTGTAGACCTTCGCCCACTGGCGCTGCCCCGCCGCGTTGTACTTGAGCGTGACGATGTCGTACTCGGAGCCGGGGAAGGCCGCGGCCCAAGAGGTGCCCACGACGTAGACGTTGCCATCGGCGTCGGTCTTCACGTCGCTCGCCCAGTCCTTGTAATTGCCCTCGCCGACGTAAGAGGTTGACCAGAGCAACGTGCCCGTGGGCGAGTACTTGACGAGCGTGATGTCGGTGTCGCCGTCGGTGGCCGAGCCTGAAGTGGCGGCGACGAAAGAGTTGCCCTGCGCGTCAACGGCGATGCGCGAATCGAAGTCTGCGAGGTGCTGCGGGCCGTCGTAGAACCTCTCCCATGTGAGCGCGCCCGAGCCGGGCGTCGGCGTCGGCGTCGCGCCCGGAGGCAGCGGGCCGGCGGCGACGAAGTCCCACGTCTCGTTCTGCGTGAGCCCCTCCCAAGTGACGCTCGGCGGGAAGAACTCGTAAGCGGGCTCGTCCGGCTTCAGCTCGTAGCGACCGCCGCGCGAGAGGCTGCCGAAGAAGAAGTTGCCCTGCGCGTC
>JBJMGQ010000432.1:0-3623 GCA_045807845.1 Pyrinomonadaceae bacterium | reverse complement strand
CTTGATGCACTTTCGCCGCCGAGGCGTCAGAGTCGAGCAGGTGACCGAAGACGGGGAATCGCCGCAGCAGGTGGTTTTGGGGACGGAGAACCCGTCGCAGATGCCGGTGGTGGACAGGATTGCCCTGGACAAGGCGGTCAATCAGTTGCCGCCGGGGTATCGTGCGGTCTTTGTGCTGCACGATGTGGAGGGGCATGAGCACGAGGAGGTGGCGCGCTTGTTGGGCTGCTCGGTCGGCACATCGAAGTCTCAACTCCACAAGGCCCGCATGAAACTGCGGAACCTGTTGACGACCGGCAAGAAGTCGCGGCGTCGCAGAGCCGTTACGCAGGCGTCTACGGCCTGAGCCGGACAAGAGGGATAAGGTTTGAAATCGAAGCGGGGGCATTGACAGGTTATAGCTGTCGATGCCCCCGCTTCAGTTTGTGTATGTCGCGCGCATTTGCGAGGATGAGTCGCGATGCCGGAGGGTGTGAGAGTCCTGCGGCTGGGCGACATGATTCTGCGCCGGGGGGGCTCGGTCGCGCTGAGGCTCGTCCAGGCCGTCTTCAGCGTCGCGCTGCGCCTCTTCTTCCGGCGCATCGAGACGAGCCGCGCCGGTCTAGTCCCTGAGTCGGGCCCGCTCGTCTTTGTCCTCAATCATCCGAACGGTTTGATAGACCCCGCCCTCGTCTTCGTGGCGCTGCCGCGGCACATCTCCTTCCTCGCCAAGTCAACTCTCTTCCGCCTGCCCATCGCCGGCTGGCTCCTGCGCACGGTCGAGGCGCTGCCGCTCTATCGACGCGCCGACGCGGGCGAGGACATGTCGCAGAACCTACGCACGTTCGAAGCCTGCCGCAGTCTTCTGCTCCGGGGCCGTTGCGTCGCGCTCTTTCCCGAAGGGCTCTCGCACAATGCGCCGAAGCTACAGCCGTTGAAGACGGGTGCGGCGCGCATCGCGCTCGGCGCCGCGGTGCCGGGACTGAAGATAGTGCCCGTCGGCCTCTACTACACGTCGAAGACTTCGTTTCGCGGCGAGGCGCTCCTGCGCTTCGGCGAGCCGCTGGACGTGCCTTTGGTCGAGCCGGACGAGCACGGTGAGCCGCAGCGCGACGACGTGCGCGCGCTGTCGGCGCGCATCGAGGAGGCGTTGCTCGGCGTGACTTTGAACGTCGAGACGGAGGAGCAGTTGGGCGCCGCGCGCAAGGCCGAGCGCTTGTTCTCGTCGGTCTACGAAGGGCTGAACATGAGAGTGCCCTTGGCGGAACGTTTCGACTTCCTGCGCGGCCTCTCGGCGCAACTCTTCGCGCGTCTGTCGGCGGCGAAGGGCTTGGAAGATTTGCGCCGTCGCATACTGCGTCACGAGTCGGAGCTTGAGCGCATCGGCATCGCGCCCGGGAATCTTTCACTCTCAAGCCACTCGCGCTGGTACGTGCTGCGCCACTTCCTTCTGCGCGCGTCAATCCTTCTTCTGCTCTTGCCGCTGACGGTCGTCGGCGCGCTTCTGCATCTGCCCGCGTACCTCATCTGTACGCTGCTTGCGCGCATGTTCCCGCGCCACGGCGTAGACGAGATCGGGCCGACGGTGAAGATTCTGGCGGCGATGCTCTTCATGCCGCTCACTTGGCTCGTCGTGTCGGCGTGGGCGTTCGTGCGTTGGGGTTGGCAGGCGGCGCTCGTGGCGCTGCCGCTCTCGGTGCTGTGCGGCTACGTGTCGCTGCGCTCGCTCGAAGAGTTGTACGACATGCGCGGGTGGTTCAAGGCCGTGCTGCTGCTCGTGCGGCGCCGTCAGCTCTTCCTGCGACTGCTCATCGAGCGGAGCGCGCTCCAAGACGAGTTGCGGCGCATGGACACTCCCGGCGATGGCTGAAGCGGTGTTATCATCTCGCCCCGTGAAGATGACAAACAAACGCCTGCTGCTTATCAGCAACGGCTCGGAGCTTATCGGCGACAACCCGACCGAGTTCTTCCACAACGCGCTCAAGGAATTTCTCGGCACGTCCGTGCGCCGCGTGCTCTTCGTTCCCTTCGCCGCGGTCATACGCACGGAGGATGAGTACCTGGCGAAGGTGCGCGAGCGCTTTGGCCCACACGGCTACGAGGTCGAGTCATTGCACAAGGCAACGGAGGCGCGCGCGGCGGTCGAGGGCGCGGACGCCATCGCGGTCGGAGGCGGGAACACGTTCAAGCTGCTGCGCGCCGTCTACGAGTCAGGCGTCTTGGAACTCGTGCGCGAGCGCGTCGAAGCCGGCATGCCTTACGTCGGTTGGAGCGCGGGCTCGAACCTCGCCTGCCCGACCATCCGGACGACCAACGACATGCCCATCGTCGAGCCGCCGTCCTTCAACGCCTTCAATCTCGTTCCCTTCCAGATCAACCCCCACTACACAGACTTCCACCCGCCCGGCCACATGGGCGAGACGCGCGACGACCGCCTCGGCGAGTTCGTCCACGCCAACCCCGGCGTCCGCGTCATAGGGCTACGCGAGGGCACGATGCTCCGCGTCGAGGGCGACCGAATCAAACTCCTCGGCGGCAAGCCCGCGCGCTATTTCATCAAGGGCGAGGAGCCGCGCGACATCGCGCCCGAAGAGTCTTTCAGCTTTCTCTTACACGCATGAGACAGTATCAAGAGCTTCTCCAGAGCGTGCTTGCGCGCGGGGTCGTGCATGAAGACCGCACGGGCGTCGGTACCATCTCCTGCTTCGGCTACCAGACGCGCTACGACCTGCGCGAAGGCTTCCCCATCGTCACCACGAAGCGCGTCCCCTTCCGCTGGATTGCCGAGGAGCTTTTCTGGTTCCTCTCGGGCGACACGAACGAGGCGACGTTGCGCGCAGCGGGCGTTGACATCTGGAAGGAGTGGGCCGACCTCGAACACACTTCCCGCTTCGGCCGCGCGGAGGGCGACCTCGGCCCCGTCTACGGCTACCTCTGGCGAAGTTTCAGCGGTCACTATCCGGCGCGTGACGGCGTTGACCAGATTGCGCGACTCGTCCGAGAGCTTGAGCGCAACCCGAACTCGCGCCGCCTCATCGTCACGGGTTGGGATCCGCGCGTCGCCGACGACGTAGACCTCCCACCGTGCCACACTCTCTTTCAATTCAAGGTCGAGCGCGGTCGCACGCTCCACTGCCAGCTCTATCAACGCTCGGCCGACGCCTTCCTCGGCGTGCCCTTCAACATCAGTTCCTACGCGCTCCTGACGCACATGCTCGCGCACGTCTGCGGGCTCGAAGTGGGCGAGTTCATACACACCTTCGGCGACCTGCACGTCTACAAGAACCATCTCGCGCAGGTTGAACAACTCCTCGCGCGTGAGCCGCTGCCTCTGCCGCGCTTAGAGATAAGCGACGAGGGCAACTCTTTACGCGGACTCGAAGGCTTACTCGCCTTCCGCTATGAGCACTTGAACCTCGTCGGCTACAAGTCGCACGGCAAGATTGAGGCGCCGGTCGCGGTTTAGAAGAAGAGCATGAGCATCATCGGCATCGTGGCGGTGGACAGGAACGGAGCCATCGGGAAGGGCGGTCAGCTTCCGTGGCACTACCCGGCCGACCTGAAGTTCTTCAAGGGGCAGACGACGGGGCACGCGTGCGTGATGGGATATAAGACGTGGCTCACGTTGAAGAGGCCGCTGCCCG
>JBJMGQ010000431.1:0-16443 GCA_045807845.1 Pyrinomonadaceae bacterium | reverse complement strand
GGCGCCGGAGTCGGGGTCGGCGTCTGCGCCGCGGCGGGCGTGGGTGTGGGACGCGCGGGGGTCGGCTGCGTGCGCGTGGGGGTCGGTGTCGGGGTGGGCTGAGAGGTCTGCGGCGCGACTTTGCGCTCGCGCGTCTGAGCCTGCGCGCCGAAGACGACGCGGGCCGGCGGCGCCGCGAAGTGGAGCGAGACGAGCAGGAGATACGCTAAGAGCGACCGTGTGCGTGCGGGCTGCATGTCTGTTCTGTACACCTCGACGGCAGGTTGATTTCATCTCCGGAGAGCTTGCACGCAGTCTGAAGGAAACGGCGCGATTCGGCAAGCAGGCCGTCCGGGCAGACGCCGCGCGTACGAAATGTTGAATGCTACTTTTATCTTATTTTATTTGACCGTTTGAATCGTCTTTCCAAATTTTCCAAGTTCTCAACGCGCGGCCGAAGCCCCTCGGATTTCTTCTCCGACGGAAGGCGCGGCATCCGGCCGAACTGGCGCGTGGGCATAAGGATTGCCCTTTCAGTACGCCGTAAGCTCAGGGAAGACGAAAACGGTTCCTTCCCCGCTCACGAATCCATTTAGCTGTACCCACACATCACGGACGCGGCGGCCCGGCGGCGGGCGTGTCGGTCGAAGTGTGTCAACAAGGAGAGTTGAGAAATGAGAAGATTTGCTTCAGTCATCTTTATGCTCCTGCTCGGCGCCGGGGCCGCGTTCGCGCAGACGACCTCTTCGGAGATTAACGGCGCCGTAAGAGACGAGGCGGGGGCGGTGGTCGCGGGCGCGACCATCCGGCTTATCGACAACGCGACGAAGAGCGAGCAGAGCGGCGTGGCGAATGCCGACGGCAAGTTCCTCTTCGCCAACATTCGCCCCGGCATGTACACCATCGTCGCCGAGCAGCCGGGCTTCAAGCGTCAAGAGATTCAGAACGTCAAGGTCGATGTCGGCGTGCCCGCCACGGTCAACCTCACGCTCGCGCCGGGGGAGGTCACAGAGACGGTGACCATCACCTCGGCCGACGCACAGGCGGTCATCAACACGACGAACGCCGAGCTTTCGACGACGGTCGGGCAGCGCCAGATTAACGACCTGCCCTTGAACGGCCGCAACCCGCTCGACCTCGCCGCGCTTCAACCGGGCGTCGCCGCCGGTGCGGACAACCGCTCGGCCACCATCAACGGCCAGCGCGGCACCTTCTCCAACATCACTTGGGACGGCATCAACATCAACGACCCTTACATCCGTGAGGACAGCCTCTACGGCGCGGCCGGCCAGAGCGTACCCGGCGTCGCCGAGTTCACACTCACCTCGCAGAACGCGGGGCCGAGCGATGGCTTAGGCGTCGCGCAGGTCAAGCTCGTCACCCCGCGCGGGTCGAGCGAGTACCACGGCTCCTTCTTCGAGTATCACCGCAACGCCGCGCTCGACGCCAACACCTTCTTCAACAACGCCAACGGCATCGCGAAGCCGCAGCTCATCCGCAACCAGTTCGGCCTCAACCTCGGCGGCCCCTTCGTCCTGCCGCACTTCGGCGAGGGCGGGCCGTATACGTCCGGCCGCAACAAGCTCTTCTTCTACAGCTACTACGAGGGCACGCTCGAACGCACAGGCATCGAGCTTGACCGCACGGTGCTGACGCAGGCGGCGCGCTCGGGGCAGTTCACCTATCGCCGCGCCGACAACGGCCAGCTTCAGACCATCAACCTGCTGTCGCTCACGGGGCGCACGACGAACCCGCTCGCCACGCAGCTCGTCGGCCTGACGCCGCTGCCGAACGACCTCTCGGTCGGCGACACGCGTAACTACGCGGGCTTCAACTTCAACAGCCCCGGCGGCAGCGACGGCCACCTCTGGGGCTTCCGCATCGACTACGACCACAGCCAGCGCAACCGCTTCGAGATCGTCTGGAGCCAGTTCCACTTCAACCTCCCGAACGACCCGTTCAACGACATCGGCGAGCCCTTTCCGGGTCTGCCCGGCGGCGGCCAGCACTCGATTCGGCCGCGTCTCTCGACCGCTTGGAACTGGACGCCGAGCGCGTCGCTCAACAACGAGCTGCGCTTCGGCTTCTTCAAGACCAACCCGAACTTCAGCACCGCCGATTTGAACCGCGCCTACCAGATTACGTTCCCGCTCATCAGCGACCCCGAGCAGAACTTCGCGCCGCAGGGGCGCAACGTGGCGACCTACGAGTTCATCGACAACGCGGGCAAGGCGTGGGGCTCGCACTTCATCCAATTCGGCGGCAACTTCCGCTACGTCTTCGTTGACCCGTTCAACTTCGGCGGCGTCATCCCGCAGTACACCGTCGGCTTCAACGGCGTGACGACGACCAACCCGCTTGAGGACTTGGCCTTCCCCGGCGGCATCTCCAACACCGACTTCGGCACGGCGACGAGCATCCTCTCCATCCTGACGGGCTCGATTGCGAGCGGCACGCAGACCTTCAACGCCGCCAGCCCGACGAGCGGCTTCGTGCCCGGTCAGATTCAGGAGAACAAGTATCGCAACTGGAACCTCGGCGCCTACGTCGGCGACTCCTATCGCTTCCGCGAGAACCTGACCGTCAACCTCGGTCTGCGCTACGAGTTTATCTCGGTGCCGAAGGATGTCTCGGGCCTCAGCCTGCTCCCGCGCGGCGGCATCGAGTCGCTGCTCAATCCGAACGTCCTCGTCGACTTCGCCTCGGGCGGCGGCCGTCCGCTCTTCAACAACGACTTCAACAACTTCGCACCGACGGTGAGCTTCGCTTGGGATCCGTTCCGCGACGGCAAGACCTCTGTCCGCGGCGGCTACGGCATCTCCTACGTCATCGACAACAGCATCACGACGCTTCAGAACGCCGCGGCCTTCGGCAACGACGGCCTGAGCACGACCATCGTTGACAACGAAGTCTCGGGCAACATCAGCAGCCCCTCGTCCATCGCTGTCCCTACGTTCGCCGTGCCGCGCACCGCGCGCCAGAGCTTCGAGGAGAACGCGACCTCGGCGCTCTTCACCATCGACCCGAACCTGCGCACGCCCTACGTGCAGCAATGGAACATCGGCATCGAGCGCGAGGTATTCAAAAACACGGCGGTCGAGCTGCGCTACGTCGGCAACCGTGGGACGAAGCTGACGCGCGCCGTCGATCTCAACCAGCAGCGCATACAGAACGGCGGCTTCCTCGCCGACTTCCAGCGCGCGCAGTTCAACATCGCCAACTGCGGCGGGCGCCCGAACCCGACAGCCGCACAGTGCCCGGGCCGCCAGCCGCTGCAAGTGCTCCCGAACTTCGGCCCCTTCGCCTTCTTCACGACGACGCCGATTCGCACGGGCCAGCCCTCGGCGCTACTCGACTTCTACATCCAGAACAAGGAGTTCTTCTTCCCTGAGTACGGGGGCTTAGGCACCATCCCGCTCTCGACGTTTCTGGCGAACCCGAACACCTACGCCGCCGACCTCGTGAGCAACGGCTCCTTCTCGACCTACCACGCGTTTCAGGCCGAGGTGCGCCGCCGCTACTCTTCGGGGCTCGACTTCCAGGCCAACTACACCTGGTCGAAGAACCTGACCGACTACGAGGGCGGGCAGTCCAACTTCGAGGCGTATCAGGACTTGACGCTGGGCTCGATTCTTGAGAAGCGCCGCGGTCGCAACGACCTAACGCACATCTTCAAGGCCAACGCGGGCTACGAGCTGCCGTTCGGCCCCGGCAAGCGTTGGCTGTCGAGCGGCGCGGCGAGCAAGGCGCTCGGCGGCTTCAAGCTCACGAGCATCGTCGCCATCCAGTCGGGGCGCCCCATCTCCTTCACGTCGCAGCTTCAGACGCTCAACCGCGGCTCGCGCGCGAACCGCAACACGGTGAACTCGACGCTCTCGAACTCCGAGCTTCAGTCGCGCACAGGTCTCTTCCACGACCCCGTGACGGGACGCCCGCTGCTCTTCGATCCGTCGTTCATCGCGGCCGTCAGGGCCAACCCGTACAGCAACGCGTTCCTGACCAACCCGCTCCCGGGTCGCGCCGGCAGTCTCGGCCTGACGCCCGTCAGCGGCCCCGGGCTCTGGAACGTTGACCTCGGAGTCATCAAGCGCACGCCCATCACCGAGAACGTCAACGTCGAGTTCCGGGCCGAGGCGTTCAATGTCTTCAACCACACGAACTTCTTCATCCCCGTCGATGCGACGACGCAGATGGTGAGGCAGAACATCAACAGCCCGACCTTCGGGCAGATCACGCAGACCTTCGACCCGCGCATCCTTCAGTTCGCGATCAAGCTGAACTTCTAACCGAGCATGACGACATGACGGTCAGAACCACCCGCGGTAGCGGGCGGCCCTTAGCAAATCGGAGGCGGCAAGGTTATCAACCTGCCGCCTCCGATTCATTGAGACAGATACTTCAGAGAAGCGTCTTGCCTTAACCGCCTACTGCCATCTGCCTGCTGCTTACTTCTTATGGAATGATGCGGACGGGTGTGCCCGTGGGGAGGGCGTCGAACAGCTCTTTAATCTCGGGGTTCTCCAACGCGACGCAGCCAATCGTCCAGTCGCCGCTGGTGCCGCCGCCGTGGATGAAGATTTCGCCGCCGAGCGCGGTGTTCCAAGGCGGGCAGCGCCCCGTGTCGAGCGCGCGCTTGATGCTCTTATACTCTGCGCTCGTGATGAGCCCATCGCGCAGGCCGCGCTCGGCGTCCTCCGCGTTCGGGTAGGTCAGCCCGAGCGAGAGATAGAACTTGCTCCGCTCGTTCTTCATGCAGATTTGAAACTCGCCCTCCGGCGTCCGCCCGTCGCCCTGCTTCACCTTGTCGCCCACGGGCTCGTTGCCAAGCACGACGCGCCGCACACGCACCAACTCTCCGCCCGCATAAAGCTTCAGACGCCGCGCACCCTTCTCAACAACGACCCGCGGCTCCGCCAGCGGCAGCTTCAACGGACGTTGATTCACCGCCTCGTCCTCTCTCGTCAACGGCGCAGCGCCTTCGACAGACGGCGCCATGGTCGCGACCGGCTTAGGCGTGTCGGCGCGCGCCGTCTGCATGCTGCGAGATACGCAGGCCGCGCCGTGCGTCACACATGCGCCGGCAAAAAGCATCAAGAGAAGACCGCTGCTGTTCATCGTCAAAGCGCCTCCGGCGGAAACGAGGCGAGGAGTTCTTCGGTGCTGGCCGTGGCCGTGCCGAGTTTGCCGACGACGACGCCGGCCGCGTGGTTGGCGAGCACCGATGCCTCGAACAGCGTCGCGCCCGTCGCGAGCGAGGCCGCGAGCGTCGCGATGACGGTGTCGCCCGCGCCCGTCACGTCGTAGACCTCGCGCGCAGCGGTCGGCACGTAAGTAGGGTCGCCCCCCTCGCTCAAGAGCATCATGCCGCGCTCGCCGCGCGTGATGAGGACGGAGCCGCAGCCCAAGCGCCCGAGTATCGCGTGCGCCGCGCGCGCCATGCCCTCATCGGTGTCGTCCTCCGAGTTCGTCACGCGCAGAGCCTCGTGATGATTCGGCGTGACGAGCGTCGCCGGTCGGTACGCGTCGAAGTTCCGCAGCTTTGGGTCAACAAGCACGGGCACGCCCGCCGCTTCGGCCGCGGGCAGAATCTCTCCGAGCACGCCCGGCGTCACCGCGCCCTTGTCGTAGTCCGAGACGACGAGCGCGTCCGACTCCTTCAAGAGCCTGCGCAGCGCCGCGACGATGCGCTCCTCGACGGGGCCGTCCACAAGCGCGCGCCGCTCGCGGTCGGCGCGCACGACCAACTGGTTGTGCGCGATGATGCGCGTCTTGAGCGTCGTCGGCCGGCTCACGTCCGTAATCAAATTCTCTTCACGACCGTCGGCGCCCGCGTCGCGCAGCTCCGCACGCACGCGCTCGCCCGCGCGGTCTGCGCCGACGACGCCGACGAGCGCCGTGCGCACGCCCAAAGCGCGCAGGTTCGCTAAGACGTTGGCCGCGCCGCCCAAGCGCACGGACTCGCGCCGGATATCCACGACGGGCACGGGCGCCTCCGGCGAGATGCGCGACACGTCGCCCCACACAAACTCGTCCAACATCACGTCGCCGTACACGGCCACCGACCGCCCGCGCATCGCCGCGACAATCTCACCCGCCCGTTGTGTTGTCAGATTCATAAGTAGACAGTAGGCAGTAGACAATAGGCAGTAGAAGAACCATTCGTCAGTCGAACCGTCCGCTCGTTGTCTTCAACTACCGCAACGCAGAGCGCTACTGACTACTGTCTACTGACTACTGTCTACTGCTTTCAATCACTCTCTCGACGGCCGCGATGACGCGTTCGGCGGGGACGCGGCGGATGCATTCGGGCGCGTCGAACTCGGCGCAGGTGTAGCCGGGGCAGGGCGCGCAGGGCATCTCTTCGCGCACGACCTCGGCGGGCGCCGAAGTCCAAGGGCGCCAGTGCGCAACGTTCGACGAGCCGAAGACGACGACCTGCGGCGTGCGAACGGCCGCCGCGATGTGCGCGACGCCGCTGTCGTTCCCGACGAAGATTGACGCGCGCGCGGCGAGCGCCGTCAGCTCCGGCAGACTCAGGTCGTTGAAGCCCGCGAGCGGCGCGCGGGAGTGCGCGCGGACTTCGTCAAACACCTTCTCTTCGCCGTGCGCGGCGACGGCTATGACCGGGAGGCCGCGCGCCGCGAGGTGCTCGACGACGCGCGCGAAGTTCGCCGCCGCCCAGGTCTTCGTGTCGAAGGCCGCCGCCGGATGTATGAGCGCGAAGGGTTGACCCGTGGAGAGCTGTGCCTCTTCGTCGAGCCTTCGTGCGACCGCGTCGGCGGCTGCGTGCGTGACGGCGAGGCGCGAGGCGGGACGGTCGGTGACGGGCACGCCCGTCCACCCCAAGAGCGCGAGCTGCTGCTCGGCCGAGTGCGTCTTCTCTCTACCCCACAGCTCAGCCGACGGCGGCGCGGCGTGATTGTGCAGAGAGGCGTAAGCATAGTCGGCGTAGCCGACGCGGTGCGTCGCGCCCGAGGCTCGCATGAGCAGCGCGGCCGTGCTCCCGCCATGAAGGTTGTAGGCCACGTCATAGCCTTCGGCGCGGAGTTGCCGCGCGACGCGCAGACGCGACGACTGGCTCTTGCGACGAACGGTTAAGACCCTGTCAACATCCTTCGACCCTTCGAGGAGGGGCGCGACCCAGTCTTCCAGCAGCACGTCGATGCGCGCCGCGGGCAGGAAGCGGCGCAGCGCGTTGAGCGAGGGCGTCGCGAGCACCGTGTCGCCAATCGAGCGCAGGCGCACGACGAGCACGCGCTCGACGCGCGACCAGTCCCAGCGCGCGGGCGCGAGCGGGCGCGCCTCGGCCGCCCCTTCAATGAAGGGAACAGGCGCAACGTGCGCGAAGGGGCGCGCCTCAGTCTGTCTGCCGAGGCTCTTCATCCTCGATGGTCGCCTCTTCGACGATGAGCGCGGGAATGTCGTTGCGGACGGGATAGACCCTGCGGCACTCGGTACACTTGATGCCGCTCGCGTCATCCTTGAGCACGACCTTACCCTTACAAGCAGGGCAGACGACCCTGAACGTCTCGATGAACTCCGCCGTGATTGGCAACTCTTCCGGCTCCTCTCTTAAATGCCGTAAACCGTGACCAGAATATAGCCGTGAACCGTAAACCGTAAACCGTGACGAGAGTGAAAGCCTTTTTTATCTGGCGCGACTCCCATCTTGCCTGAATCCTTTCGGCCGCCCGTTTAAGGCTTCGTTTCCGACTCTGTTATTATAGACGCGTCCGGGCCGGAGCGCGCCTCACGGCGCAAGGTTCCTGCTCTGAATCGACCTCGCGACGGAGTTGAAAGTTTGTCACTGGAGTTCGCCATCGAGTACCCGTGTGCGCTGCGCGCGCGCTACGACGAAGAGCACCTGCGCGCATGGGGGCGTCTCGGGAGTCTGCACACGCGCCTGACGACGGGCGAGCACGTTGCGCCCTCGGAAGAGAAGGTGCGCTTCGTCGAGCGCGCCGCCGACGAGATCGAGCGCATGAAGACCGAGACGGTCATCTGCGCCCGCTGCCCCGCGCGCCTGCCCACGGAGGCGGCCGGCGAGGGCGAGCCCGTCGGCTGTCTCGGCCGCGTCACCTATCCCGTAGAGGCGCAGTTTGAGAAGTTCCTCGCCGACCGCGTCCAGCTCGCCTTAGACACCGTGGACGAGCCGGACTGGCCGCGACTGTTGAAGGTGCTCCTAGACAACGACACGCCCTTCGACGGCGAGGGCACGAAGTCTCTGCGGGCGGTGACGACCTCGAACGGGCTGCGCTTCTTCGAGCTGCGTCTGCCGATCAGGCTCGCGCGCCAGGGCTCGCACCTGACGACCGACCACCTCTTCGACGCGCTCGCCGGCTTCACCTCCGAGGATGCCGCGCGCACCACCTACACGCGCGAGCTGCCGCTCTCGGCCGCCGCCGACTACTACGACTTCCTCGACCTCGTCCTGCGCCTCGACCTCTCTGAAGCCGAGCGCCAACGCATCCGCACACGCAGCCGCAACTACCAACAGTTCCTACGCCTCCTCGCCGCCCTTGAAGTCGCCGAATCTTTGCGCGCGCGGGTGTTGATGGATTGATGGGAAGGATGAAGTAGGAATGATGAACGAGGAATTGTAAGACAAGCTGCTTACAGTTCATCGTTCAGCGTTCCTACTTCATCCTTCCCATTCTTCGCCTCGTCCATCTGCCTCAGCGTGTCGAGGATGAGGTTGGTGTTGGAGGGCGCTTGGATGCGGATGGGGAATTCGTTCTGGCTCTTGGTGAAGTCGAAGCCGCCGGAGGTGACTTCGACGAGGAGGCGGAAGGCGAGGGTGCCGCGCGCCTCTTCGCACTCGGCGTCTACGATGCGGCCGTCGTTGAAGAGGACGCGGCCGCGGCGCGCAGGGCCTTCGATGGCGAGCGCGCCCGTCAGGCGCGAGTTCTCCAAGACCTGCACGGCGTCGAAGATGCTGACGGTCGAGAGGTCTCCGCCGAAGGTGACGGGGCGCGGAGCCGTGGCAGGCGCCGGTGCTTGAGCCACGGGCGCGTGTTGAAGGTCGGGGCGGCGCGCGCGGCGGATGGCTTCGAGCCCGGGCGCGATGTTGAGGCGCGGGTCGATGTGCTTGGCTTCGAGCAGCCGCTCGTGCGCGGCGTCGAAGTTCTCGCGGCCGATGTAGAGGTTGACGAGCACGAGACACTGGCGCGCGGCCTCTTCGGAGAGGCCGTGCGAGAAGGCCGTCTCGCGCAGCTTCTCGCGCAGGACGATGGAGCGCGGCCAGTGCGCGATGGCTTCCAACAGGCGGTCGACGGCGCGCTGCGGCGCCTTGTACTTGACGAAGAGGTCTGCGTCCAAGAGCGCCGCCTCGATGCTCTCCTCCAGGCTCTTCGGCTTCTCGCGTTCGCGATCTTTCATCTCTTCAATCGTCCGGCGCCTTCAACTTCCCGACGCCCGAGTTTATCACAGCGACCATCCGGCGCAGCCCCGACACGATTTCGTGCGTGCGCCGCGTCGCGCACAGGCGAAATGCAGCATCCCTTATGTCAGCGCTCGTACATCCACGTCACACACCTCAACCTGTGTCTTAAACGCCGGCTCCTAAATTAACTTTTTTGCCCGGCCGGAGTCCGCTTGTGCACGCCGCGGGGGCACGCGCGCACGTCTGTTGCACGCGGGAAACATGGCACGGCGCGTGCTTTTAACAGAGCGCCCGCACACCCCGACAGACGGTTTTGAAGGCGCCTCAACAGAGGCGTTTGTGCACAGAAGAAGCCCGACGAAGTCGCCTGAAGGAGAAAGGGTCTTTGCCGATGCATGATGAGATGTCGCTGGAGATTTTGACGCCGACGTTGCGGCTGGTCAACGCGGACTGGGACGCGAGCGTCCGGCGTCTCTGTGCGAGCTGGCGCGCAGAAGGGTCGCAGCAACGCAGCGAGAGCGACGGCGTGCGCGCGCTCGTCGGGAGACTTCGCCGGACGCGTCCCTCGACCTACACGCACTGCGTCCGCACCGCGCGTTTCGCGCGACGGGTCGGCGTCGCCTTCGGCTTCGACGAGTTGCGGCTGCGGCAGCTCTCTCTGACGGCGATGATGCATGACATCGGCAAGATACTCGTCCCCGAATCAATCCTCAGCCGGCCGCGGAGGCCGACGCGCTTCGAGCGGTACGTTTTGAACCTGCACCCGAACTTCGGCGCGCTGCTGGCCTCTTACTACGGGCTGACGGCCGAGCTGCGCATACGCACGCAGCACCACCACGAGCGCTGGGACGGGCGCGGCTACCCGCACCGCCTCGGCGGCGAAGACATCCCTTTGATGGCGCGCGTCGTCCAAGTGGCAGACACCTTCGACGCGATGGTCGAGCAGCGCGAGTACAACACGCCGCGCACCATCGACGAAGCCGTCGCCGAGCTGCAACGCGAGTCGCGCCGGCAGTTCGACCCGCGCGTGGTCGAAGCTTTCCTCGACACTCTCCCGAAGGAGTGAGAGAACCCGTGAACAACTGGATGAGGCGCCGCATCGAACGCTCCCGCGCGCGCTGCGAGAAGGCCGCGACAAATCACAAAACCCCTAAAGAGCAAGAGGCGAACAAGCAGTCGAGGTTGACCGTCACCTCTTCACTTGAGAGTGACGAGAAGGAAGGTTAACCACCGCAGACACAGTGACACAGCCTGAGGCGGTATTCCGTTTTAGCTGTGCTCTGTGCCTGCGGTGGTTAACCTTCATCTCACATCCTATCTGCTCTTCAATCAAGTCACTTACAAACTCGCACTCAGAAATCTAACCTGAGCCCAACCCTCAACGAACGCGGGCGGAGCGTGCGCGTCGGCGTGAGGAAGGCTTCGGCGAAGGCGCGACGTTGCTCAGGGGTGGCGTCGGGGCGGAGCGCTGAAAAATTGATGAACTCGGCGCCGAAGGTGTAGACGGTCTTGTTGAGCAGGTTGTCAACCTCAATCGTCGGGCGCAGGCGCGCGCGTTCGCCCGCGCGGAACTCGCGCTCGACGTTGAGGTCGAAGGCGAAGAGGGCGGGGCCCATGCCGGCGTTGCGTGGGAGGTCGCCGGTGCGACCGACGGAGGGGGCATGGAAGGCTTCGAGCAGGCGCGGGTCGAGCGGCTCGCCGGGGCGTCGCCAATGGATGAGGCGCGGGTCGCCGTCGAACGAGGGGCGGTCGTTGCCCACGTCGTCGAGGTTGCGGTCGGCGCCGCCGAGGCTGACGTTAAAGGGCGCACCCGACGCCAGCCGCAGCACGGAGGCGAAGCGCAGCCGCCCGAGCGCGCGCGGCGCGTCGAACGTGGCGGAGAGAACGAAGCGGTGGCGGCGGTCGAGCAGGCTGCGCGCGCGCTCCGCGCGAAAGTCGCCGACGCGCAGCGCGCTCGAAGTGTTGACGACGCCGTCGTCTATCAAACGCGACAGAGTGTAGGCCGCGCGCAGAGAGCCGCCGGCCCCTCTCTCTGAGAGCTTGAACCGGCGCCTCGCTTCGACGTTGAGCCCGTGGTAGAAGCTGTTGCCGATTGATGCGAGCTGCTCGACCTGTACGCGCGCAGGGTCTGGGCGCAGCGGTTGGAGCGCCGCGAGCGCGGCGTCGAGCGTCGCGGTTGAGTTGACGCTCCCCAAGTTGAAGACGGTGACGGGCAGGCCGAACTCGACGAGCCGCGCGATGTTGTCGGCGTCGGGCGGCGCGAGCGTGAAGCGCACCAGCTCGCCCGCCGTCGAAGCGCCGTAGATGGGTCGCGCTCCCGCAGCGTCGCGGAAGTTGGCGAAGTCGCGAGAGAGAAGATAGTCGGCGAAATCTTTGAAGCCGGACGGCAGCCGCGGGGCATTCGCGTTGAACTCTCGCCAGAGATGAAGGCCGCGGTTGAAGATGTAGTTGGCTTCGACGACGAAGCCGCGGCCCAGCTCACGCTCGAAGCCGGCGTTAGCTTGATAGCTCTCGGGAATTTTTATGTTCGGGTCGAGGCGGCGCGAGAAGTCTGTGAGACGCGTGCCGAAGTCTCGGACGAGCGGCGAGCCGGCGTCGAGCGTTTGGGGGAAGCGGAGGTTGGCGTCGATGAAGGCGCGGCGCGCGGCAGAGGGCAGGTTGTTCGTATCGAACTCGACGATGGAGCGACCGAGTGTGAAGTCGTCGATGGTGCGCAGCAGCGCGCGGTTGTAGAAGACGCCTGCGCCAAGACGCAGAACGGTCTTGCCCTTGCCCGCCGGGTCGAGTGCGAGGCCGACGCGCGGGCCGAAGTTGTCGCGGTCAACGAGGACGCTCTCGCGCTCGTAGCGTAGGCCGGCGGTGAGCGTGAGCCGCCCCGTGCGCCACTCGCCCTGCGCGTAGAGGCCGGAGTATGTGTTGCGCTGCGCGGACTCTGTGCCGAAGCGCTGCCGGAAGCGTGAGGGGGCGTTGGCGAGGAAGTCGCCCGCGCTCGCGAAGCTGTAGGTGCCGGTCGCGTCCGCGAGGTCTTTGTAGATCGAGCGGACGCGTTGCACGTCTGCGCCGAGCTTGAAGGTGTGCGCGCCGCGGACGAGCGTGAGCGTCTCTTGAAGTTGAAAGCGCGTCTCGGCGCGGTCGGTCGCGCCGGAGGTCGAAGAGCCGGCGACGAGTGTGCCGGACTGCGCGGAGAGCGGGTCGTCGATGTTGATGAGCACGACGGGGCGCGTCGCGGCGGCGCGCGTCGAGGGGCGCAGGCGCGAGGCTTGCGCGCGCAGTTGGTTGACGACGGAAGGCGAGAGCACGAGGTTGTCTGTGTAGGCGAGCGCGTCCGTGTCGCGCCTGCGGCCTTGCAGCCCGTCGGCGAGGCGCGAGCCGCCGCCGAACTGGCGCAGGTTCAACGCGCGGCCGAGTTGAAAGAGGAACGCGCCGTTATGTTGCTTCGAGTAGTCTTGGTCGAGCCGCGCGGTAAGGGACGTAGAGCGCAGAGGCGTCGAGACGCGTTCGACGAACGGCGCGAGTTCGGCGGCAGGGTTCGGCGGCGTGGCCTCGGGCTCGAAGCGACGCCCGGTCAGTGTGGTGGGGCGCGGCAGCGAGAACAGCGCGTTCTGCTCGACGGGCACGAGCACGTCTATCAGCGTCGAGTCGAGCACGTGCTCGCGCTCGTAGGCGACGAAGAAGAAGGTGCGGCCACGGCCGTCGTAGACGGAGGGCAGACGCACGGGGCCGCCGAGCGAGAAGGCGGGGCGGTGCTCTTGCAGTGGAAGACGTTTGAGCCCGCGCCGGTTGTTGTTCCAAGTGTTCGCGTCGAGCGATTCGTCTTTGAAGAAGTAGGAGAGGCGACCGCGCAGCCGTGTGGAGCCGGAGCGCGTGCGGAGGTTGACGCGCCCGCCGGAGGCGCGGCCGTACTCGGCAGAGAACTGGTTGGTGACGACCTGCACCTCTTCGACCGCGTCGAGCGGTGGTTGGAAACGTTCGCGAGCGGCGCGGTCGTCGTTGTCGTCGAGCCCGTCGATGGTGATGTTGTTCGAGTAGCTGGCACCTCCCGCGAGCGCGAACGTGCCGGTCTCTTCGGGCGCTTCGGCGGCGCGGCGCGCGGGGCCTGAGTCGTCGCGGTCTTCGGCCGCGTCGCGCGTCGAGAGCGGCTCCTCCGTGACGCCGCCGAGCAGGAAGACGAAGTCGAGCGGCGAGCGTGAGAAGACGGGCAGCCGCTCCAACTCCTCGCGAGTAACGGCGCCGCCCGCGACGGTGCGCGTCGTGTTGATGAGCGGCACTTCAAGGTCGCTCACGACGGTCTGCTCCGCGGCGAGCGCGGCCGGGCGGAGTGTGAAGTCGAGGCGCACAGACTGGCCCGCAAGTGTCAAGACTTCCCTCCTCTCTTCGGTCGCGAAGCCCGCGCGCTCGGCGCGCAAGGTGTAAGCACCCGGCTGAAGCTCTACCAAACGATACCGCCCTTCACCATTCGTAACGGCCGTGCGCTCGGCGCCCGTGTTGACGAGTCGCGCCGTGACGTTGGCGCCGGGGACGACCGCGCCGCGCTCGTCGGTGACCGTGCCCGAAAAGGAGACTTCGTCGAGGTCTTGCGCGAGCGTGGTCGTCGAGAGATAGATGAGTGTGATGCTGATGAGAATCAGCCTGAAGCGGAAGTGAGCGAGGCGGGTGCATGTGTCGTGGCCGTTCATGTGTTCTCCTCCCGGCGGCGCCCCGCAACGGCATGGCGGTACTCGTCGGCGCGCGGAAAAGCCCGAGCGCCCGTGTGCGGGTCTCGGCCTGATAACTTTTTTTGTTTGGAGACGCCCCCTGGCGGGGTGAGGCGTGAACGCTCGTGTGTCGGCGGGCGCGGACTGTATCACCGGCGCCCGCGGGCGCGCAAGAGAAATTCTCTCGGCCGTAATTTTTCCGGCGCGATGTATTTCGACGCGCGGCGCGCGCTCTGTTTCGCCGGTTAGGTTATTTCGGGGCGCCACCAGCGCGGCGCCTTCGACAAGGGGTTCGGCTTCAGGCTTTCTGCCTTCCTGCCGCCGCCACCTACGGCACAAGGGCATTCATACTTTTATAGAAGGGCGTCGCCCTTCGACCCAAGGAGACACATCATGTACCCGACTCGTCCCCACGCAGGGCTCTCCCTGCGCTTTATGAAACTGCGCCGCGCGGCGCTCCCGCTCTTCGCGCTCGTCGTCGCTCTGCTCGCCTCTTTGAGCGCGCACGCGCAGACGGCCACGGTCTTCGGCTCGCTCTCCAACTTCGATGTCGTCAACCACACAGAGCACGAGGCGCACGGCTTCGAGATTGAGCTGGAAGGCTTACAGCCCGGCGACGTGTACTACTCGTTCAGCGCGCAGCGCTACGGCTCGCCGCAGCTTATCCCGACCGCGACGGGCGTCCGCGTGCGCTGGGAGAGCGCGTACGACCCGGGCCTCGGGCAGTTCATGCAGACGACCGTGACCCACGCCGCGGGCACCCCGTTCGCCGGCTCCTGCTATCAGTGGAACGGCGCAAGCTACGCGACGAGCGGCTGCGAGCACTTCGGCGTCAGCCTGCGCGCGAACGCGACGAAGACGACCTACCGCTGGTTGATTGAAGACGCGAACGCGCCCGACACGCTCACGCCCTTCGACCCGCCGGTCGCCATCCCCGGCCCGGTCTACGTCGTCATCCCCCCGGCGCAGGTGGGCGAAGCGCCCGTGCTCGAAGCAGAGATCGAAGCGCCCGAAGCGGCCGAGGCGCCCGAACTCTTCGGCAACGCGCAGTGGGTCAAGGTCTTCAAGTCGGAGCTTCCGCGCGAGGTGACTCTGGACGAGTTGATGAGCGACAACGTCATCGTCCCGCAGGACGCCGCGCACGCGGAGGTCGCTTGGGAGATTTTGCAGGCCGAGCCCGCGTCGAACAGCAACGGCAGGCAGGGGCGTGGTCGCCGCGGCAACTCCGGCGCTCTCGCCACGGGCACGCGCGCGGTCGTCCGTCGCTATGAGATGTACCAGTACACGGGCGCCTATGACCCCATCACGCACGAGGCTCTGTGCGCCGACGGCGTGTGCAGCGCGCCGGCCGATGGCGAGGTCGGAGAGTTCATCGGCGCGCAGATGGCGGCGGCCAACGTCGGCGTGCCGTCGGTCACAGTCTCAATCAACGGCGGGGGCAAGGTCGCTTCGTCCGACCGCATCATCAGTTGCGGCAGCAAGTGCTCGGCCTCTTACGACATGAACGCGCAGGTGACTCTGACGGCGAGCGCGAACTCGGGCTCGGTCTTCACGGGCTGGACGGGCGCGTGCGCCGAAGCGCAGGGCCCGTGCACGTTGAGCGTCAACGAGGCGCTGAACGTCACGGCCAACTTCGCGCCCGTCTTCAACCTCGTGGTGAAGACCGCGGGCTCGGGTTCGGTGACGAGCGCACCCGCGGCCATCGACTGCGGCAAGACATGCTCGGCGAAGGTCACGCAGGGGACGCGCTTCACCTTAACGGCCACGCCCGCAGCCGGCGTCAAGTTCACGGGCTGGAGCGGCTCCTGCTCCGGCACTTTGCTAACGTGCAGCGTCACCGTGAGCAAGGACACACAGGTGCAGGCGAACTTCAAGTAAGCGTTGCGCAGCAGGTATGAGCAGAAGGCGGTCGTGAGGCTAAAGAGCTTGACGGCCGCCTTCTTCAATTAACTGCTAGACTCACGCTCCTTCGAGAGTTAGGATGTGCGTCACGCGTTCTGAAGTCTTATCAACACCTCCGGACATCCCGTCCGCTCGAAGGAAAACGAAGATGAAAACTTTGCTGAAAGCAACGTTCGCTCTCGTGGTGCTGGGCTGCGCCGCCGCGGCCCAAACAGGCGCGCCGGCCGCGTGGACGCCGGAGCTGCAACTCAAAGTCAGGGGCATCGCCTCGCCGCGCGTCTCGCCGGATGGGCGCAGGGTCGTCTACACGGTCAGCGATGTCGTGACGACGCCCGAACGGAGCGAGTACGTCTCGCAAATCTGGTTGGCGGGCGTTGACGGCAAAGAGAGCGTGCAGCTCACCTTCGCCGACAAGTCTTCGACCAACCCGAAGTGGTCGCCCGACGGCAACTTTTTTGGGTTGAGGTTCTTGTTGTTTTAGTGTTT
>JBJMGQ010000430.1:0-3236 GCA_045807845.1 Pyrinomonadaceae bacterium | reverse complement strand
GTCCGCGCAGGCGCCCGCGCGCCCGAGTGCCACGCCCGATGCCGCGCCCGCGCGCGCGCAGACGCCGCCGCAGGCGCGACGCGCCGAGCCCGACCTCTCGGTCGAGGAGATGCTGGCCGCCGACAGCTACACGGTCTACCTTGAGCTGCGCCGGGTCGGCACGCTCGCGCACGCGGAGGAGGTGAAGTCGGCCGTCGCTTCGCTCCGACTCCTCGGCGGCGAAGAGGCAAAGCCGCTCACAGACATCTACGGATTCATCTCCGACAACGCGGAGGCACTCGGCGAGTCGCGCGTCGTCGTGACCTTCATGCCCGCGCGCGCCGGAGTGCCGCAGGCGCTCATGGCCGTCGAGCTGGAATCGACGGAGGCGGCCGTCGCCTTCGAGCCGAAGCTGCGCCGGATGCTCGGCGAGAGGGTGCCCCAAGTTAAGAAGGCCATGGCGGGCGCCGCGCCCGAGCCCGTCGTCGTCCCTAAGCCCGACGCGAGCGAGCGTCCGCGTGGCGCGACGAAACCGCCACCGGCCGACTTCGCGTTAAGGCGCGTGGGGCGTTGGCTGCTCGCCGCCGACTCGCCCTTCACGCTCAAGCGCCTGCGCGGTGAAGAGGAGCGACCGCGGCTCGCCGACAGCACGCGCTTCCAGTCCGTCCGCGCGCGCTTCGCGTCGGACTCGCTCTTCGTCTACGTGGACACGAACGTCGCGCAGCAGGGCTGGGCGTTGCAGGCGCAGAGGGCGTCTGAGGCTCAGCAGCAGCAGGCCACGCCGACCGTCGCCATCGTCGGCGAGAAGGAGCCGGCCGGCACGGAGGCACAGCCGGAGCCGACCGCCGCGCCGGAGTCGGGCGAGACGACGGCGGCCGAACAGTCGGGGGAAGATGCGGAGGAGATGAACCCCGAGGCCGCCGCGCGCATGGCGCAGGTCGAAGAGACTCTGGGCGAACATAATAACGACCTTAACAACCCGCCCACGCCCCCGCCGCCGTCCGAAGAGGAGGTGGCCGTGAGCGGCATGAATCGCGTGCTCAGCGGCCTGTGGGGCGGAGTGCCGCGCATCCCCGGCGCGGTCGCGCTCGGCGCCTCGCTCGACCGCGGCGCGCTGGCCTTCCGGCTCGCCGTCGAGAACACACCCGACGGCACCATCTCCCTCATCCCCTTCCTGCCGAACGTCGTCTCGGGCCCGCCCGTCACGGGCGAGACGGCCTCGGTCGCGCCCGCCGACGCCGAGCTGTTCATCGCGGGCTCGCTCGACTGGACGCAAATCTATAACTCGACGCTCGGCTCAGCCTCGGTCAACCCGTCGGCGCTGGCCGCCGCCTACGGCGGCGACGAGGGCGGCGCGAAGGCCGAACGGCAGCCGACCGCGGACGAGACCATCGCGGCGGTCGAAAAACTCTTCGGCTTCAAGTTCAAAGATGACTTGCTGCCCGCGCTCGGCAACGAGGTCGCCATCAGCCTGCCGCTCAACGAGGGCCAGTTCGGGCTCATGCGCCCGAGCAACGGCCGCGAAGAGAAGAAGGAGGAGCACGAGGCCGAACCGGGCTTCCTCTTCATCGCCGCGCTCAACAATCCGGAGCGCGTGCGCGAGATTCTGCCGCGCGTGCTCGTCGTGTTCGGCTTCGCCTCGCTCGGCACCCCGCAGCGTGCAGAGAAGCGCAAGGGCTTCGACATCCACACCCTCGGCGCCTCCGACGGATTCTCCTACACCATCATCAACAACTTCCTCGTCGGCGGCGAGCTGAAGGCCGTGCGCCACTGTGTGGACTCTTTCGACGCGCGGCAGACGCTCGCCTCCACGAACGCCTACCGCGACGCCGTCGCGTGGCAGGCCAAGCAGAAGCTCCTCCACCTCTACCTCTCCGACTCCGTTATGAAGAGCGCGCTCGAAGAGACGAAGAAGCGCTCGGGCGGCAGCACCGACCCCGTCGTGCGCGCGCTGCTCGCGCAGTTGGAGGCGGCTGAGACGGCGCCCGCCTCCTACGAGGCGACCAACGAAGGCGACGTGGTCATGCACGAGATGCGCCTCCCCATCTCGTTCGTGCGCTCCTACGCGCTCACGGTTGCCATCTCGGCCAAGGACTATCCCGTCATCCTGAATGAGACGATGACGGTCTACGCGCTCAACCGCATCGCAGGGGCGCAGTCGGCCTACAAGGACGGTAAGAAGAATGGGCGCTTCGGCACGTTCGAAGAGTTGATCGCGGAGGAGCTGCTGGAGAAGACCTTTCTTGAGAACGGGGAGTACAAGTTCGAGCTGGAGGTCACGGGCGACAAGTTCGAAGTCTCGGCCACGCCCAAGACCTACGGCAAGACCGGCCGCCGCTCCTTCATCCTCGACCAGACCGGCACCGTGCGCGGCGCCGACCACAAGGGGCAGCCCGCCAAATCGGACGACCCGGCGGTGGAACAGTAGGCAGAAAGCAGTAGACAGTAGGCAGATGGCAGTAGGCAGTTAAAAGAACTGCTGTCGAAAATTGAAGATTGATCCTCCAACATCCATCACGCGGAGCGACTGCCTACTGCCCTCTGCCTGCTGCCTACTGCTTTCTGCCTACTGCTTACTTCTTTGATGAACGAACAAAGTCTTCAAGAGCTTTACGCGCCGGAGAGCGCGTGCTTCGGGTGCGGGCCGGCGAACGAGCGGGGGCTGCACGTGCGCAGCTTCGCAGAGGGCGAGGAGGTCTTCTGCGAGTGGCGCCCCGAAACGCAGTACGAAGCGTTCCCCGGCGTGCTCAACGGCGGCATCATCGGCGCGCTGCTCGACTGCCACTCGAACTGGGCCGCCAGCTACCACCTCATGCGCCGCGCGGGGGCCGAGCGCCCGCCCTGCACCGTCACGGCCGACTACTCCATCAAGCTGCTGCGCCCGACGCCGACCGACGGAGTGCTTCACCTCGCGGCGCGCGTCGTCGAATCAACCGGCGACCGCGCCGTCGTCGAGGCCGAACTCACGGCCTACGGTAAGACCTGCGCCACCTGCCGCGGCACCTTCGTCGCCGTCCGCCCCGGCCACCCCGCCTATCACCGCTGGTGAAGAGTTCGGAAAATCGAGAAATTCTGATAAATTCCCTGATAAACAATAAGTACGAAGATTTTCGTTGACAGTACGAAGTTCTTCGTAGTAGGCTCGTCGGCGACTTGAGTCTGTGAGGTATTGCGCAATGCCTGAAACTGAACTGCCGCGCCCGACGGACGCGGAACTGGAAATCCTCAAGGTGCTCTGGCGACGCGGCCCCAGCACC
>JBJMGQ010000429.1:0-3137 GCA_045807845.1 Pyrinomonadaceae bacterium | reverse complement strand
CGCTCTTCCTCGCGGAGACGGGCGCGGTGCTGCGCCTGCGCGCGGCGGAGTCCGCGAGCGGAGAAGGCGAGTCGAAGCGCTCAAGCACGCTCCGTCTCACACTGGAAGGCGCAAACCGCAAGCCCGTGGTGTCGGGGTTCGAAGAACTGCCGGGCCGGAGCAACTATCTCATCGGGGCGGACGCGCGCGCATGGCGCACGGATGTTCCCGCATTCGACCGGGTCAGGTACGAGTCGGTCTACAAGGGCATCGATGCGGTCTACTACGGGCGGCAGGGGCGGCTCGAATACGACTTCGTCGTCGCCCCCGGCGCCGACCCCGCGCGCATCCGGCTCCGCTTCGACGGCGCGCGCGCGACGCGCGTTGACGAAGACGGCGACCTCGTCATCGAAGCCGAGGGCGGCGACGTGCGGCAGCAGCGGCCCGTCGCTTATCAAGAGGTCGAAGGCGTGCGCAGAGAGGTTGCGGCGCGCTACGTGGTGGACGCGCGTGGGCGCGTGCGCTTCGAGCTGGGTGAATACGACCGCGGGCGCACGCTCGTCATCGACCCCGTGCTCGTCTACTCCTCTTACCTCGGCGGCGCCGACATCGATCAGGGCACGTCCATCGCCGTCGATTCGTCGGGGAGCGCCTACGTCGTGGGCTCGACCGTCTCGACGGACTTCCCCGGCCCCGGCTCCTTGCAGGCCGCAAAGAGTGACTTCAACGACGCCTTCGTCGTCAAGCTGAGCACGGACGGCAAGTCGCTCGTCTATGCCACCTATCTCGGCGGCAACGGCGACGACTTCGGCAACGCCGTTGCGGTGGACGCGGCCGGCAACGCCTACGTGGGCGGGTTCACCGGCTCGGGCAGCTTCCCCGTCACGCAGGGCTCGTTTCAGACCAGCAAGGACGGTGGGTTAGACGCCTTCCTTGCCAAGCTCAACCCGACGGGGACGGGGCTCGTCTATTCGACCTACCTCGGCGGCAACGGCAACGACCAGGCGGCCTCCGTCGCGGTGGACGCGGCGGGCGCGGCCTACGTGGCGGGCCGCACCGACTCGTTTAACTTCACACGCCTCCCCATCGCCAACCGCGCGGGCAGCCCCGCTTACAGGAGCACCGACGGCGGCGCGACTTGGAGCGCAAGCAGCTCAGGGCTGTCGGCCAGCTCGGTCAACGACTTCGCCGTCGCACAGGGCGTCATCTACGCGGGCTCGAACCTCGGCGTCTACAGGAGCACGGACGGCGGCGCGAGCTGGCAGCTCGGTGGACAGGTGCGCCCCTCGACTGCGCCGTTCATCACGAGGGCCGTCGTCGTCGATCCGACGAACTCCGCAATCGTCTACGCGGGGACGAGCGGCGGCAGCGGCCTCTACAAGAGCACCGACGGCGGCACCACCTTTGAGGCGAAGGCGAGCGGCCTCACCATCCCTGTCGTCACCACGCTCGTCATCAACCCGAACACGCCCACGACGCTCTACGCGGGGACGCAGCTCGGCATCTTCAAGACGACGAACGGCGGCGACAGTTGGACGCAGGTGCAGGGCAGCCCCTCTACCGGCCTGTCTACGGCTATCAACAAGCTCGTCATCGATCCTTCGAACCCGCAGACCCTCTACGCGGCGACGACGAGCCGCGGCGTGCTGAAGACGACGGACGGAGGCGCGAACTGGGTTCAGGTCAACAACGGGCTGATGCAGAGCGGCATCACCCTCCAGCCCCGCACGCTCGCGCTCGACCCTTTGAACCCTTCGATTATCTACGCCGGTGTCAGCGGGTTCACCAACGGCGTCTATAAGAGCACGGACGGCGGCGCGAATTGGGTGAGCAGCAGCACGGGGCTGACGACCACCATCAACGGCCAGACCTTCACGCCCGTCATCAACGCGATTCTGATTGACCCGGCCTCGCCTTCGATTGTCTATGCCGCGACCGGCTTCGGTATCTACAAGAGCACCGACGGCGGTGCGAACTGGGCCCCGGCGAACACGGGGCTTGCGAACAGAAACATACTCGCGCTGGCTTCGCGCCCGGGCAGCCCCGCGGCCGTCCTCGCGGGCGCGCTCGTCGGCGGCGACCCCTTCGTGTTGAAGCTCAACCCGGCGGGCACGATTCCCGAATACCTGCGCCTGCTCGGCGGCTCCGAGAATGACGACGCGCGCGGCGTCGCACTCGGCCCGAACGGGAGCGCGTACGTCGTGGGCACGACCGCGTCGGCCGACCTGCCCTTGATGAATGCGCAACAGACGGTGCTGGCCGGCCAGAACGACGCCTTCGTCGTCAAGCTCGACGCGAGCGGCAACACTGTCTACTCGACCTATCTCGGCGGAACCTTCAACGAGATAGGGGCGGGCGTCGCCGTCGGCTTGGACGGCAGCGCCTACGTCGTCGGCAGCACCACCTCGACCAACTTCCCCGTGGCGAACGCGCTCAAGCCCGCGCTTGCGCAAGGCGACTCACAGGACGCCTTCGTGTCGAAGCTCAGCCCCGACGGGCAGACGCTCACTTACTCGACCTACCTCGGCGGCGGCAGTCTCGACCAGGCGTTCGGGGTAGCCGTCGGCGCGGACGACAGCGCGTACGTCGCGGGCTTGACCGGCTCGCCGGACTTCCCTCTGGCCGGCGATTCGATAGCGTTCGCGGGCTTCGCCGACGCCTTCGTCACGAGGCTCAACCCGGCCGGGTCGGCGATGCTCTTCTCGACCTGCTTCGGCGGGTCGGACGCTGAGCAGGCCAACGCCATCGCGCTCGACGCGGCGGGCGGCATCTATCTCGCGGGCACCACGTCTTCGACGAACCTGCCGCTCGCGAACGCGGTGCGCGGCGCGTATGGCGGCGCGCGTTCGGACGCCTTCGTCGTCAAGTTCGGCGTCGAGGCCGACGTGTCGGTCGCGGTCACGGACTCGCGCGACCCCGTGATGGTCGGAAACCCTCTGAGCTACACGCTGGTGGTCAACAACGCGGGGCCTTCGCCCGCGACCGGCGTCAGTCTGACTTTCACGCTGCCCGCGGCGTTGACGTACGTCTCGGCCGCGCCGGCGCAGGGAAGTTGCAGCGCAAACGGTCAGGTCTTGACGTGCATGCTCGGCGACCTGCCCGCGTCGGGCGGCGCGAACGTCGTCGTCAACGTCAACCCGAACACACCCGGCAACGCG
>JBJMGQ010000428.1:0-28086 GCA_045807845.1 Pyrinomonadaceae bacterium | reverse complement strand
AGGCCATGAAGTCCAAGCTCGGCGGCATGCTCCCGCCCGGGCTGATGTAAGATAGTAGGCAGAAGGCAGATGGCAGTAGGCAGTAACGTTCTGCGTCGCGGACGTTGACGCTGATGCCCGAACGACTCGTCATAAGATAGTTCTTCAACTGCCATCTGCCATCTGCCTTCTGCCTACGCGCTCTTATGCTCGAATACTCCGAGCCCGTCACCAAGCTGATCGACGAGTTTAAGCGCCTGCCCGGCATCGGGCACAAGTCGGCGCAGCGGCTCGCCTTCCACGTCCTGCGGATGTCGCAGACGGACGTGGAGCGCTTCGTCGCGGCGCTCGAAGAGGTCAAGCTCAAGATCGTCTCCTGCACCATCTGCAACAACCTGACGGACGTTGAGCCCTGCCGCTTCTGCTCCTCGACCTCGCGCGACCGCTCGATGATCTGCGTCATCGAGGAGCCCTACAACCTCGTCGCCGTCGAGAAGACGCGCAGCTACAACGGCCTCTATCACGTGCTGCACGGCTCGCTCTCGCCCATCCGGGGCTTAGGCCCCGAAGACCTCCGCCTCCAGAACCTCCTGCCGCGCCTGCGCCCCGAGAACAACGACGGCGTCGAAGTGCGCGAGGTCATCCTCGCCACCAACCCCAACACAGAGGGCGAGGCCACGGCCAGCTACATCAGCCGCCTGCTGAAGCCCCTCGGCGTCCGCGTCACACGCATCGCCATGGGCATGCCCGTCGGCTCCGACCTCGAATACGTGGACGAGGTCACGATGGACAAGGCGCTCACCAATCGACACGAGATGTAAAGGCCGTAAACGGAGAACCGTCAACCGTGACAAGAAGGAGTTGCCTTCTCTTGTCACGGTTGACGGTTCACCGTTTACGGCGCTTCTTCAGAAGCGCACGTGCTCTTCGAGCACGCCCTGTTTGCACTCGGTGCAGGCGTCGCCGGTGTCGTACCACTTGGCGTCGAAGTCGATGAGCGAGAGGATGGGGACGGGCTCGTCGCCGGGGACTTCGAGGCGCGCGGGCGAGTTGCGGAAGCGGACGATGACGCCGCAGGCGATGACGCGCGCGCCGAGCTGCTGGACGAGCTTGACCGTCTCTTGCAGCGCGGTGCCCGTGCGCGAGATGTCGTCCACGATGACGCAGGGGTGCACCTCGCCCGCGTTGACGTACTGGCGGAACATGCGCTCACCCTCTTCGCGCTCGGCCCAGTAAATCTGTTCGGCGCTGAGCGCCTCGCGGACGGCGAAGGCGACGGGGATGCCGCCCGGGCTCGGGGAGATGATGGAGACCTTCGGGAGCGCGCTCGACACGTCCTTCTCCAACCGGAGCTTGCGCGAGAGCGCGACGGCCAGCACCCGCGCCGTGTCGTAGTAGCGGAAGGCGAGCGGCATCTGGAAGTAGTGCGGCGTGTGTTGCCCCGAGGGGTAGACGAAGTGCCCCTCGCGGTACGCCCCCGTCTTCTTGAGCATCTCCAGCACTTGGGCCGGCTCCGGTATCAGTCGCGGCATCGTCATCGTCATCGTTCTCCTGAAAAGAAGTCAGTCGGCAGAAGGCAGATGGCAGTAGGCGGTTAGGTGCGAATGCTCAACGCCTTAACTTTTAACTCTAGTCGCGTGGCGGTCTGACAATCACACATAAACGGCACCTGCTAACTGCCTACTGCCATCTGCCTTCTGCCTACTTTTCCTCCAGCATACCACTACTCGCGCGCGTTTACAGCCCCGTCGCCGAGCGCGCGTTCGATGAGGCGGCGCTGGTCGGCGGAGAGGCCCGGGGGTAGTGCGTCGCGCG
Source organism: Pyrinomonadaceae bacterium (assembly GCA_045807845.1). Classification (GTDB taxonomy): domain Bacteria; phylum Acidobacteriota; class Blastocatellia; order Pyrinomonadales; family Pyrinomonadaceae; genus QHXN01. The sequence continues at coordinate 26,292 of JBJMGQ010000428.1, read as the reverse complement.
CGAACCATTCGGCGCGGTCAATCTCGAAGCCCTTCGCTAAACCTTCGAGCGCCGCGGCGCGCATCCGGCAGCGAAAGATGATCTCGACCTGCTGCACGTGTTCGAGCACGCGCACGAAGGCCAGCTCGACGGTGTCGAGTTCGAGCCCCGTCTCCTCGCGCAGCTCGCGCCGGATGGCCTCGGCCGGCTGCTCGCCCGCGACGAGGAAGCCGCCGGGGACGCCCCACCCGCTCCCACGTCTGAGCATGTGCCTGAGCAGCAGCACGCGCCCGCCCTCGTCCGACACGATGGCCCCGGCCGTCACCGTGAACCGCGGCTGCGTCAGCCACACCCCCGCCCTCCTCACGAACCGCGGCGACCCACGCCACACACGCGCCAGCAGACTCTTCAGCATCTGTGCATGTTAGCAGTAGGCAGTAGGCAGTAGGCAGTTGAAAGTGCCGCCGTCAACAACTCCGGAATCACCTTTCAACCGCCTGAACGCGGAGCGACTGCCTACTGCCCTCTGCCTTCTGCCTACCTCCTTTACTTTCCCCGCGGCTCGCGCGTAAGATTCGGGGCAAGCCGCGGCGCTGTCGGCGCCGAAGTCCCACGCCTTTCGACACTGAGACAGAGAAGGAAGCCGACCCCTTAACCTTATGTCGAGCGAAGCCAAACAGACGAGCCCCGACGCGGTCGCGAAGCAGGCGCCGACCGAGCAGCAGGAGACGAAGCCCGGCATTCCCAAACGCTTCGTGCCGGGGCAGACCGTGTGCAACGAGAAGAACGAGAAGGGCAAGCTCTGCAACGGTCATCTCAAGGAAGTCAACACGCAGCACCCCTCGCGCGTCTTCCTGCGCGGCGACGACACGCTCCACCGCTGCCAGACATGCGGCGCGCTCTACATGGGGCCGCCGTTGGGGCACGTGCGCGACTCCTCGAAGCAGACGCGCTACGTCGAGCGCGACCTCGCCGCCATCCTCAGCGCCGCAGGCGGCACGCTCCCGGCCTACGAATACCCGACGCCCGCTTGGCGCGGCGAGCCCAAGCCGAAACGCATCGCGCCCGCGAAACCCGCCGCGACTCAGGCGTCGCCCGCGAAGTCTGCGCCCGCAAAGACGGCCGCGGACTCTTCACCTTCGGCCGACGCGCACAGGCCGGCCGCAGAGGCACAGGCCGCCACGGGTCAGGCTTCGGCCGCGCCCCTGAGCCCGACGGCCGCCACCGCCTCGCCCGCCGCCGGAGCCGAGACCGTCGCAGACCTCGCGCCCGAAGCCTCGACCGAGTTGACGCCCGCCGCGCCCAAAGACGAGCGGCCCAAAGCGGAAGCCGCGGCCCCGGCCGCCCCAACTGCCGACGCCAAGCCCAAGCCGAAGAAGGGGGCCGGCGGCTTCAAAGTTCCGCCCGAGCTTCAGCCCAAACCCGGCGAGACGTTCGAGGAGAAGGTCGCGCGCCTCAAGGCCATCAACGAAGCTGCCAAACGCGCCGCCGGCAAGCTCTAACGCTGGAAAAAAGTTTAACCACCGCAGACAGAGAGCCACAGCTTTGAAGTCTTATCTCTTCAAGCTGTGGCTCTCTGTCTGCGGTGGTTAAAGCGTCTTCCGCTGGCCTCTGTTTTGTCCATGTGTCCTCGTCGTGCTTAAATGCTCGGACGGACGAGGAAGCATTTATGCGACACGAGAACACGCTCGACGCGAGGCGGACGGCGCTCGCCATCATCGACGTGCAGGAGGCGTTCCGCCAACACCTCCCCGACTTCGCGGAGGTAGCCGCGCGCTGCGCGCTGGTCGCGCACGCCGCGCGCCTGCTGGGACTCACGGTCGTCGTCACCGAGCAGTATCCGAAGGGACTCGGGCACACGGCCGCGGAGATCGCCGCCGTCCTCCCCGAAGGCTTCGAGCCCGTCGAGAAGACCGCCTTCAGCTCATGCGGCGCGCAGGCGTTCGTCGCGCGGCTCGAAGCGGCGGGCGCGCGTCAGATTCTTCTCTGCGGCATCGAGGCGCACGTCTGCGTCAACCAGACGGCGCACGACCTGCTCGCGCTTGGGCTTCAGGTGCATCTCCTCGACGACTGCATCTCTTCGCGCACGGCGCAGAACCGGCAGACGGGGCTCGACAAGATGCAACGCTCCGGCGCGCTCCCCTCCTCGACCGAGCTGGCGCTCTTCGAGCTGATGCGCGACGCGCGCCATGAGCAGTTCAAAGCGATTCAGAGATTGATTAAGTAGACAATGGACTTACTCTCAACACTCAACGAGCGGCAGCGCGAGGCGGTCGAAGCGACCGAGGGGCCTTTACTGATTCTCGCGGGCGCGGGTTCGGGTAAGACGCGCGTCATCACGGTGCGCATCGCGTACCTCATCTCCGAAAAACACGTGCCCCCGCACAACATCCTCGCCGTCACCTTCACCAACAAGGCCGCGCAGGAGATGCGCGACCGCGTCACGCGCCTGCTCGAAGACCAAAGGCGTGAGAGCGCGCCGCTCGTCTCGACCTTCCACTCGTTGTGTGTGCGCATGCTGCGCCGCGACATCGAGAAGCTGGAAGAGGGCTACACGCGCTCCTTCACCATCTACGACCAAGACGACTCGCAGCGCGTCGTCAAGGCTTGCATCAAAGACCTCGGCTACGACGACCAGCGGCTCGCCCCGCGCCAGACGCAGTCGGCCATCAGCCACGCCAAGAACTCCGGCCTCGACGCCGAAGCTTACACCGCCCGCGCCGAGTCGCACGACGAGAAGCGCTTGGCCATCGCCCGCGTCTTCAAGCTCTATGAAGAAAGACTCGTCAACAACAACGCGCTCGACTTCGACGACCTGCTCATCAAAGCCGTCCGCCTCCTGCGCAAACGCGAAGACGTGCGCGCCCACTACAACGAACGCTTCCGCTACATCCTCGTCGATGAGTATCAGGACACCAACGCCCTCCAGTTCGCCCTCATCAACTACCTCACGCAGAAGCAGCACAACATCTGCGTCGTCGGAGACGAGAGCCAGAGTATCTACCGTTGGCGCGGAGCCGATATCTCGAACATTTTGAACTTCGAGCAGCACTACCCCGAGGCGCGCACGATCAAGTTGGAGCAGAACTATCGCTCGACGCAGACCATCCTCGACGCAGCCGACGCCGTCATCAAGCACAACACCGAGCGCAAGGAGAAGACGCTGTGGACGGCCAACCCGGCGGGCGCTCCGCTTCGTTACTATCAGGCGCTCGACGCCGAATCGGAGGCGCGTTTCGTCGCCGCCAAGATTGAAGAGCACCGGCGGCAGGACGCGAAGTCGCGCGCCGCCATCCTCTACCGCACGAACGCGCAGTCGCGCGTCTTTGAAGAGGCTCTCAGGCGCGCGGGGCTCGGCTACAACATCGTCGGCGGCTTCTCCTTCTACGAGCGCGCGGAGGTGCGCGACATCGTCTCCTACCTCAAGCTCGCCCTGAACCCGCACGACTCAATCGCGCTGCTGCGCGTCGTCAACACGCCGACGCGTGGCTTGGGCAAGCAGACGCTCGACGAGTTAGACCGGCGCGCGAAGGACTACGGCGTCTCCCTGTGGGAGGCCATCGGCATCATAGGCGAGCAGCCCGAAGGCTTCAGCCCGCGCGCCGTCGCGTCGCTCAGAAAGTTTCAGGCCATCATCGAAGGGCTCGTCACACGCGCGCAGAAGGAGCCGGCCTCCGAGGTCGTCAAAGCGGCCATCCTCGACACGGGCTACGCCGACGCGCTCAAGGCCGAGAACAGTGAAGAGGCCGAGGGGCGTCTTGAGAACTTGCAGGAGCTCGTCAACGCCGCCGTCGATTATGACGCGGAGGAGGGCGGCGGCCTGCGCGACTTCATCGACGCCGCGGCGCTCGTCTCCGACACGGATCAGTATAAAGGCGACGCGCCCGTCACTTTGATGACGATGCACTCGGCCAAGGGACTTGAGTTCCCCGTCGTCTTCATCGTCGGCATGGAGGACGGGCTCTTTCCGCACTCGCGCGCGATGGGCGAACAGGCCGAGATGGAGGAGGAGCGCCGCCTCTGCTACGTCGCCATCACACGCGCCGAACGCTTCCTCTACGTCTCGCACGCGATGCGGCGGCGCGTCTACGGCGAGGAGTTGGCGTCGGAGCCTTCGCAGTTCTTGAACGAGATGCCGCTCGACTCCATCGAAGACCTCTCGCGCGGCGCCTCCTGGCTCTCGTTTGCGCGCAGCTCATCCGCTCTGGAGTCGCGCCACGCGGCGCGCGTGCTGCGCGGCGAGACGCCGAAACCGGAGAAACGTTTCGAGGGCAAGACCTACGACAGCGCCGACTCCATCGCCGAGTTCTTCCGCCAGCGCGGCGACCAGATACGGCGCAACGCCGACGACGCCAAGCGTCAACAACAACCGCCCGCGCCGACGCCGCCCCGCCCCACCGGCGGCGGACGTTCGACAGCGTCCTCTTCATCAACATCTTCGTCTTCCGCCGCCGGCTTCGCCCCCGGCATGCACGTCAAGCATCCGAAGTACGGCCGCGGCCTCGTCCTGCGTCGCGAAGGCGTCGGCGACGGCGCCAAGCTCCTCGTCAGCTTCCCCGGCTTCGGCCAGAAGAAGCTCGTCGAAAAATACGCCGGCCTTGAGAAGGCTTAAACGAAGGATGAAGGCGGAAGGATGAAGACGGAAAGGGATGCGGTCAGCCGTCCCATCCGTCTTCATCCTTCCGCCTTCATCCTTCACCCTTTAACCCGGAGTCAAAGATGAACAGGCCCCTTCCCCTTCTCCCTTTCTTACTGCTCACACTGCTAACAACTCAAATCCCCGCGGCGCACGCGCAGAAGTCCGCGCCCGCGAAGCCTGCGCCCGTGAAGCCTGCGCTGCGGCTCGTCGTGCAGCAGGGGATGAGCAACATCTCGTACGGCTTCATCGTCTTCTCGACGGACGGGCGACTGGTGGCGACGGGGCACAACGGCGGCGATGTGGTCGTGTGGGACGTGGCCTCCGGGCGCGAGGTCAGGCGCTTGAGCGACAACTCGGGCGACCCCGCCGCGCAGGACGTGGACGGCTGGCTGTGGGGCGCCTTCTCGCCGGACGGCCGCCTGCTCGCGACGAGCGTCGGGGCGAACCTGCGACTCTGGGACTTGTGGACGGGCAAGCGCCTCTGGCTCGCCGCAAACGGCGACAACGCCTTCTTCATTCCGCCCGAGGCCGACGGTCAAACGCCCGTCGCCTTCGCCGCCGCGGGCCGTCAGGTCGTCGTCACGGGCACGCAGTATAAACTGACTTGGGACGCGCGCACCGGACGCCTGCTCGCGCGCGTGAGCCTCAAGCGCCCGGGCAAGGAGTCGGAATCCTTCGACCTGCGTCCGCCGCGCACCGCCTCCTCGCCCGGTGGGCGCTTCGTCGCAAGCGCGAAGGACGGGCTCGTCAACGTCAAAGAGAAGGCCACGGGTCGCGACGTTGGGAGCGCGCGCTTCCTCTCGATGCGTGAGGGGCGCACGACCTCTGAACCGGGGCAGGTCGGGCGCGACGAGCTGAAGGCGCTCGCCGTCTCGCCCGACGGCTCGACGCTCGCCACCGCCGACGGCGGCGACGAAGAAGATTCGGAGCTGCTCATACGCCTCTGGGACGTGAAGACCGGCGCGCAGCTTCACAGGTTGACCGGCACGAACGGCGATCTGTCGGAGTTTCACTTCACCCCTTCGGGCGGGCTCGTCGGCGTCTCGTCGCGCAAGGGCGCTTATCGCGCGCGCGACCTTCTGAGCGGCAAGGAGGTCACTTGGCAGGCGTCGGGCGACACGACCGCGAGGCAGGACGTGTCGCCCGACGGCCGCTTCGTCGCGACCGGCGCCGGAATCGTCGGCGAGGTCTGGGACGCGCAGACCGGCGCGCGGCTCGCGCGCGTCGAGGCGAAGCTCAACCCCGGCGAGAAACCCGACACCGCCGAGTGGAGTGTCGTCCGTTTCACGCCGCTCGACACCGTCACCTTCTTCCGCGACTCGGCCTACGGCGAGCCGCAGACCGTCACGCTCTCCACGCGCGACTGGAAGGAGACGAAGCTCGCCGTCGAGCTGCCGCTCGGTGACGAAGACCATAAGTTCGTCATGTCGCGCGACGGCCGCGCCGCCGCTTGGGAGACGGTCGAGGGCGGCGAGGACGGCAATCAAGCAGCACAGCGCGTCAACGTCTGGCGCGCGAGCCAACCGAAGCGCGTGCGCTCGTTCAAGGTTGACTCGGACGAGGCATACACAGACGCCTCGCACCTCCTGCTCTCGCCCGACGGCGAGCGCGTGCTGGTCGCCACGGCGAACAACGGCGGCAACGTGCGGCAGATGTTGGTCAAGGTCTACCACGTCAACGCGGGCTCGGCGGAGTCCACGCTCAGGCGACCGGGCTTCCGCGTGGACTCGTTCGCGTGGTCGCCGAAGGGCGAACTGTTTGCGACGGGCGCAGGAAGCGGCCCCAACGACCGCGCGACCCTCTGGAGCGCGGCGACGGGCACCGAGATGCGCAAGCTCGAAGTGGCCGGCGACTCGGTCAGGGAGTTCTCGCCCGACGGCCGCTTTCTGCTCGCCGACGGCTTCGACGGCTTCGAGCATCTCTACGAGGTGGCGATGGGCAAGGAGCTGTGCCGCTTCATCACGCGTGCCGACGGAAGCTGGGTCGTCGTAGACCCCGAAGGGCGCTTCGACGCCTCCGACCTCGACGAGATACAGGGCGTCCACTGGCTCGCGCCCGAAGACCCCTTGAAGCCGCTGCCGCTCGAAATCTTCATGCGCGACTATTACGAGCCGCGCCTGCTCGCGCGGATACTTGCGGGCGAGAAGCTGGCGCCGGTGCGCGCGCTCGTCGAAGTCAAACGCGCGCAGCCGCGTGTGAGCATCACGTCGGTCGAGACGCGTGCGGAGTCGCCCGGCTACGCCATCGTCACGGTCGAGGCCGAGCGACCGCCCGACGGCTCCGGCGTCTATGACCTGCGCCTCTTCCGCAACGGGCAGCTCGTCGGCTACCTGCCCGCGGAGAGCGGCGAGGTGAAGACCGAGGCGAACCCGCAGACGGGCAAGCTCGTCAACAGCTTCAACGTGCGGCTGCCGCGCGCACGGCCGGGCGCAGAGGGCGCGGCCGAGCCGGTCGAGTTCAGCGCCTACGCCTTCAACGAGGATCGCGTGAAGAGTCTGACGGCGCGCGCCCGCTTCGAGATGAAGGAGCCGCCGCCCGCGGCGAAGGGGCGTGCGTATGTCATCTCGGTCGGCGTCAACGCGTACGAGAACGAGGAGTGGGACTTGCGCTTCGCCGCCAACGACGCGCGCCGCTTGCAGGAGGTCGTCGCCGCGCGCGTGCGCGAGGGCGGCGAGTACGAAGAGGTCGTGAGCGTCCCTCTCATCTCCGACTACGCCTCAGAGGGCGGGCGCAAAGCCAGTCCACGCGTCTTGAAAGAGACGGCGGCAACGAAGCAGAACTTCAAGGCCGTGCTCGACCTGCTGGCCGGGAAGAAGGTTGAGGCAGAGGTCTTGAAAGGAATCCCCAACGCCGAGAAGATCGAACGCGCGACGCCCGAAGACCTCATCATCGTCTCCTTCTCAAGCCACGGCTATGCGGACGAGCGCGGTCGCTTCTTCCTCTTCACGTCGGACGTGGGGCGCTCGGGCGAGCTGCGCGATGCGCTCGTGCGCGCCATCTCTTCCGACGAGCTGGGCGCTTGGCTGAGGGACGTGGACGCGGGCGAGCTGATTCTGGTGGTGGACGCGTGCCACTCGGCGGCGAGCGTGCAGGGCGAGGGCTTCAAGCCGGGGCCGATGGGGAGCCGCGGCCTCGGTCAGCTCTCCTACGACAAGGGCATGCGGATACTCACCTCGACGCAGGCCGACGACGTTGCGCTTGAGAGCGGGCTCATCGAGCAGGGGCTTCTGACCTACGCGCTCACGCGCGACGGGCTGGAAGCGGCGCGCGCCGACTTCAAGCCGAAGGACGCGCGCATCACCGTTGCCGAGTGGCTCGCTTACGGTGTGGAGCGCGTGCCCACGCTCCACGCGGAGGTCGAGCAGAAGCTCGCCGAGATGAAGGCCGCGGCCCACGCCGCCGACGCCGCCCATCTCAACGACGACGGGCAGGCGCGCGTCGTCGTCTTCCCCGACGGCGGCACACGCAACCTCAAGGTCAAAGTCTCCGGCCAGTCAACGCGCACGCAGCAGCCCGCGCTCTTCGACTTCGCGCGACGGCGCCGCGACGCGGTGCTCTCTAAAACGCAGTAGGGAATCGGTGGTAAGATTCGCTCAAGCGGGAGCGAAGGCGAGATGACGAACGAGGAGCTGGCGCGGAGGTTCGAGCGGTTGGCGCTGCTGATGGAGATTCGCGGCGACGACAAGTTCCGCGTGCGCTCGTACCGGAACGCGGCCGAGACGTTGGAGACGTGGCCGAGTCCCGTCGCGCAGATCGCGCGCGAGGAGGGGCCGAAGGGCTTGCAGACGCTGCCCGGGGTGGGCAAGGCCATCAGCGGCAAGATTGTCGAGCTGTTGGAGCGCGGCACCTTCGACGCGTGGGAGCGTTTGAAAGAAGAGACGCCCGAGACGGTGCTCGACCTGCTCGAAGTCGAGGGCGTCGGCCCGAAGACCGCCGCGACACTCTACCAGCAGTTCAAAATCTCCTCGCTCGAAGACCTCTCGAAGTTCGTCGAGGGCGGCGGGCTCGACCTCTTGGACGGCGTCGGCGAGAAGACGGCCGAGCGCATCGCGCGCAGCGCCCGCGCCCTCGCACATAGATAGAGCGGGGCGGCGCCGGCCGCAAACCCCCGCGCCGCCCCGCAGCTCATCTCGCAACCGCGTGTGAACTACTCCTCCGTGCCTCTCACCTTCTTGCGCTGACTGTTGCGATGCCCCTTGCGGTGCCGCTTCTTTCCCTTCGCATGCTCGTGCTGATTGTCCGGGCCCCAGATGGTGCGGAAGAGCGGGCGCTTGCCGCGCGTGCGCTGGAACACGTCCGCGTAGCATTCGGCCAGCACCTCGAACGGCTCGTTCAGCAAGCCGAGGTAGTCGAACTTGCGCTTACCCGGCGCCCACGTGTGCTCGAACCATTCGGGGTAGACGAAGTTGCAGACGAGGTGGCGGCCGATCTTGTACTTGTGCGCCTGCACGGCGTCGCAGACTTCGTAGAAGTAGCCGCGCGCGGGGCGGCGCCCCTCGGCCGGCCGGTGCGCGTAGAGGTTGCAGGCCGGGTCAACGAGCATCTCCAGAATCTCGTGCGAGAGCGTGTCGCTGACCGTCTTGTCCTCCGCCAAGTCCTCCTTCGCGAAGATGGTGGCGATGGGGTAGCCCTCCTCCGAGAAGTGATACCCGATGAAGCCCTTGTCCGCCTCCTTCGCCGTCCGGCGGATGTTGAGGCGATAGGCGTCCGGATACTCCTTGCCATCCTCCGCGTAGACGATGGTCGCGTCGATGCCCCAAGCGGGCTGGAAGTGCTCCGAGACCTGGCGCTGAAGCGACTTGATGATGCTTCGCACCTCCTTCTCCGGAACCAGTTCGGTCGTGGACTTGATGACGATGAGAGGATTGGCGCGCGTGTGTCTCTTGGCCATCGGGGGTTCTTCTCCTGTCAAAAGAGGTTTGGAGCTTAAACTCACACACGTAGATGATGACGCGCGCCGAAACGTTTCGGCGCGCGGCGTGGCTCAACGTGCCTCGGGCTCGCGCTTGACGATGAGGAGCGTGATGTCGTCGCCGGCCGGCGTGCCCTGCGCGAAGGAGGAGAGCGCGGCCTCGATCTTGTCGCGGATGCCCGCGGCCGAACGATTGATGTTCTGCGCGATGACCTCTTGCAGGCGGACGGTGCCGAACTCTTCGCCCGCAGGGTTCTGCGACTCGGTGACGCCGTCTGAGTAGGCGACGAGCACGTCGCCGGGGCGAAGCTGCGTGCGCCCCTCGCGGTAGTCGAAGTCGGGGACGATGCCGAGCGGCAGGCCGCCCGCGGCGAGCTGTTCGAGCGCGCCGCCCTCGTGCGCGATGATGGGCGGGTTGTGGCCGGCGTTGATGAAGGAGATCGAGCCCGTCAAAGGGTCAAGCTCGGCGTAGAAGAGGGTGACGAAGCGGTTCCCGGGCGTGTTGTCGGCGAGGTAACGGTTGACCGCGCCGATGGTCTCCGTAATCGGCCGGCACCAAGCGACCTGCGCATGCACCGCCGCGTGCAGGGAGGACATCAGCAGCGCGGCGGAAGTCCCCTTGCCCGACACGTCGCCGAGCGCGACGACGAGCCGGTTGTCGGAGCAGAGGATGAAGTCGTAGTAGTCGCCGCCGATCTGATAGGAGGGGAAGCTGATGCCCTGTAGCTCGTAGCCCGGCACGGTCGGCGGCGCCGTGGGCTGGAAGCGCTGCTGTATCTCGCGCGCCAGTTGTAGCTCGCGCTCGAAGCGCTCCTGCTCCAAGTGCTCTTCGAGCAGGCGCGTGTTCTCGACGCGGATGGCGGCGACCGAGCCGAGCGTCGTCAAGACCTTCAAGTGGTCTTCGGTGAAGCGCGAGGTGGCGAGCGGCGAGTCGGCATAGATCATCCCGAAGATGCGTTCGCCGACGCCGAGCGGCACGGCCAGCACGGAGCGGATGCCTTGGAAGGTGACGGTGCTCGACTTGAAGCGCGGGTCGTGCTGCGCGTCTGACGTTAAGACGGAGCGACCCTGATGGACGACCTCCTCGACGATGGTGCGGCCGACGCGCACCTCGCCGACCTCCGGGCGACGGTCGCGCATCTCGGCGGCGCGTATCTTCAGCTCGCCGCCCTCGCCCGCCTCGCGCAGCATGATGAGGCAGCGCTCGGCCGGCACGGCGTCGAAGACGAGGAGCGCCACCTGCCTGAGCGTCTCGTCGAGCGTGGCCGAGGCGAGCAGCGTGACGCCGACCTTCGAGATGAGCGCGAGCAGGTCGCCGTGGTCGGTCGCCGCAGCGGTTGACTTCGCCGTCGAGCCCGTGCGGTGCGGCATGATGGTCGCCACGTCGAAGCGACCCGAGCTTTGCGTGCGCGCGCCCTCAATGGCTTCGAGCAGGCCGTTGGTCGTGTGCTGCGCCGAGTCGAAGGCGATGGTCGCTTCGGGGAGCGGCGCGTCCTCTTCGATGGTGGTCGAGGGCAGTTGCCGCTCGGTCGTCTGATCCTTGAAGACGATCTCGGTCTCGCCGATCTGGATGCGACTGCCGTGCGTGAGCGCGATTGGCTGCTCAAGGCGCGAGCCGTTGTAGTAGGTGCCGTTGGCCGAGCCGAGGTCTTGCAGCACGTAGTTGTCGCCCTCGCGCCGCACCTCTGCGTGGACGCGCGACGCGAACGGGTCGGGCACGCACACGTCGTTGCGCGCCGAACGCCCGATGGTGATGCGCAGGCGCCCCAGCGGCAGACGCTCCGCCGCGCGGTCTGGATAGTTGACTAGTAACTCAGACATAACTCAAATCCGGTGATAAGTGATGAGTGATAAGTGATAAGAGAGGGACAAGGCCCCTGCTTCATTCTTATCACTTATCACTCATCACTTATCACCCTCCTACTTATCACTGCCTTCGCAATCGGTCAAACTCTTTCTCAAGCTGCTGCGCGTAGTCGCGCGCCTGTGCGGCGTGCTGGCCGCGCTCTGCGAGCTGGAAGTGCTGGAGCGCGGCGACGAGTTCGGCGCGTTGGAGCGAACTGGTCTTGCGCCCTTCGACGTAGGCGAGGCCGAGGTAGTAGTGCGCGTCGACGTTGCCGCCCGCGGCTGCCGCGCGGAACTCTTCGAGCGCGGCCCCGCGGTTCGAAGTCCAGAGCTGGACGCCGCGGCCGTAGCGCTCGACGGGCGAGGCAGAGGCCGTTGGGACGGGCGTCGGGCTGGGCTGCGGCGGTGTGGGCGCGGGCGTCGGGGGCGGCGGCACGGGCGTCGCGCTGACGGAGACGATCTCTTGGCCGTGCGGCGCGGGCGTCGGCTCGCCCACGCGCGGTGTGGGCTGCGGCGTCGGGGTCGTTTGCGCGCGCGCGAGTTCCGAGAGGTGCTGGCGCGCGATCTCCGAGAGGTCGGCGACGCCCGCGGCGGCCAACTGTTCGTAGGTCGCGCGCGCCTCTTCGGTGCGTCCGGCGAGCCGCAGCGAGTCGGCCAGTGAGAGCAGGTCGTTCGGGTCGGGGGGATGGCCGGGCGCATTGAGGTTGAGGACGCGGCGGTAGCTCTCGACGGCGTCAGGGTAGAGCCCTTCGGCGAACTGCGCGCCGCCGAGCTGGCGCCATGCGCCCGAGTCGTCGGGTGCGTTGCGCGTCGCGGCGCGGAACTCTTCGATGGCCTCGCGCGTCGCCCCCTTCGAGACGAGCAGCTCGCCGAGCCGTCGATGCGCGAGCGTGTTGGCGGGGTCGAGCCCGTTGGCCTCGCGCAGACGATTGAGCGCGCCCTCCATGTCACCGGCGGCGAGCAGCGCCTCGGCCTCCGCGAGCTTCAGGTCGAACTGTTGCCGCGCGTCGGTCGTGACGGGCGCGGTCGGCCCTTGTGTCGGAACGTCTGTGATGGCCGAGCGGCGCAGCAGTCTGTAAGCGAGCCACGCGCCGCCCGACGCAAGGACTGCGAACACGACGCAGACGGCGACGACCAGCGGCCACGCGCGTCGCGCCGTCGCAGGACTCGCGCCCGGGCGCGGAGCTGGAACGGCGCCGGCACCGGCCATCGGGTTTGTGTCAGTGGATGAGGGCGGCGTTGTGCCGTCGCCGTCGGCGTCGGCAAAGTCGTCGGCCGCCGGTTCGTGTATCTCTTCGCCGTGCGTGTGGGCGTAAGGCCAGGAGCCGACGCCGGCCGGAATCGTCGCCTCGGGGTCTACGGGTCGCGTGGCGTCGAAGTCGATGGTCGCTTCGAAGTCGGCGGGCTTGTGCGTCTCGGCCGAGCGCGGAACGGTGATGGTCAGCTCTTCATCTTCATAGCCGGGAAGGTCGGGGCGTGTGACGGCCGGGCCGCGCGCGGCTTCGGAAGCCGCCGGATGAGAGGGCTGCGGTTGGCCGTCGTCCTGCGCGCGGAGGAGGCGCTCCATCTCGGCGAGGCTGACGCGCGAGGTCTGCGGCGCGATGCGCTCCTCTTCGTCGGGCGCGAGCCCGTCGGTCGTGCGCGGCTCGTCGGGCACGAGCGGGACGGTCGCGGCGTTCGGCGAAACGGCTCCGGTCTCGCCGCCCTGAAGGCTCAGGGGCGCGCCGCAACGCCGGCAGAAGCGCGCGCCGGGGAAGATGTCCGCACCGCAACTCGGGCAGGAGGTCTGCATCCTTCGTCGAAGAGTCTTTACGGGGAGAAGCGCGCCCGTGTTCAGCGCAGGTTCGCGGCGCGGGACGCGCGGCTGCGCACGACGACGGTGCCGGCGAGCCAGTCATGCAGCGCACGCCCCTGCGGGTCGAAGGCCGCGAAGAGGAAGCCGAGGCCGAGCGTCAAAAGCGTTAGAGGGTAGCCGACGAGGTGGCGCAGCAGTGCGCGCCCGACGCTTAAGGGCTCGCCGTCTCTGCGCTCGATGCGCAGACCCGCGATCCACTTCCCCAGCGTGCGCCCGCTCAGGTTGGCGAGCAGCACGAAGTTGATGAAGGCGACGCCCGCGGTCGTCAGGTAGCCCACGAACAGGATGAAGCCGCCGCCTCGCTTCACGTCGCCGCCGAAGACGCGCGCCGCCAAGGTCGCCAGCGCGAGCACGCCGATGACGACGATGTAGTCGATGAGCAGCGCCCCGCATCGCAGCGAGAAGGGCGCGCGCAGGCGCTCGAAGTTCAAAGCCCCGCGCTGCCCCCGCGCTTCCTCACGCACACGCGCCGCGGCGGCGGCGCTTCTCTCTCGTTCCAGTTGCACAGACATTTGAAGCAGTAGTCAGTAGATAGTAGTCAGTAGCCAGTAGTTTTTATTCAGCAGGCTCTTATTACGTCAGTTGTGTGCCGGCAGTTGCGGAGAGTTCCGCGCGGAAATGTTTTCTACTGGCTACTGACTACTGTCTACCCAAGTAAAAAGTGGAGCGTCGTCTCGCCGAGGCGCAGACGGTCACCGTTGGCGAGCGGGCGCGGCTGGCGGGGGCCGAGGCGGACGGCCTCGTTGACGACCGTGCCGTTGACCGAGCCGAGGTCTTCGACGAGGAACGTGTCGCCCTCGCGCCAGACGCGCGCGTGACGACGCGAAATCTTCGTCTCGGGGTCGAAGCGCGAGAGGTCGATGTCGGGGAAGATGTTCGACTGCGGGTCGGTGCGCCCGACGAGGTTCGTCTCTTTATTCAAGAGGAACGTCGCGTCCAACTCGGTCGTCCCCGACACGACGAGCCGCGCGGTCGCGCGCGCCGTGCGCAGCGCCGCGCTCGCCGCCGCGATGGGCTGGCGCGCGCCGCAGTGCGGGCAGAAGACATCCTCCGACGAGATGGACTTGCCGCAGAAGCCGCAGAAGACGCGCTCGACGGCCATCGTCCGCGCGGTCTGCTCCTGCGCGCCGCGCACGACGCCGTAGGTGACGGCGCCCGCGCGCAGACGCTCGACGTGCTGCACGAGCGTGTCGCGCATCTCGGCGGCCGAACGGAAGCGACGTTCGGGCTCGTACTCGACGGCACGCATCAGAATCCACTCCATCTCGTTCGAGATGGCCGGGTTGATCTGGCGCGGCGTCGGGTTCTTCGAGAAGTCGAAGATGAGCAGCGGGTTGTCCTGCGGGTCGGAGCCGGTCAGCAGATGGAACATCGTCGCGCCGAGGCCATAGATGTCGGTGCGCGCCTCGGCCTTGCCGCTGAACAGCTCCGGCGGCGCGTAGCCCATCGTGCCGACGGCCGTCACGCCCTTCTCCTGCGGCGCGACCCAGCGCGCGATGCCGAAGTCGATGAGCATGATGCGGCTGGAGTTTCCGTCAATCATCAGGTTCGCGGGCTTGAGGTCGCGGTAGATAATCGGCGGGCGCTGGTTGTGCAGGTATTCGAGCACGTCGGCCGCCTGCTGCCCCCACTCGGCCACGGTCAACTCGTCCAAGCGGTTCATCGGCGCCTTGCGCAGACGCGCGAGGCAGTCGCCGCCCGAGATGTACTTCATGACGAGGTAGAAGCGCGAGGCCGCGTCGTCGTAGAAGTAGTCGTAGATGGTCGGGATGGAAGGATGTTCGAGCGAGGCGAGCAGCATCGACTCGCGGCGGAAGTCGGCGACGGCCTTCTCCTGCTGCGACTCGTCGATGTGCGTCTGAATCATCTCCTTGACGGCGCGCGGCTGGTCGCCGAGGTTCTTGTCCTTCGCGTAGTAGACGGCGCCCATGCCGCCGCCGCCGATGCGCTTGACGATCTCGTAACGGTTGTAGAGAACCGTGCCCGGCTCCAACTGGCTCGCAGAGGAGCGGCGCCCCGAAGAGGAGGTGCCGCCCGTGCGCCCCGTGTAAGCCATCGAGCGCGCAGGCAGGTCGCCCGTGCGCCGGCCCTCTGGTGGGGCCGAAGAAGCGCCGCCGCCCCTCTCCTGTACGGGGCGCGAAGGCGTGGGCTCCCACGTGAGCGCGGGCTCGTCGGCCTTTGGCTGCCCGCCGGTGACGGCCCCCGTCGGCTGCTCCTCGGACGTGTCGGCCGTCGAGTCGGCGTCCTCTTCGAGAGAGCGTGAGAGTTGACCCGACCCGGCGGTCGAGAGACGCGCAGACTCCGCGGGGCTCGAAGACTCCGGGGCGCCGGACGGCTCGGAGGCGCGCGCTGCCGCGGCGGCCTGACCGCCGTGCGAAGACTCGATGATGGTCGGTTGTAGTTCGTCGTCGTAGGCGCGCGACTCAGGCTCGGCGGGCTCGACCGTCTCGCCCGTGTGTGGGGAGGCGGGCGCGGCTCCGCCCTCCGCGCCCTTGGGCGGGGCGGGCTGCAAGGCAAGGCCGCAGTTGCCGCAGAAGCGGTCTTCCGGGGCCACAGGCGAGTCGCAATCGAAACAGGAGGACATCACTTCTCTCGCATCGCCGATGCCAAGTCGAGCACGTGGAACTTCAGGAACGTCTTGCCGACGATGACCTCGTCGCCGTCGCGCAGGGGCTGCCGGTCGCCCGGGAGCAGACGCCGCCCGCGGTTGACGAAGGTGCCGTTGGTCGAGCCCAAGTCTTCGATGTAGTACTGACCGGTGCGGCGCGTGATGCGCGCGTGACGGCGTGAGACTTTTGCCTCGGGGTCGTCAGAGTCCAAATCCACGTCGGGGAAGATGCCGCCGTCGGCGTCCCAACGGCCGATGTGCGACTCATCCTCGCACATCGGAAACTCCTTGCCGACCGAACGCCCGCGGTGGATGACGAGCTTGGCGTGCGGCGCGGCGCCCGAGTCGCGGCGTGCGGACTGCGACTCTTCGTGCGACCGTGCGCGCCCCGCCATCCCTGCGACCGCAGTGCCCGACGAGAGCGGCTGCGGCTTCGGCACCGCGCGCAACTCCGGGGCCGAAGCGAGGCGCGGCGAGTCGGAGGCGATGGCCTCAGTTGCGGGGCCGGCGTGCTCGCTCGTCTGCGCACGGCCGGAGGGGCCGGCGGTGCCGGGCTGTAGCGCCGCCCCGCACTCGTCGCAGTACTGCGAGCCCTCGATATTCTCCGTCTGGCACCTGTCGCAGGTGATCATGGCCGCGTCCTTCACGAATTTTTGGATGGCGGTGCGGGCTGGCACGCCCCTTGAGATGCCCCGTAACCCGGGCCCGGCGCCCGGCCGAGAGGCTCTCCAGCGCCGGCCGCTCATTGTACCGCGAAACGCGAGACGCGCCAACAGCATCAAAGGCAGGTGATAAGTGACGAGTGATGAGTGATAAGAGAAGGCGGAGGCCCGGGTTTTCTTATCACTTATCACTCATCTATCACTCATCACTTATCGACACCTTTTTGAAACTGTTCCACCTTTTCGCACGTAGAAGAGTTGCCGGCGGCGGGAAGGTGCAGCGGTTGTTCGGTTTAGCGCCGTCCGCGTTCGTGTTTGCGGAGCCAGCCCGTGTCCCGACCGAAATTTTAACCCCAGTCTTTTCGAGAAGAGGAATTAAACCCCAATGGCTCTGAGCCGGAAGAAGAAAATCATCATTGCGGTCTCGGCGGTCGCCCTCCTCGGGCTCATTGTCGTCATCAGCATCTTCGCGCGCGGCAAGGACGAGGCCGAGGTGACGGTCGTCAAGGTGGACGTGAGGCCCGAGCTGAAGTCCACGGTCACGGCCTCCGGCGAGGTGCGACCTATCCGCTTCGTCAACCTGACGAGCGAGGTGCAGGGGCGCATCACCGAGATCAGCGTCAACCCCGGCGACCACGTCACGACGGGTCAGCCGCTCGTGCGCGTAGACCCCACGCAGCTCGAATCCTCTGCCGAGGCGCAGGCCGCCAGCGCGCAGGCCGCGCTCTCCGACGTGCAGAACGCGCGCACCGCCGTCTCGTCCGCCGAGAACGCCGTCTCGCAAGCGCAGCAGTCTCAGCTCGCCGCAGAGGCTTCGCTTGCGCAGGCGCGTCAGGCCGTCAACACCGCGCAGACCTCAGTTGACCGCGAACAGGTCGCCCTTGAGACGGCCCGCCGCGAGCTGAAGCGCACCACGGAACTTATCGAGTCGGGCGTCGCCTCGCGCTCCGAGTACGACGCCGCGCAGGACAGGCTCAAGACGGCGCAGGTCGCTTTGAAGACCTCGCAGGCGCAGCTCGAATCGTCTAAGATTGCGGTCGAAGAGTCGAAGGCGCGCGTCAACCAGCAGCGCGTGGCCGTCACCGACGCGCAGAACGGCGTCAAGCGCGCACGCGAGAGCGTCTCGACGAGCGAGTCGCGCGCCAACGCGCAGCAGGCGCTTTTGCGCGGCCAGTCTTCGCAGCGCAGCAAGGCCGTCACGGTCTCGCCGCTCACGGGCGTCGTCGTGGACATCCCGGCGCGCGTCGGCCAGTTCGCCGTCGCGGGACTCTCGACCACTTCGCTCATGACCATCGCCGACATGACTACGATCAACGTCGAGGTCAACGTGGACGAGACCGAGATCGCGCAGATTCAGGTGGAGCAGCCTGTGAAGGTCAAGGTGGACGCCACGGGCGAGCGCGAGATCATGGGCAAGGTCGTCCAGAAGAACCCGCTCGCCGTCTCGCGCTCCGACACCACGGGCGCGGGTCTCGGCAACCGCATCAACGTTCAGGAGGCGAAGGAGTTCAAGGTCATCGTCCAGCTCGACCTGAGCGGCATGCCCGACGACGTGCGCAACTCGCTCCGCCCCGGCATGACGGCGACGGCCACCATCACGACGAGCACCAAGCAGAACGTGCTGGCTGTGCCGCTCCAAGCCATCGTCGAGAAGTCGCCGACGCCGACGCCGACCCCGCCCGGCGGGCCGGGCGCTGGCCCGACGCCGCCTCCTCCGACCGAGAAGCCGAAGGACATCAAGGGCGTCTACGTGCTCGACGGTAAGAAGGTCAAGTTCGTCCCCGTCGAGACCGGCATCACGGGCGAGTCCGACATCGAGATCACGAGC
Source organism: Pyrinomonadaceae bacterium (assembly GCA_045807845.1). GTDB lineage: Bacteria > Acidobacteriota > Blastocatellia > Pyrinomonadales > Pyrinomonadaceae > QHXN01. The sequence continues at coordinate 7,964 of JBJMGQ010000428.1, read as the reverse complement.
GGGCTTCAGCCTCAGATGGAGGTCGTCACCGGCCCGAGCCGCGTGCTGCGGACGCTGAAGGAGGGAGACACCGTGCAGCGTCAACAGAACAAGCCCGGCGATAAGGCGGCTGAGAAAAAATGAGCGAGGCACTTGTAGAGATGGAGAGCCCCACCACCGCAGAGGCGAACGTCGCCAACGACAACGTCGTGGACGCAGACGCCCTTGAGCGCGGCGACCTGCTCGCGCACGACGGCGTGCCCGCCGCGCTCATCTCGATGCGCAGCATCTGGCGCACCTACGAGATGGGCACCGAGCAGCTCCACGCGCTGCGCGGCGTCTCGTTCGACGTGCAGCGCGGCGAGTACCTCGCCATCATCGGCCCCTCGGGCTCCGGCAAATCGACGCTGATGAATCTCATCGGCTGTCTCGACACGCCGTCTCAGGGTCGCTACTGGATCAACAGCAAGCTCGTCTCCGAGATGGAGGACGACGAGCTGGCGCGCATCCGCAATCAGGAGATCGGCTTCGTCTTCCAGACGTTCAACCTGCTGGCGCGCGCCACGGCTCTGCACAACGTCGAGCTGCCGCTCATCTACGCGGGCGTCTCTTCGGCCGAGCGGCACGAGCGCGCCCAGAGCGCGCTGCGCAACGTCGAGCTGGGCGACCGCATGACGCACCGGCCGAACGAGTTGTCGGGCGGCCAGCGCCAGAGGGTCGCCATCGCCCGCGCGCTCGTCAACAACCCCTCGATCCTGCTGGCCGACGAGCCCACGGGCGCGCTCGACACCAAGACGAGCTACGAGATCATGGAACTCTTCGAGCGGCTGCACGAGCTGGGGAACACGATCATCCTCGTCACGCACGAGCAGGACATCGCCGCCCGCGCACACCGCATCATCCACATCCGCGACGGCGAGATTGAGAAGGATGAGCTGACGAGATAGAAGGCCAGAGGCTAAAGACTGATGACAAGACGGAGGGAGGATGAGAGCCACGCTGCTTCTCATCCTCCCTTTGACTTTCCCCCCTCACGTTTCACACGTTGACGGATGAGCGTACTACTCACAGAGCCGACCGAAGAGAGCGGGGCCGCCGCGCCGCGCCGCTTCAATGCCGCGCCCACGCGCCGCCGCGCGCGCGGCTGGCTCCCGCCCATCTTCCACAAGACTTGGGAGTCTCTGCGCATCGCGCTCGGCTCTCTGCGCGCCAACAAGCTGAGGACGGCGCTCACGCTCATCGGCGTCGTGGTCGGCGTCGCCGCCGTCATCGCCGTCGTCACCATCATCAAGGGGCTCGACCAGACGGTCGCGTCCACCTTCTCCTCGCAGGGCTCGACGGTCTTCACCGTCTCGAAGCGCCCGCAGGTCATCACCTCGCGCGAGGACTTCATAAAATTTAACCGCCGCAAGGACGTGACGGAGGACGACGCGGAAGCGGTCACGCGCCTCTGCACCGTCTGCTGGCGCACCGGTATCGCCGCCAACGCGCAGGCGACCGTCAAGGCAGGCGACCAGTCTTCCGACGGCGTGCGCGTCCGCGGCCTCACGCTCTCGATGTACGCCATCGAGGATACGGACATCATCGCCGGCCGCGCGTGGACGGACGTGGAGGAGGCCGCGGGGCGCGACGTGGCCGTCATCGGCCCCGACATCCTCGACAACCTCTTCGGAGGCGCGCCGCCCGAACAGGCGATAGGTAAACAGGTGCGCGTCGAGGGTCGCTCTTACGAGATCATCGGCGTCACCGAGCGGCTGGGGAAAATCTTCGGCTTCTCGCGCGACAACTTCGTGCAGATTCCCTACCCGACTTTTAAGAAGGCGTTCGGCGCGCGCGTCTCGCTCGTCGTCTTCGTGCAGGTGCCCGAGGACGCGCAGCTCGTCGCGGCCGAAGATCAGGTGCGCAACATCATGCGCAACCGGCGCGGCAAGACTTTCCATGACGAGGAGGACGGCTTCGCCTTAGAGACGCAGGCCGTCTTCATCGACCTCTACAAGACGGCGACGGCCAACATCTACATCGTCACCATCGGCGTGGCCGGCATCTCGCTCGTCGTCGGCGCCATCGTCGTCATGAACATCATGCTCGTCTCCGTCACGGAGCGGACGCGCGAGATCGGCGTGCGCAAGGCGGTCGGCGCCTCGCGCCGCGACGTGCTCTTGCAGTTCCTCGTCGAGTCGGTGGTCATCACCTCCATCGGCGGCATAACGGGCGTCGGCGCGGGCTTCGTGCTCGCCTTCGGCCTCTCGAAGGCGATGGGCTTCCCCGTGCTCATCAGCATGTGGTCGGTCGTCGGCGGCGTCGGCACGTCCTCCGGCGTCGGCATCGCCAGCGGCCTCTGGCCCGCGTGGAAGGCCGCGCGCCTCGACCCGATTGAGGCGCTGCGCGCGGAGTAGTTGAAGGGTCTATGTCTTTCGACGACATCAAAGAGTCGGCGGCGATGGCCGTCTCCACGGTGAGGGCGAACAAGCTGCGCTCGTCGCTGACCATTCTCGGCGTCGGCATCGGGGTGGTGACGCTGACGTTCATGGTCTCGATTATTCAAGGGCTCAACAAAGCCTTTGCCGAGCAGATTGAAAGTTTAGGCTCGAACACCATCTTCGTCTCGAAGTTCGACCCGAGCTTCGGCCGCCCGCCGAACAACGAGGAGCTGCACCGCAAGGACATCACCGTCGAGGACGCCGAGGCCATCCGCAACGAGTCAACCGACACCATCGACTCCGTCGCGCCCATCCGCCGCAAGATAGCCGCCGACCTGCGCTACGCCGACAAGGAGACCGACACGCCCATCCTCTTCGGCGTCACGCCCGAGTACGAGTACACGCTCTCGCAGTACGTCGAGCGTGGCCGCTTCGTCACCGAGAACGACCTGCGCGGGCGCGAGAACGTCGTCATCCTCGCGCAGGACGTGGTGCGCGCGCTCTTCCCCAACGAAGACGCGCTCGGCAAGGAGATTAAGATTGAGGGGACGCCGTTCCGCGTCATCGGCGTGATGGAGACCTTAGGGAACTTCTTCGGGCAGTCGCGCGACAACTCGGTCTTCATCCCGCTTCCGACCTTCGACAAGTACTGGCGCGACATCGAGCCGCCGCTCGTCGTCTTCTTCATCATCCTTCGCCCGCACACGCGCGAGCACGTCCACCCGGCGATGGATCAAATCACAGACATCCTCCGTCGCCGCCGACAGGTCGCGGCGGGTGCGAAGAACAACTTCGGCGTCTCTTCGCAGGACTCTCTGCTCGACTTCTACAACCAGTTGACGAGCGCGACGTGGCTCGTGCTGACGGCCATCTCGTTTGTCGCGCTGATGATTGGCGGCATCGGCGTCATGAACATCATGCTCGTCTCCGTCACGGAGAGAACCAAAGAGATAGGCATCCGCAAGGCCGTCGGCGCCACGCGCGCCAACATCCTCTGGCAGTTCCTCATCGAGGCCGTCGTCCTCACGGGACTCGGCGGCATCAGTGGGCTCGCCGTGGGCGAATTGGCGAGCCTCCTGATGAATGCATACTCGCCGCTCCCGGCCTTCGTCCCCGTCTGGGCCATCCTCGTCGGCGTCGGCATCTCCGCGGGCGTCGGCATCGTCTTCGGCCTCTGGCCCGCTTGGAAGGCCGCGCGCCTCGACCCCATCGAAGCCCTCCGCTACGAGTAGCAGAACCGTGAACCGCGACCGGAAAAAGTTGTGAACGGTGAGCCGTAACCCTTGACGAGAGACGAGCGTCTTTCACTTGTCAGGGTTTACGGTTTACGGTTCACGCTCCTGTTCCGGTTTACGGTTCACGTCGAAGGGCGTAAACTTTTCTCCAAACAACAGGATTTTAGGCGCAGGCTACAAACGCGGGGAGCGTGGTGTGCAACCAACAGACGGGCTCGCCCGTAATAAACGCGAACTATGAAATTCATCGAGACATTGAAGCTGGCGGTGGCGGCCATCTGGGCGCACAAGCTGCGCTCGGCTCTGACGCTGTTGGGAATGATTATCGGCGTGGCGGCCGTCGTCGTCGTCGTCTCGCTCATTCAGGGCTTCAACGCCTACATCGACGAGAAGATCGCCAACATCGGCGCCAAGTCCTACACCATCGGCCGCTTCAGCATGGACGACTTCAAGGACACCGACTCCATCGCGGCTGCGCAGCGGCGGAACAAAGACCTGACGCTCGAAGACTACGAGTTCGTGAAGTCGCGCCTGACGCTGACGGAGAAGTTCGCCGCCGGCGCCCGCCCCATGCGCGCGCAGATTAAGCGCGGAAACGAGATGCTCGAAGAGGTGTCGATCGACGGCAAGGAGCCGTTGATGGGCGAGATCGAGAAGGTGGACGTGGCCGACGGCCGCTACTTCACCGACATCGAGAACAAAGAGGCGGCGCGCGTCGCCTTCATCGGCTCCGACGTGGCCGAGAAACTCTTTCCCGGCGCCGACCCCGTGGGCGGCGAGATTTTCATCAACGGTCTACCCTACCGCGTCGTCGGCGTCCGCACCGCGAAGGGCACGGTCTTCGGGCTGCCGCAGGACACCTTCGTCACGCTCCCCCTGCTGACCTACCGGCGCAACTTCGGCGCGCTCAAGAACCAGCGCTCGTTCTACATGCAGGGCACGGCGAGGGACGACAAGCACTTCGACGACGCGGTGGATGAGGCGCGCCAGTGGATGAGAATCCGCCGGGGCTTGGAGAAGGGCGAGAAGGACAACTTCGGTATCTTCACGCCCGACTCCATCACGGGTCTGCGCGACCGTCTCTTCGGCACCATCTTCATCGTCGCCATCGCCGTGCCCGCCATCGCGCTCATCGTCGGCGGCATCGTCGTCATGAACATCATGCTCGTCTCGGTGACCGAGCGGACGAAGGAGATCGGCATCCGCAAGGCTTTGGGCGCGCGCCGCGGCGACATCCTCAAGCAGTTCCTCGTCGAGGCCGTCACGCTCTCGGCCATCGGCGGCGCGACCGGCGTCATCATCGCGTGGCTGCTCGGGCGCCTCGTCTCGGCCGTGCTCATCCCGACCTACCTTTCGCCGCTGGCGGTCTTGGTCGCCGTCACCGTCTCCGGCGCGGTCGGCATCATCGCCGGCATCTTCCCCGCGTGGAAGGCCGCGCGCCTCGACCCGATTGAGGCTTTGAGGGCCGACTAATGAGAATCATTCGGAGCGACATTTACGAGAACTTCGTGATGGGCTTGCAGACCTTGCGGGCCAACAAGCTGAGGTCTTTTCTGACGGTCATCGGCGTCATGATCGGCGTCATCACCGTCATGCTCATTGCGTCGATCATCAGCGGCATCGACGAGCAGGTGAAGAAGGAGATTGAATCGTTCGGCACGCGCTCGATCTTCGTCATGAAGTTCGACCCGGGCATCCACATCGGGCGTCTGTCGCGCGAGGAGCGGATGCGCAAGGAGCTGACCTACGACGACGCTATCGCCATCTCGCAGCTTCCGGCGCTGGAGCTGAGCGTCCCCTTCCTCGACATCACCAACAACTTCTTCGGCAAGAAGATTACGGTCTCGACGAAGGGCAAGACCTCCGAGGCGGTGCGGCTCGAAGGCACTCTGCCCGACTTCATGCGTGCGGGCACGGACGTGGTGAGCGAGGGGCGCTTCTTCTCGCAGTTCGAGAACGACACGAACCAGCGCGTCTGCGTCGTCCGCAGCCGCGTCGCCGAGGACTTCTTCCCCAACATGTCCCCCGTCGGCCAACCTATCGACATCGGCGGGCAGGAGTTCAAGGTCATCGGCATCATCCAGCAGCGCGAGCAGCTCTTCGGCGGCTCGGGGAGTGACGACATCAACAACGGCATCTACGTCCCCTTCAACGTCGCGCGGAAGCTGAAGCCGAACGCCGATGACGTGTCCATTCTCGCCGTCGCGCGCCCCGGGCAGATCGACGCCGCCAAAGACCAGATCACAGACCTCCTGCGCGTGCGCCGCCAAGTCCCCTTCGGCCAGCCGAACAACTTCGGCATGGCGACGGCCGACTCCATCATCGAGCAGTTCCGCGCCATCACAGGCGGCGTCGCCATCGCGATGGTCGCCATCTCAAGCGTCGGGTTGATGGTGGGCGGGATCGGCGTCATGAACATCATGCTGGTGTCGGTGACCGAGCGCACGCGTGAGATAGGCATCCGCAAGGCCATCGGTGCGCGCAAGAAAGATATCCTCTGGCAGTTCCTCGTCGAGGCCGCGACCCTCACAGGCTTCGGCGGCCTCGTCGGGCTCGCCATCGGCTGGGCGCTGACGCTTTTGGTGCGGCTGCTGATGCCGTCCTACGTCCCGCTCTGGGCGCCCGCGCTCGGCTTCCTCGCCTCGGTCATGATCGGCATCGTCTTCGGCCTCTGGCCCGCTTGGAAGGCCGCGCGCCTCGACCCCATCGAAGCCCTCCGCTACGAGTAAGAGGGCCGTAAACAGTAAACCGTGACAGGAGGGACGCAAGCCCTTCCTGTCACGGTTCACGGTTTACGGCTCTCGACTACGACGCTCAGCCGAAGAGCGCGGCCCAGCCAACCTTGAGCAGGACGCCGATCAGCCAGAGGCCGATGGCAACCGTCCAAGCCGCCCCCGAGGACATCTTGCCGACCTTGCGCAGGCCGACGGCAGCGAGGAAGAGGCCGTAGAAGGTGAAGAGGTCGAGCGACCCGAGCAACGCGCCCAGCGCCTTCGGGCTGCCGGGGCCGACCAATACCCCGAGGTTCGCCCGGACGAGCCCGCCCGTCTGCGTCGGGTTGATCTCCTCGGCGGGGGTCAACAGCACGACGATGACTCCCGCGACCGCTTGCAGGAGGCCGGGGGCGAAGCTCGAATACGTCCAGACAGAGAGCGCCTGCTTGTAACGCAGCCGCCCGCCCATCAACATCGCGCCGAGCAAGTAGAGCCCGGCCCCGGCCGTGATGGAGACGGCCACCCCGATGATGGGGAAGAAGTAGACCACGACCTTGCCGATGGGGCCGGTGTAGAAGCCGACGGCCCGATCCACCTGCTCGGGCGTCATCTGGTCGCCGCGCGGCCCCTTCGTGATCTGCTCGCGCATGAAGGCGGCGTAGTCGATCTTGTTGAAGATGAGGAAGGTCACCACCAGCGCGAGGACGACGATGATGATCGCCGCCACGAGGAAGCGCGGGCGGGCGCGCAACGCCTCGAACGTGCGGGAGGGCTCGAAGAAGATGTTGGTCAGGGTCGCGGGCGTGGACATCACGGGGCCGTCCGCCTCGGCTGCGCGCGCGGGGGTCGTAAAGTTTGATTCGCTCATACTCTTTCCGTCCGTAGGGAGACTCTTGGCTGGGGCGGCGGCCACGGGCGGCCGCGCGGCACATACTAGCACGCCTGATACGCGCCGCATACAGACAAGGTTTCAACGTCGAGGTTGACCGCGCCGCCCTTTCTGACATAATTCCCTCGACCGACACGGAACGCTCCGAGCCGCTCCAACAGGTTGCCGCCAAAGCCTGAAAGCAAAACGACCACTCAACCAGAAAGGCGGACAGGCATGACCGGAGAAGAGATGGAACGGACAATGGTCTTCATCCTCGAACAGCAGGCGCAGGCTTCCGCATCGAATGCGCAGACTCAAGCAACGATGGCGCGGCAGGCCGAGCGCCTTGACCGCCTGACAGAGCGCACTGACCGCAACGCGCAGGGCATCACGGCCTTACTCGCCATCGCCGAGATGCACGAACGCGAGATAACCGAGAACCGCGAGGCACGGGCCCGCGCCGACGCCGAGAACCGCGAAGCACAGTCGCGCACCGACGAGCGCCTCAACGCCCTCATCAACAGCGTCGAGCGCTACATCAGCGAAGGCCGCAACGGGAAGGCGTAAGGGTAAGCAAATTTAAAGAACGAACGGCGAGGGCAGAGTGCAAACTCTGCTCTTCTGTTATGTGGCGAATTTCCGTCCTGCGCATTCGGGGCTCGTCAGCCGAAAGTGTTTGGCATGAGCTATTGGCTTTTTGTCTCGGCCTCGAACCAGCCGGGGACGCGGATGCAGGCGACGGTGT
>JBJMGQ010000427.1:0-4934 GCA_045807845.1 Pyrinomonadaceae bacterium | reverse complement strand
GGTGGGGCGACCCTCGCCAGCGGCGGCCGCGACCACAAGCTCATCATCTGGGACGCGAGCACGGGCCGCAAAGTGCGCGAGCTGCGCCAGCCCGAGATGGTCTACGAGATCGAGTTCTCGCCCGATGGCCGCGTGCTGGCCGAGGCTGGCGGCGGCGGCATCGTCCGCATCCACGACGCACGCACCGGCCGCCTCCTCTCCAAATTCGAAGCGCACCGCGAAGAGATCAACGAGGTCAAGTTCGCCCCCCGCGGCCTCCTTCTGCTCACGGCCAGCTACGACTCCACCATCAAACTCTGGGAACCCGGCCCCGCCATCCCCGACGCGAAGAAGCCACCCGCGAAGTGGATGGAGTAGGAGTTAGCAGGCAGTAGGCAGATGGCAGTACGCAGTTAGAAGTAGTTTGCTTTTTCTTTGCGCCTTGGCGCAAAACGAAAAGGGTTGGCGGCGCCGCCACGCCGCTGTGTGCAGGCTCATAGTGTTTTTAACTGAGGGAGCTGGCATGGCGGCTAAAAACTATAGCGACTTAATCGCGTGGCAGAAGGCGATGGATTTGGTCGAGTTAACCTACAAAGCCACCGCCCAATTTCCGAAGGAGGAAGTTTACGGACTGACGAATCAGTTGAGGAGGGCGGCGGTCTCGGTACCCTCCAACATCGCCGAAGGGCAGGGGCGCGGCTCGGCCAACGACTTTCGACGATTCCTTGCCATAAGCTATGGATCGTTGCGTGAGGTTGAGACGCAAATCCTGATTGCCAAACGGCTACACTTTCTAACCGATGCGCAGGCCGACAGAGTTATGAATCTGGCCGGCGAGGTGGGACGCCTCATCAACGGGCTCACCAACTCCCTTGAATATAAGTAGCACCGGCGTTCCAAGTATTTAACTGCCTACTGCCATCTGCCTTCTGCCTACTGTCTTCGCCCCTCCGCGGCGACGCGGGCGATCATGGCGCGGAAGGCGAGGAGGTCGATGATGGGTTTGGGCCAGTGTTCGTCGCAGCCGGCGGCGAGCACGCGCTCGCGGTCGTAGGGCATGGCGTGGGCGGTGAGCGCGATGATGGGCGTGCTCGCAAAGCGCGGGTCGGTGCGCAGGCGGCGGGTTGCTTCGAGGCCGTCGAAGGCGCCGCCCAATGAGATGTCCATGAGGATGAGGTCGGGCGCGTCTTCGGCTGCGCGGCGCAGACCCTCCTCGGCCGTCTCGGCCAACGTGACGCCGTGCTCGTCTTCGAGCGCCAGACGGACGAGGTCGCGGATGTCCGGCTCGTCCTCAACGAACAGTATCTTCGCCATCCGTAGGCTCCACCCCTATTTCTTCCAGCGTGTCGCGCAGCCGCAAGGCCACGTCCGAGAGCAGCAGCTCGCCCTTGCGTATGACCTCGGCGATCTCGCCCGAGATGAGCCGGCGGTCGTCGGTCGTGATGTCTCTGCCCGTCACGACGATGACGGGCACGCCCGCCGTGCGCGGGTCTGAGCGCAGTCGCGCAATCAACTCAAAGCCGCTCATGCCGTTCGGCATCATCAGGTCGCAGAGCACCGCGCGTGGCCGTTGCTGCGTGACCAGCTTGAGCGCCGTCTCGCCCGAGGGCGCGCTGCGCGCGTTGAAGCCCGCGTGCCGGAGCGCCGTCGTCAAAAGCTCGCGCACGCCGTGCTCGTCGTCCACGACGAGCACGTAGCCGTCGCCATCGCCGTTAGACGCGCCGCGCACGCTCACGCGGTCGAGCATGTCTGTGAGCGTGGTCGGGTCGATGGGCTTGAGCAGATAGTCGGACGCGCCGAGGCTGTAGCCGAGCGGGCGGTTGTCCACGATGGAGCAGACGATGACGGGGATGCCGGCGAGGCGCCGGTCGGCGCGCATCGTCTGAAGCACGCGCCAGCCGTCCATCTCGGGCATCATCACGTCGAGCGTGACGGCCACGGGGTCGTGCTCGCGCGCGAGCCGCAGCCCCTCGGCCCCGTTCGGCGCCCGCAACACGCGATAGCCCGCGCCGCTCAAAGTCTCAGAGAGGAGCGCCGCCGCGTCCTCGTCGTCCTCGATGACGACGACGAGCGGGCGCGCGTCATCCCCTTCCTCAAACCGCGCGGCCTTCGCCCCCACGCTCGCCGCGCCGTCCGGCCGTCCGGCGAACTGCGGCGCCTCTTCGCCGTCTTTCGTCTCGGGTGCCGAGAGCGGGAGCGTGACGGTGAAGGTCGAGCCCTCGCCCACCTTCGATGTGACTTCGAGCTGGCCGCCGAGCAGATCGACTATCTGCCGGACGATGGAGAGCCCGAGGCCGACGCCGCTCGCCGAGCGCGTCATCGAGCCGTCCACCTGCCGGAAGCGCTCGAAGATGATTGGCAGCGAACGCTCCTCGATGCCGATGCCGGTGTCGCGCACGATGATGCGGAAGTGCTCTCGGCCGTGTGCGACGAGGTCGGCTTCGACGTGGCCGCGCGCGGTGAACTTCGCGGCGTTCGAGAGCAGGTTGATGATGACCTGCCGGACGCGCAGAGGGTCTGTGTAGGCGAGCGGCAGGCGTTCGGGCACGCTCAGGCGATACCCTAACCCCTTGCGCTCGGCGAGCGACTGTAGCTCCGCGAAGGCGCCCTGCACGACTTCGACCAAGTCTACGTGCTCGCGGTGAATCTTCATCCGCCCGGCCTCGATCTTCGACACGTCGAGCACGTCGTTGATGAGCGCGAGCAGGTGTTGGCCGTTGCGCAGGATGCGCTCGAAGGCGTCGGCGTAGCGCTTCCGAATCTGCGCGTCGTCGCCGCGCGTGAGCTGCGCGAGCTGCGCGAAGCCGATGATGGCGGTTAGCGGCGTGCGCAGCTCGTGCGACATGTTGGCGACGAACTCGGCCTTGAGACGGTTGTACTCTTCCAGCCGCCGGTTCGCCTCGCGCAACTCCTCGGCCTGCTCGCGGTAACGACGCTCGCTTGCGCGCAGGTCTTCCTCGTTCTGGCGTATGCGGAGGAAGGCGATCACGTTCGCCTTGAGCGCGACCGACTCGATGGGCTTGGCGAGGTAGCCGTCCGCCCCGGCGTAGAGCGCCTCGGCCTGATGCTCGGCCGTCGTGTTCTGTCCCGAGAGCATGACGACGAAGGTGGCGCGCAAGCCCTCGTGAGACTTGATCTTCCGGCAGACCCCGACGCCTTCGCCGTCCGGCAACGCCGCGTCGAGCAGGATGAGGTCTGGACTTTCCGTATGAGCGAGTCGCAGGGCATCGGCGCACGTGGACGCCTCAAGCACCTGATAACCCTCGCCCGCGAGCATGGACGTGTGGTCGCGCAACTGCGCCGGGTCGTCTTCGACTACGAGAACCTTCTGTGTCTTCATCAAGCCTTCCGCCCCGCCGGATAGGCTCGACGAGGTCTCACTTTAGTGATAGACGCCGCCGTTCACGCGTGTGTGTGCGAAATGTGACAAGAGTTAGACGGGCGTGAGGAAGTAGGAAGTAGGAACGCGGAACGATGAACTGACAGCCCGTTGCCTTCAGTTCATCGTTCCGCGTTCATAGTTCCGCGTTCAGACGGCGGCTTGACCCTCTTTGACGACCCAGCCGTCGGCGAGTTGGATGACGCGGTCGCCGTAGGTGGCATTCACCTCGGAGTGTGTGACCTGAATGATGGTCGTGCCCGCGGCGTTGAGGCGCTTGAACAGCTCCATGATCTCGCGCCCCTGGCTCGAATGAAGATTGCCGGTCGGCTCGTCGGCGAGGATGAGCTTGGGCCCGTGGACGACGGCGCGCGCGACGGCGACGAGCTGCTGCTGGCCGCCCGAGAGCTGGTTGGGAAAGAGGTCTTTCTTGCCGACGATCTGGAACTGGTCGAGCGTGTCGGCGACGATGGCCTCGGCCTCCTTGTGCTTCACGTCGCGATAGGAGAGCGGCACTTCGAGATTCTCTCGCACGGTCAAACCGTCGATGAGATGGTAGCTCTGGAAGACGAAGCCGGCGTGGCGCTTGTGCAGCTCGGCGCGCTGCTTGTGGTTCAGCTTGTGGACGGCCTGCCCCATGAAGTTGTACTCGCCGCCCCAAGCGCTGTCGAGGAAGCCGATGATGGAGAGCAGCGTCGTCTTCCCAGAGCCCGAAGGCCCCATGATGGAGACGAACTCGCCCTCGCGCACGTCCAAATCGACGCGCCGCAGGACGTAGGTGCGCCCCGCGCCCGTCTCGTAAAACTTCTCGACGTTTCTCAGTTGAATCATCTGTCAGCCTCTTCTACGACCGGAGGGATTGATAAATTTCACTCGGGAGCTTGGCGAGAGACGATCCAAACTCTCACCAAACTCCCGAGTCGCACGGAACTCCCATTCCGATACCCGCCCGGAAGGAAACCGCGTGCCACTTCCGAAAGCGGACATTTTGCACAGCCGCCGCGCGCCACTTGCCCACTTGCGGGATTGACGCGTCCCAAAAGCGGGATTCAGGCGGGCAGACGCAGACGCGCCGCGCAACCCTGCCCGCCCCTTCGATTCTCAAGCGTCAGAGCCCCGCCGTGCGCCTCCGCAATCTGCCGCGAGAGCACGAGCCCGATGCCGGAACCGCCCTGCTTCGTCGTAAAGAAGGGCACGAAGAGGTTCGACGTGTTCGCCAGTCCAAGCCCCTCGTCCTCGACCCAGATTTCGATGTGCCCGTTTGAAGTTGCGCGCCAGCCGACGCGCACCCCGCCGCCCGTCACGAGCGACGCGTCGGCCGCGTTGCGCACGAGGTTGATGAGGAGCTGTTCAAGCTGGTCTGCGTCTGCACGCACGGTCAACTCCGGCCCCGGCTGGATGGAGACGCGCACACGCGTCTCAAGTCCCACCACGCGCCGCACGATCGGCCCCAACTCGACGAAGGCGAGCTTTGGCGGCGGCAGACGCGCCAGACGCGCGTACGACTCCATGAAGCGGCTTAAACTTTCGGCGCGCGCCGAGACTACGTCGAGCCCGCGCCGCACGTCTTCACGCC